>CAYUNP010000033.1:0-38200 GCA_964446085.1 uncultured Pirellulaceae bacterium
CGGCTGAGCACCAATTCCATGTTACCGGTTCCCTTGAACTCCTGGAAAATCAGTTCGTCCATCCGGCTACCGGTATCAACCAAAGCAGTACCGACGATTGTCAGTGAACCACCTTCTTCAAACGCTCGCGCTGAAGAGAACAGTTTCTTGGGAATGTCCATCGCCTTGGTATCGATACCACCAGACATGGTTTGACCACGGCGACTCGAATTGCTGACCCACTTGTTGAACGCACGAGCCAAACGGGTGATCGAATCCATCAACAGGAAAACGTCACGGCCCATTTCGGCAAGTCGCTTACAGCGTTCGATCACCAACTGCGAAAGACGCACGTGGCTCTCGATGTCTTCGTCCAGGCTACTGGCGATTACTTCGCCACCGAGCACATTGCGCTTCATGTCCGTGACTTCTTCAGGACGTTCATCGACCAGAAGCACCATGAGCACTGAGTCAGGATGATTGAGCGCGATTCCCTGGCTGATATGTTGCAACATGACCGTCTTGCCGCTGCGAGGCGGAGCAACGATCAGAGCACGTTGACCTTTGCCAAGCGGAGTCAGCAAGTCCATCACACGGGTCGTCAACGGTTCAGGACCAGCTTCAAGCTGATACCACTGCTCCGGATTGATCGGAGTCAGTTCATCGAATCGTTGCACATCGGCGTAATCTTCAGGAGCCATTCCATCGACATCGATCAGCTCTCGCAAACGAGGGCCCTGCTGCCGACGACCAGGTTGGACTTTGCCCCGAATGATCAGGCCTTCACGCAAACCAAACTTTTCAATCATCGTGCCGGGAACGAATGGATCGCTGCGGTCACGAGAGTAGTTTTTCTTGGGACTTCGCAGGAAACCGTATCCGTTGGGATGCAGTTCCAGCAAGCCAAAGCCTTCGACCAATTCCGAATCATCGATCTCGACTGGTTCGCGGTTGCGATCGCGATCACGTCGCCCACGATAGTTGCTGTTGTTGTTTCCACGTCCACCACCTCCAGAACGTCCGCCGCCACCAGAGCGTCCGCCGCCACCAGAACGATTTCCGCCACGGCCTCCACCGCCACGATTTCCGCCACGGCCTCCGCCACCGGATCGGTTTCCTCCGCCCGAACGTGCCCCGCCACCGGATCCACGTCTGCGTCGTGAGTTGTTTCCTCCGCCGCGCCGTCCGCGATCAGAATCGCCATCGGAATCAGAGCGGGATTTTTCTGAACGACCGCCATCGCGATCCCGATCCCGATCATCGGAGTCACGAGAGTCATCTCTGCTTCTTGAATCATCACGATCCCGGTCACGGTCACGGTCGCGATCCCGATCACGGTCGCGCGAATCGTCTCTGTCGCGATCACGATCACGGCTGTCTTCGCGGTCGCGGTTGTCCCGGTCATCACGATCGTTATCGTCGCGACTTCGACTGCTTCGACTTCGGCTGCGTCCGCGACCTCGGCCGCTTTCTGAGCGTGGCTCGGATCCAGAATCATTGTCCCGATAGTCACGGTCTGAATCGGAATCGTAATTGTCTGAATCGCGATCCGATCCAGTGTCTTTGGCTGATGAAGTACGTCGCCGTTTTTTTGCCATCAAAAATGTCCTGATAAAGAATCCAGGTTCCAATTGGTAACCGTAGAAGTGGATTCAGGTTGGCTTGCAACGCCAAACGAATTGCTGTCCTGAGAAGCGGACACCAGATTCCAATCCCGGTTAATTCGCGGCGTCACGAGAACTTCGATCAACGCCGAACTATGTTGCGGAAGATCAAAGGATCGCCGCGAACTTGTGAAAAGAGTGAAAGTTAAAAATGACTTGCAGCCGAACGCTGTCCGTTCGCACTGTAAGAATCCGTTTCGACCACGAGGATTGAAGAGTATCCTGAAACTTCCCCTAAGTTGGGTGAATGAACGCCAATGCATCAAGTAGCAAAAGCAACCTCTCCCAAGGAAGTGGGAACGGGAAAGTCCGGCAAAATGCCCGAAAACGAGACCCGCTCAAATCGCCATTTCACAAAGAACCAAGCGACTAATGCTTGAAACACTCAAGTGAATCAGAAATCTGAAACCCAAAAAAGACGTCCAGATTTCTCCGGACCAGTTGCTCGGGCTGAAAGCCGGAGCACAGATACTCGATCAACGAAGCTCGCTAATCTGTCTGAGAGTTTTGCCCAATCGAAGATCGTTGTCAAGCATAAATAAAACGCGGAACCCATTTTCTCAAGACTTCCCAAACCGCCAAAATACCGGACAAACACCGTGAATTCCTGATAATCGTTTCATTTTACGTGGCCGACAAAGACGGAAATTGACGAAGCAGACACAGTGTCACTGCGTGCATTTGAAATTCCGGTGTGAAAATGAAAACCAATTCAATTCTCAATTCTTCGACCCGTGTGCTATTGCTCTTCGCCGCGGCGACTTTGATTGCACTGGCTGCCGGTTCAAGTGCCAACGCTCAATATGTGAACGGCGATATTCCCTGGGAATCGAACGTCGAGAAGGCCAAAAAAATGGCCCAGCAACAGAACAAACTCGTGCTGCTGCACTTTGATGCCAGTTGGTGTCGCCCTTGCAAGGCCCTCGAGACCTACGTCTTCAGAAGTCACGCCGTCAAGAAAGCGATCGCCGAAAACGTCATTCCTGTGAAACTGGACGCTGACCGGGCACTCGACATGGTCAATGAGTACGACGTTTCGATGGTGCCCTTCGATGTCATCATTACTCCAGCAGGTCGTGTTATCACTGAGCGGCGTTCGCCAGCGGAGGCAGAGAACTATGCAAAGATGGTCTCGGGCACATCCAACGCAAGCCGCATGTTGGAAAAAGAAAAACTGGGCCCGATCGCGCATCAACGACAGGTCATTGCAAACAATTTGATCGGAAGCCAGGACCCGACTGCGTTTCGTGTAAACGGACCGAAGGTTGAAGAATTTGGACTTTCGAAAGACAGCAGCTTGCTGCAACGGCGCCAAAATGCGTTCACAGATTTGGCTAACGGCACGGGCAACGGCAACGGCACACCCAAAAAGCAAACAAACCCATTTGTTAATTCTGGAAACAACAATTCCGTCGCCAACAATGCAGCCCCCACCAATGCTGCCTTTTCATCTCCACCATCACAAAACGAAAACCAACGCTTCGCGGTTGAAAACCTTGAACGCGATCAGTTCCTCAGTCGGGAAAGAAACTGGGTCGCTCCTTCGACACAGACGCGTCGTGCGGAACCAAAACGAATCGTCAACGACCGCTACTTCGAATCCATCGGAGCAAAGAAAAGCCAAAATCCGTACGTCAACAATTCTCCCAACAACCCCGCACCAACGACTGAGCCACAGCAGCTGAGCCTGCCAGAAAGCAGCGATGCCTTCGAACTCGCTCTTGACAGCAGTGCTTCAGAGACAGAACTGTCTCTGCCAATGCCCGAAGAAGTGGTTGATCACGGAGAATTCAAAGCTCAGACGACATCACACCAGGCAGCACTCGATGCCGTCATCGATCTAACTGCCAACAGCCTCGTCGATCTCAATCCGGATCCACCACAAATTGATCGTGACAAACTGTGCCTCAAAGGCAAATGCCCTGTTACGCTGATCACTGAAGGTCGCTGGGAAGACGGCGATACTCGATTCGGCATTGTCCATCGAAACCGAACTTACATTTTCGCCAGTGCTGAGAAACTGAATCAGTTCCGTTCCAATCCAGACAACTTCAGCCCTGTTTTGGCAGGATACGATCCGGTCATCTATCAGGAACAGGGCAAGCTCGTTGAAGGCCTTGCTGAAAACGGCGTTTTCATGGGCCGCATGCCAAACCAGAAAGTCATTCTGTTTTCCGATGCCCAAACGCGCAGCAAATTCCAGGCGTCGCCAAAAAAGTTCCTCGAATCGGTTCGCCAGGCGACCAACAATACGGGAAGCGACACATTGCTGCGGTAGCTTCACCTCTTCGATGCAATATTTGCCCTTTGGCAACATCGTCATCGAAAACCAACGGCCCAGCAGCGAAACGAATTGAGATCTGATTACTCATCTGAACTTTCGTCGTTGCGATCGGTCCTGATTGCATTACAGAGCGTGTTGATCTCTTTTTGAGTAGACGAGTGTGATGTTCGGATTCTTTCCAGAATGGGCAAAGCTGAATTGTGTTTCGTGTTTTTCAAAAATTTTAGTGCCGCGACGTAGCGTTGAGGAACGTCACTACTCTCCGATCGCAATTTGGACGCATCGCTTTCAAAGAGCATTGCAACTGCAGGGACTGCAGCTTTTCTTTTTTCGAAGTCCAATTCCTCCAACAACCAAATCAGGTACTTCCCATACCCGGCATTTGTTGCTTTCTCCCGTTCCTTGTCAATCGAATCGATCAGAAATTCGATCAGACCTTCGGTTTCAGGACTTGTCCTGATTAAAGTCGTGGCAACTTCGTACCGCCAGGAAGATGAGTCACTCGCAGCAGCGTTTTCTATCAGAATCGCGGAAACCAATCTGGCAGTGTCTTTCGAAAGACCCCACTTACCCAACAACCTGTTTAGAATCCCGTAAGCGAATTTGGATTTCCATGCAATATTGGATTTGGCCGCTTCGAGCGTTGCTGACACAATTTCGGTTTCGTGCTTTTTAAGTTCCGAAAGAGTATTGCGGTCTCCATTTGACGCCCACAGAGCGTAGATAGTGCCGTGTCTCGAAGACGTTCCATTCTCAATCTCTTTCAGGACAGTTTTGAACATACGGTATTCAAGAAGCTTGAGTGTGTGTTCCAGTGTTTTCAAATTCTCAACTGACTGAAAGCCTCTTTCTACCTGAGATTGCACGTGTTCAATTTGAGCTACAAGTTGTTCACTGCTTGCGTCGGTGGGTGAAAACGCAGCAACGGGTTTTGTCGGCTCTATCGTCATCAATAAAGGATCATTTTTCTCTGAATCGCCCGCGACAGGAGCTATTTCGGCGATATCTTTGGCGACGAGTTGTGCCAAAGCGACAACCTGGCTGTCGGAATTATCCCCAAACTGATTAAGGAGATCGTTCTGCAGAGCGATCAAGCGTTTCAATGCCGCACCGGAATCTGTTTTACCAAGACGCTCAACTGCAGCCCGTTCTCTAAACACCTTTGACTGAAGCGCACCAAAGCTCACTTCCTCGACTGATGAATTGGCGTTGGCCGGCAACTCACCTTTGGCAATCGGCGCTGAGCCCGTATCAGGTTCATGTTTTGTGATCTTCACAATCGATTTTTCGCCGCGTTTCAAAACGACATTTCCGTTCTCCACATCGATTGAGTTCCCATCTCCGATCGGCTTGATCTCGTAGGCGCCCGCCTTCAAATCGATGCTTTGTTGCGTTCTTAAATCGACCACCCGAATTAAGTCCCCTTCCTGGAGAATCTCGACTTTGACATCGGGATCATTGGAGTCGATAACAATCACGCCCTGGTCTGTAGCGATGCGAATAATTTGTGGTCCAAACAAAAAAGCTCCCCAACAGAAGCCTCCCAGAATCATCAACGTGGCGATCAAGCTACTCCAGGACATTCCCGGTCCTGTGTTGTGATGCGCTACACGAGTTTGTTTGATCGGAGGCATCGCCCGGGACTTTGCCGTAGTCGAGCAACGCTGTGCTTCGAATTTCCAGTCTTTGCGGTTCGATTCAAGTGCATCTGAAACATCCGCCGCTGATTTGGGTCGGCGAAGCGAAGACTTTTCCAGTAAAGCCATGGTCAAGTCAGAAACGTCCGTTGGAATATTGTCATCGAAATCCGCTGGCGGCGTTGGTTGATCACGCTGAATCGATTGCAGAGTCGCCAACGCGTTGGCTGATTCGAAAGGCAGCTTGCCAGTAAGTGACTGATACATCACGCAGCCCAGACTGAACAAGTCGCTCCTTTCGTCAAGATCGGCACCACGCGATTGCTCGGGCGACATAAAGCACGGCGTGCCCGCAATCATTCCAGTACACGTTAGCTGCGGGTTTTCATCGGTGATTCTAACCAACCCAAAATCGAGAATCTTGACCTGACTGGTTTCGTCGACGATCCACAAGTTGGCTGGTTTGATGTCCCGGTGAATCAAACCCTGAGCGTGAGCCGCTGCCAAACCGTCGGCGACCTGCTTGCCAACGTGCGTCGCTTCGGGGACCGAAAGAACCTGGGACCGAGCCAACCGTTCCCCCAAAGTCTCACCTGGCAACAACTGCATCGCGATGTAAGCCAATGAATCCGATTCGCCGCCGACGCCGACCTGGTAAATTGCGATCACATTCAAATGATCAATCTTTGCCGTGGCGCGGGCTTCGGTGATAAATCGCTCACGAGCAGCTGCTCCCAGCGAGGGACGCAGAATTTTCAAAGCAACAGTCCGCCCCAGACTCTCATCGATGGCCTGGAAAACGACGCTTGAACTACCAGCGCCCAGGATCTTTTCAATACGATAGCCATCAAGAGTCCCAAGGTCGGTCGACCTGGAGCCGGGACCAGGGGACTCAAGCAGACGCAAAATTTCTGCTGCACGATCTTCTGTCAACGACGAGACCCGTGGCATGGATTGGTGATTTGATCCGTCACGGAGATTCTGCATACGATGGATCAAATTCCCCAGAACGCTCGAGTCTCCAGCTTTCTGGCCATTGACCGCTGATTCCATTTCCAGCGGCGCCGCATTGGCAGCCAAATCGTGCAACGTGTCAGTCACTTCCAGGCCCTGAATCGTTTCAACGCATGGCGGGCAATTTGAAAGATGCATTTCGCAAGATTCCGACTGGTCCGGCGGTAACAAGCCCAATAGATAATCGGACAGTGTTGATGGCTGCGGACATTGTTCTAACCTGAAAGTCATCGTTAACCTCGTTAACATCTGAGAGTTCGAATAGCTTTAAAGGAGGCTATGCGCGAACGCTCAACATTTGCATGAACAAAACATACTTTTTCAGAACAAGTCTCTTCAATGACGTGAATTCATGGATTTCAGCGGTGAAATTCTACAGAAACGATGCCACTTTATTCCAACAATCCTTTCAGCTCCTCTCGCAACCGGGTCATCAAACGGGACTTCGCCGCATAAATCGTCCACACGCTGAGCCCTGAGGCAGCGGCCACTTCTTTGGCAGACTTTCCCTCCATCACATATTGCGAAAGCGCCTTCCAGGTCGCTGGCTGAAATTCGCTTTCCAACATCTCCATCGCCCGTGAAACCAGAGCTTGCTTGTAGTTCAAATCCCAACTCGATTCAGCCTCGCCAGGCCTGGCAACATCAGCCAGGACAGATTGCGTTACGCCACGAGCCCCAACAGATTTCCGTCGCAGTTGTTCACGTCGTTTGTTAAGCGTGATCGTTCTCAGCCAGCCACGAAAGCTGCCCGAACGTTCGTATTCAAAGTCGGGCAGTTTCTGAAACACGATCGACAAAACGTCTTGCGCCAGATCGGCGGCATCGTTTGTTTCCAGACCGGTTCTGCGAGCCCAATAGAAAATCAGGGGAGTATACAAATCGACGAAACGCGACCACGCGTAGTCATCGCGCGCCGATTTGAGCCGGATCAACAGGCTTTCGGAAGTGCTGTTCATCGCTTCATGTTAGCTGATCAAGCGGCCGATCGCACGAATCAGGATCGAGCTAACTGCAGTGTTTGCCCGCACACACTGCCAGGACATCAGGAGAGTTTAAGCTTTGAAAAGCTCAGACCATGCCGGATTCTTAATGATGTGATGAGCGATTCTTTCGCTCAACGCGCCGATCGTCATGTAGGGATTCACGCCCAACGCTGTAGGCATCAGAGACCCATCAGCAACGTAGAGCCCTTGATGCACTGCCGCTGATCCCTGACCACAAGCACTGTTGTCACCCACGTAGCCACCATGCCGTCCGTCGTAGACTTCTCCCAAATGGTTGGTGGGACCATGATGTGGACTGTCTGACATACCACAGCCACCCAATGGATGCACCGTCACAAGATTGTCACCGAATCCTTTAAGCTGCTTGTACCTGCCGCCGTGAGCCGCTGCCAATCGTTCGAACTCACCGAACACCATCTTGCGATATTCGCTTTCCTTGAGCCCCTCCCATTTGATCTGCCAACGGCCAGCTTTCTTCACCAATCGGCCGTCACCTTTGTCGTGTCCCATTCCCAGCATCACCATTGACTGGTCCATCTGCGGATCCAACAACAGGGCAGTGAACAGGTTGCTGATCCCGCGTGGGATTGCGGCATCCTGAATCAACAGTCGCTTTTTGAGTTCCTTTTCCTTGTAGTAGTGCAGCGACGTTTGAACTGTCGGCCCAACAGGAGGCTGATCAGTCGCGTAGGCTCCCTGGCCACCAATGTTTGTTCCTTTGGGCAGCCCCAAAACAAAGCCAATCGTGTCTCCATTGCTCGACCATCTGCGTCCAAGGTAGGGCGAAAACTGAAAGTTGGGCGCCTCTGAGTCCAACAGAATCCCTGCGCTCGCCGGGCTACCGGCTCCCACAACAACGATCTTTGAATTGACCGAAATCGGATGCCGAGTCACTTTGTTCTGCAGGTCGTCAACATATTCCATGTTGATCCGGTAGTAGCCATCCATCTTGTTGATCGATTTCACTTCAACCTGAGTATACATCTCGGTTCCGTTGTGCTTGGCAACGGGCAAGTAGTTCATCGCCAGCGTGTTTTTGGATCCCACGTTACAACCGTTGATACAGTCGCCGCACAAAGTACACGGCCGCTGGATCATGCCCTGGCGATTTCGAAGCTTCTGATCGAGATGCCGATAGTCGTACATCACCGACAGATTTGAACGATCGTAGAAACGTGGATCACGATTGAGTTTCTCTGCTGCGAGGCGACGAACGCGAACTTTGGGCGTTTGATCAAATGGCGTCCGCATCACGCCCAGATTCCGACCAAACGAATTGTAGTACGGCTGCAGAGTCTGAACGTCTCGCAGTGCTTCTGGCCACTGGCTCTGCTGAAACACTTCAGCGTCCGGTTGCAGCGCGACGCTGGCGTTAATCAACGAACCGCCGCCCAACCCACTGCCACTGAGCACATTGACTTCATCATTGAACATGATGTTGAACAAGCCCAATGGTTGCGTTACCTGACCGCGAGTGGGTCCGGAAAAGTTGGTTCGCGATTTACTGCTCACGTTAGCGAAGGTATCCGGGAAAGTACCTGGCACCCATTCCTTACCACGCTCGAGAATGCAAATTCGCTGGTCGTCGCGCAAATGCTGAGACAGCTTGGCAGCCATGATCGAAGCCCCGTACCCGGATCCAATCACGACGACGGCAAAGGGAACCTCGGTTTTGTTTTTCTCTGCCGTCAAATGCAGATCCCGAGGCGAATTTGCCAGCCGTCCACCATGATGCGACAGGCTGCGTTCGTAGTCCATCGTCGCTTGTTGCTTCAGTGAGGAATCACGAGTCGTTGTTCGTTTGCCAATCTGAACCAGGCGTTTGGATGAACGTTGCTGCTGTTGAGCACTGGCTGACTTCGCCGTCGTCAAAGCAGCGGCAGCAACGGCTGCGCTTTTCAGAACCGAACGGCGGCTTGGATTGGAAGCGTTTTCTGAATTGGGATTCGAGGTGGGCATTGCGAGGCTCATCTACAACAGTGGAGTCTCTATTCAATATCGAACCGGAAGCGATTCCGGTTGTACCCAAACCGGAGACTTTTCCGGATGTAGCGTTTATGCCAGCACAATTCCCGAAGCATGCATAAGGGACTTTACCGGTTAGTCAACTTTGTTAACTCAGCAAGCTTTTGAAAAGTGGGACAACGGACAGCGGCGATCAACGCTCGATCAGAACTGTAGCGATTTACGATGAACAAAAAAACCGGCGGAGCAAATTGCTCCGCCGGTTTTTGTATAGTGACCCCTACGGGAATCGAACCCGTGTTGCCGGCGTGAAAGGCCGGTGTCCTAACCGCTAGACGAAGGGGCCGTCCAGTGTATTGGTGATCGGCAAAGAATCGACGATCGGACAGAAATTCTCCGGTCAAAAACCGGATCGCGAATAGTTGATATCAGGGCGACTAAAGAGTCAAGCCCATTCCTTAAAAACACTTAAATCGAATTAAACAGTTGCAATCCGAGCTATTCGGCTGAAGCTGTATCGACGTCGCTGGCCGAGTTCTCCGAATCCCGTTCCGCACGCTTGATGGCGTCGTAAACTTCGCGTCGGTGGACTGGAACCTCTTTGGGAGCCTCAACCCCCAAACGGACTTTGTCGCCGCGGATTTCCACGACTACGATCGAGATGTCATCGTTAATCACGATGCTCTCGTTCTTCTTTCTGGATAGTACAAGCATTTCCATTCCTCTCCATGGATCCTCGAACCAACCTGCGACCCTGCGGACGCATGACTGATTCGTTTTTCTAATCAGTTTAACTGTAAATGCGTCATCTGCGGAGTCAACAAAACCGGCCCCGAATCCCGTCTTTTTGGGATGAAAGTCTGCATTCAGCTTATGAAAACGGGATTCTTAACCGAAGGCGGACGTTTTCTGATCCTCTTTTAGACGATTGATCACCAAAAACGTTCGGTCTTTCCTTGGTTTTTCCCGATAACTCCTGGCTAAAGTCCCCTAACGACCTCGTTGGCAACGGTGCTGGCAATATTCACTTTTTCATACCTTTATCAATCCGAACTGGCCGGGACACTCTGTATATCTGAATCTCACAAGAAGTTATTTCTTTTACGCGGAAAACAGCGGACCCCTAGGTTCAATGCTTGGGCGATCTATACTGGAGTCTGACTTCGGCGACCGGGATAGACCACATGATTTCTGCACGAGAGAATCAACTTCCACCTTTGTCACGCAAACTTGTGATGGAGAAATTGAGCTACGCGAATTCGACGATTCCTTTTTTGAATGTCGTCGTCCGCGAGATCGAGCAACTGGCTCGTGAGCATCGATCCATTCGCACGCGTCTGGGTGAGATTGACTTGCATCGTCACCTCGATGGAGACGTTGATCTTTATTCAGATGAATTGCGAGCAGTCGAAGAGTCTGCTGATCTGCTTTGCGATCGACTGGCGGAGTGTTACAAGGAAATGGACCAGATCGAAGGAATCAGCTTCGATGCAGCGGAACCGGGCTTTGTTGATTTCCCACTGCAGGCGGACGAAGGCATGGTTCACTTTTGCTGGAAGCTGGGAGAGCCAACGGTTGGTTACTGGCACTGGTCAAACGAACCTTGTGAGTCTCGCAGACCCGTGCCTGGCTTTGATGAACTAACTGCTACGGCCAATTCACTTTTGGCTTGATGCGAACCAGACTGCGGTTATCCTGTCTGGCCACGTGAAACGTGACTGGGAGATTACCGCGAGAAACCAATGAATGTTAAACAGGAATCATGTGTGACTGAGCGTCCGCAATCTGAATCAGAATCAGATCCAACCATTGAACATCGCGCTTCAGGCGCCGCAGTCAACCGCGCCAACCCTGAACGCAGTCTTGAGCTCGCACTGGCCGCCGCAAAGACCGCGGCCGAAAACGGTGGCACTGACCTGTTGGTCCTGGACATGTCTCCACACACAGCAATTTTTGATTACTTCGTGATCGCCACCGGAAGTAGCCGTCGGCAATTGCATGCGATGAGTGAAGAAATCGACCACTGCCTGGAAGATGAGCTCAATGACAAACGTATGAATATTGACGGTTATGCGGAAAGCCGCTGGATCGTTCTGGATTACGGAACAGTTGTCATCCATCTCTTTGAAGAAGAAGCTCGCGAAAATTATGCCCTTGAGTCGCTTTGGGCAGACGCAAAGAAGGTCGACTTGACCGAGACGTTAAAAAACGTCCGCTAGAAACTGACCAGCATCGTGCGTTGTGCCGCTCCTTCGGATCGTCGTGACGAGCTTCGGAAGTGCGGATTTCAACGCCGAAGCTGCCGACTGAACAATAGCAACCTCTCAAACTGTGTATTTTGCACTCCAATTTTTCCGATTAGGTAAATTGCGCAAGCCCGCATTTCCAATCCCTGTATTTTTCAGGTTTTCAATGCAAGACAGTGTGTTTACTGGGCTATATTTGAGGTTCAAAATAATCCTGATGGTTCGCGTCGCAGTATCGGTGCACTGGATTGTTTGATGCTTCCGAATGCGATTTACTGGAGTTTAAAAATGCGTTACTTGAGCACCCTCATCATTGCCTTGATGGCAATCCCAATGGCAATTTCGTCTGTCAACGCACAGGAACTGGCTGCACCAACAGCAGGCAAAGTTTATGTGGTCATTTCGAGAAACAACGATTTGGCAGGCTCAATTGTTGATCTCAACACACTCAAGGTTGAAACAGCCTTTGGTGCCGTTTCAATTCCAATGACCAAGATCGATGGCATCAAGATGCATGCTGATGCAAAAGACAACGCCGTCATTGCTTTCAAAAATGGTGACCTGGTTACGGGCAAAGTTGTCCTCGACATTGTCAAACTCAAGACGGAGTGGGGCACGGCTCACATCAACACTGAGAAAGTCGAGATGATTACAAATTCTCGCAACTCGAAGTTCTATTCAGACACTTCGACTGGCAAATCCGTTTGGCGTTTCACGAAAGCGCCGCTACGCAAATAAGAAACTTGTATTGGTCAGCCTCAGGGCTGGCCAATTTTTGAATCCTCGCAAGGAACGATGATGATGGAATGTCAATTGTTCAAACGTGTCTCAATCGCTGCGGCCTGTGCTGCCGCGATGATGCTATGCGCCAATCGCGTATCGACAGCCCAGGAAAACGCTTCGAACCTGGCTCCCGGGATGTCCAACGACCGTGGTGAAGAGATCGTACGCCGAATCACGGGATTCTCCGCCGTGGTTACGCTCGACAACGCCAAACTGGATTCACTTTTACAAACTGGAACTCTGGAAGTCGGCATTCCGCCGCAACTTGTCAACAGCATCGATTCAGTCATCATCAAACGACCGATCTATTTCAAGGAGAAAAAGGCGTCCGGGTTTGCAGACGCCGAACTTCAAGGAACAGGCCTTGCCGTTGCGATCGATGATTCAGTCATTGAGCGAATTGACTATCAGCCAGTTGAGCTTCGGGTTTACGAAGCCGGATTTTCAAAGGTGATTCTGAAGTACGTTGGAATTACCGGTCAGCGAATCAGCCTTGAAGGCATTGGCGACCCAAAGACCGACAGTCCTTTTCTGACAGTGAAACTCAAATCTGGCAAAGGGATCGCCGGACGAATCCGCGGCATGCAGGCGATGAATCTCGATTCAACGCTTGGCCAAATCAGTGTTGCATTCTCGAAAACCACGAAAATTCTGGTTGGAAAGAAAGGTGAACTGAATATCGAAATGACCAACGGAGACCTGATCTCCGGGACGATCGATGGCGGAAAAATAGAATTGCTAAACCGTTGGGACAACGAAACAATTGACTTGGCGGATGTTGCAGCACTGATTGTTGATCGGCCAAAGATCAACAAAACACCTACCACTCAAGCTACGCAGCGAGGGGCTGTGTTGCCAGCTGGCGCAATATTAGGCCGACAACCAGTCTGGCCTGCCCAACGAACACGCGGCTTCCACCAATAAGCCGTCAACAAATTAATCAACTAAAATTATATAAGCTGGATTCGTGACGAACCGGCTGACATTAAACACTACTGGAGTAAAAATGAATTCCGCGAAACTCACTTCCCTCGCATCTGCTGCGATCATCGTCCTGGTCGGCCTGGCATCTGCTGCAACGGCTCAGGATAACACTTCCTATCCGATGGTACTTACGTCCAGCAACCTGGACGCAATGGTAAAGGGAAGCGTACTGACTTCACCAGTCACTCTGCCAGAAAAACAAAACGCAATCGAAAACGTCAGACTCAGCTACGAAGCCACGCGCGGAAACGCTCCTGTCGAGTTAAACGTTGATCTGTCTTACGACAATGGAAAAGTGAATGTAATCGTTGACGACAATCTTCTGGCAAAGATCAAGGGTCAGCCCGTCGTTTTCGATATCACTCAGCGCCCCGTCACGGAAATCGTTCTCAAATATGACGCGCTTCCTTCAGGCGGCGATCCGATCATGGCTGATTCTGACGGAAAAGGCGTCGTCTTCATTCGCTTGAGCGATACGAAGCGCATGGCAGGTAAAGTTGAAGGCCTGAATGAGTTCAAGATCAAAGCAGCCTTTGGCGAAATCACAATCCCGATGAGCGAAATCGCAGGAATCAAATTC
This sequence comes from uncultured Pirellulaceae bacterium, assembly GCA_964446085.1. Taxonomy (GTDB): domain Bacteria; phylum Planctomycetota; class Planctomycetia; order Pirellulales; family Pirellulaceae; genus Mariniblastus. Next base: position 14,144 of record CAYUNP010000033.1, read on the forward strand.
CATACGACTTCCGATGACAAAGCAGTCGTGGTACTCAACAACGGAGATGCCATCACAGGAATTCCGACTATTCCTGCGATTGAACTGATTACCGACTGGGGCCAAGCGGATATTGAACCTGAGTTCATCCAGTCAATGACTTCAACTTCGGGAGCCAAGTTCCGCCAGCAGAATACTGACTTTGGTGTTCGCTGGACATTGAATACAGGCAACTCACTGGCACCAGGAGCCCTTCGCAACTAGGCATCAACGAATCGAACCGCGGTCAGATCCGCTTACATTCTGTCGCGGTTTCGAAGCCAACGAATTACGGGATCCGATGAGCAGCAGCTCGGTATCCTTTAGAAACCAGTCAGCTGTCTGAATAACGCTCCAGTTTTCAGGCAGCTGTTTTTTTAGCTCTGGCCAACTCCCGGCCGTCGTCACGATCAAGCCATCGCGATTGGTCTCCGCAAACTGATTCGGGCTGAGCCACGGCTTCTGCTGCCAGAACGCACGCTCCTGAAGGTTCCTGACGGCTCCAGCTTCCTCTCTCAGATCAGTGCGAAGCTCAACGATTCTGGAGCCACTGTAATAGATCCAACTCGATTCGAGGCAGCCGAAGGCAGCGACTTCCACGTCCTGCTGACGGATCAGATGAGTCAACTCCATTCGATTCTGCGATCCAACAGAAGCAGCACCAGCTCCCAACAAGCCCACTGCAAACACGGATGCAACCATCGCCGATCCACAAAGCCACGCGAACTGTGAACTCTCGTTCTTTGACCGCTGCTGGACGAAGCAAAACACGCTCATCAAAACCGGGGCCATGCCCAGCACGCAAACCCAAACAGGAATCACCTGGAACTCTGTCGACGCAAACCAGAACCCGACAGAGATTCCGATTCCGGTCAACAACATCGCCATGTTTGCGACGTTCCACAACCAGCCAGGCGATCGACTGGAACGGCGAACGAGCCGTATCATTGCGTTGGCAGTCAGCATCGCCAGCGCGGGATAACATGGCGTAACGTAGCTGGGAAGTTTCGTTTTCACCAGGGAGAACACCACAACCTGAATCAGGATCCATCCAACTGCAAACCGTGACCCATCGTCCAAACGGGTTCTGGCATCTCCGGAACGATTTATCGTCTGAACGCCCAGGTCCGCTACGACGGGTCCCCAGAAAACGGACCATGGAAAAAATCCTACCAGTATCGCGAGAGGATAGAACCACAATCCGCCACGATGATTTTCCAGCACCGTCGTTGCGCGGCCAAAGTTCTCCTCCAGGAAAAACCGTCTCAAAAACTCACCGTCTGTCGCGATGCCAACGGCAATGAACCACGGAGCCGCGATCAAAAGTGCGATCGCCGTTCCCGAAAAAACTCTCATCGAAAACAGAGTCCGCAAGAATCGCACTGGGTGAAATGGTTCGATGATTCGTCGAATCAGAGACTCACTACCTGTTGCCCCCCGAATCCAGTCACGCTGCAATAGAAACCATCCCATCACAGCCATCGGCAATACGAATCCAACGGGTCCCTTTGACAGAATTGCCAGCCCCAGAAAGACGTAGATCCCAACGAAACTGATTCGATTGCGAAACGGGTTCGCATGCCCGGCAGCAACTCCTTTGGCGAAGAACCAGAGCGCCATCGTTGTGCAAAATATCAGCAGCGAATCCGGCGTCGCGGCGCGAGCTGCCACACAGAACATCAAGCTACTGGCCAACATCAGACCCGCCAACAATGCAGTGGCTCGATCGAAGAATGATCGGGCGATTCCCCACGTCGCGACGACGGTCCCAACAGCCAATAATGCTGAAAAGAACCTGCCGGCGAACTCATTGACGCCAAAGAGCGAGTACGCAACGCCCATCAGCCAGTAGAGCAAAACGGGCTTCTGCTGCCGCAGTTCATCATTAAAAGTCGGCACGATCCAGTCGCCGCGAGCCATCATTTCAGCGGCACAGCCCGCGTTTCGCGGTTCGTCGCGATCCCAGTAGGCAGCTTCGCCGAGAGCCCAAAAGAATACGATTGAGGCAACGAAAACGATCAACGGAATGGCAAACCGCGGCTCGGTGACGGCAGAAGACAACGTCGCTAGCGATTTGGTATTGGATCGATCATCATGCTGCTGGGTGGTGGGCATTTCGGAAGTCTAACAAATGCGGCATCACGTCCCCAAGGTCAACTTACTGCGACACGACCCTCCCAATCGTCCGACCATCAAGTTATGCTGGGATCATCCCAAACCAAGGAACCCAAAATATGCGAACGCGATACTCAACTTTTGCACTCCTGCTGGCATGTCTCTGCTTCACGGCAACCGTTCAGGGACAATCCGTTTCAGCTCCAGAAGGTTTTGAGGCTCTTTTCAACGGCGAAAATCTCGACGGCTGGTTCGCCATGAAAACGGCGAACCCACAGGTCTTCGCTGACCTTTCGACGGAAGACCAACAGGCGAAGATCGCCGAGTTCGAAAAAATGACTGGAAAGTCATGGCGTGTCGAAGACGGACAGATCATCAATGACGGCAAAGGACCGTACCTGACCACCAAACGGAACTTTCGCGACTTTGAGTTGATGATCGATTTCAAGCTCGAAGCTGGAGGCGACAGCGGCGTCTACCTCAAAGCGACTCCACAAGTTCAAGTTTGGGACACGACTCACGAACCATCATTCAAACATGGTTCGGAAAAAGGGTCTGGCGGTTTGTGGAACAATTCAAAAGGTTCGCCGGCGAAGTTTCCTTTGGTCAACGCCGACAACCCAGTTGGACAATGGAACACCCTGCGGATTTTGCAGCTCGGAGCACGAACTTCGATCTGGTTGAACGACAAGAAGATCGTCGATCACCAGATCATGGAAAACTTCTGGGCCAGAAAACTTCCACTGATCGCCTCAGGTCCGATTCAACTGCAAACGCATGGCGGAAAAATGTACTGGCGAAACGTTTTCGTTCGCGAGATCGCACCTGCTGAAGCTAACAAGATGCTGGCAACAAGTAACACCGAAGGTTTCGAGCAAGCCTTCAACGGGACCAACCTCGACGGCTGGGCCGGCCCTGTCGATCAGTACGAAGTCAACGATGGAGTGCTGAAGTGCAAACCCAAATCGGGCGGCACAATTTATACCGAGAAAGAATACTCCGACTTTTCGGCTCGCTTCGAATTCAAGCTTCCGCCCAAAGGCAACAACGGATTGGCGATTCGCTATCCGGGCGAAGGCGATACTGCTTACCTGGGAATGTGTGAACTTCAGATTCTGGACGAAACCCCGGGCGCCTTTAAGAATCTGGATCCACGGCAAAGTCACGGTTCCGCTTACGGGATGGTTGCGGCTGCCAGCGGATACCAGCGACCTCAGGGCGAATGGAACTTTCAGGAAGTGACTGTGGTCGGATCCACGATCAAAGTCGAGCTTAACGGTAATTTGATTCTCAATACGGACCTCAGCGAAATCAGCAAGTTCCTCGCTGACAAACCACATCCAGGAAAAGATAGAACTTCGGGGCACTTCGGCTTCGCAGGACACAACGATCCTGTAGAATTCCGCAACGTTTCGATCAAAGACCTGAGCGGCAAAGCGACTGATGAATAAAGCGATTCGAGAACAGATTCCCAACAACCTTTTGTTTCGTTACCGAATCCCCTGTCGGAAAGTCATCTCGAAATCAAAGTCCAAGACTCCCAAACCAATTGAGCTGGATGAAAGCTATCGACTGCCACACTTTGGCGAGTTCGATAACCAGTATCAGTTTGCGGACGTTCGTCTTGGTTGGTCAGAGCTTGGCGTCTACGTGAACCTGACAGTGAAAGGCCGTGAACTCCCACTGGAGTGCCGCGAAACGGCGATCATGGACAGCGACAGTCTCTATGTCTGGATCGATACGCGGGACACGCATGACGTTCACCGCGCAACGCGATTCTGTCACTGGTTTATTTTGATGCCCGCCGGCGCGGGTGCCAAGAAAGCCAAACCGGTTGCTACGCCTGTGAAGATCAATCGCGCTCGCGAAGCGTCTCCGGCTTTTAATCGAGCCAAAGTCGTCATCGAAAGCAAAGTCGACAAGAAAGGTTACTCATTGTCTGCCATGATTCCAGCGGCAGCGCTCAATGGCTGGGATCCTGTTGAGCATCGCAACATTGGCTTCAACTTTATGGTCAACGACAGCGAACTGGGCTATCAGACTTTGGCTCTGGGACCTGACATGCCGATCGAAGAAGATCCCAGCTTGTGGCACACAATCCAACTGGTCGAGTAGCATCGCGACACGCAACTTCGCAACTACAGTTCCAGTTGTGAGTTGATTGCGGCGCGAATTCGATCGAGGGTTTTAGCGCCTTCGTAACCTTCGATCCGATCAATCAGTTCTCCACCTTTGTAGATCAAGACGCACGGGATACCTGTGACCTTTTCAAGATCTGCGAGTTCTGGTTGCTCGTCGAGGTTTATCTTTCCAACAAAAGCCACATCTTTGTACTCTTCTCCGATTTCATCCATGTGCGGCGACAGCATCATGCATGGCTGACACCAGGACGCCCAAAAATCCAACACCACGGGTTGTTCGCTTTTGCGGACCAGTTGCTCAAAGTTGTCACTGGTCACTTCGACAGTGAAATGTTTCTCCACCTCTTCAGCCTTCTCTTCAGCCGTCTCCTGGACATCCAGATCGGCAACCTCGCTGGCCTCAGAAGAGTCGTTCGACTTTTTGCTGGAATTCGTGGACACGAAAAGAACGGTCGCAAGAGGAATAATAATTGCGATCGCAATGATGAACCGGCTCATTTTCGAGGCTCCGAAACGGCGTTTGTGAACGGGACATTTAAGTACTGGGGCGGTGAAAGCATAACACCCACTTCCATTTGATCAATTATCGGGCTTTAATTCCCTATCCAATAATCCGAATCCCAAATTTATTGATGCGATATTTACGATGAGTTATCTCGAAAACCTGTTTTCACTGTCCGGAAAAACTGCAGTCGTCATTGGCGGGACAGGTGAGCTTTGCGGTGCGATGGCAGAAGGTCTTGCCCAAGCCGGAGCAAACGTTGTGCTTGTCGGTCGGTCTGCTGAGAAAGCCGAAGCCCGCATCAAAACGATCTCTGAGGCTGGTGGAAAAGCGAGCTTCGAACCGTGTCAGGTCGATTCGAAGGACAGCATCGATTCGCTGCTCAGCAAAGTCGTCGAAGCTCATGGCGGCGTTGACATCCTGGTCAATGGCGCTGGCATGAACAGCGCGACTCCGTTTCTGGATATCGAAGAAGCCGAATGGGATCGTATCTTTGAAGTGAACATGAAAGGAGTCTTCCTGGCATGTCAGACGTTCGCGAAACAAATGCTGACCCAGGAGAACGGTGGCTCGATCATTAACGTTGGCTCCATGTCCGGAGTGCTTCCGCTATCGCGCGTCTTCACTTACTCAGCAACCAAAGCCGCAGTTCACAACCTGTCAAAGAACCTTGCTCGTGAATGGGCAACGAAAAAAGTTCGCGTCAACACGCTCGTCCCCGGCTTCTTCCCTGCCGAGCAAAACAAAAAAGTCCTCACGCCGGAACGCGTCGAACAAATCATGGGACACACACCGATGAAGCGTTTCGGTGAGGCCAGCGAATTGATTGGTGCCACACTTCTGTTGGCAAGTGATGCGGGCACGTTCATCACTGGAATCGAAATGATCGTCGATGGCGGTTATGCAGCGATGACCATTTAGTGGATTCACATGAAAACTGTTCTGTTGGAATGCTGTCTCATTGGCGCCGGAGGTTTCGTCGGCGCCATTTGCCGTTACGGTGTTGCAGCATTGAGCAAGCAGCTCTGGGAAACCTCATTCCCGATCGGAACCTTGATCGCCAACGTGGTCGGTTGCTTTCTGATCGGGCTGCTCATCGGTAGCGGGCAGGACGAAGCCAATCGAAATCTCAAACTGTTGTTTGGTGTTGGATTCCTTGGAGCACTGACCACGTTTTCAACTTTCGGAGCTGAAACCGTCGGACACCTCAATGAACAGAGCTACGGCCTTGCGGCAGGCAACGTCGTAGTCAACGTTGGCGTTGGCCTGGCCGCCGTGATGGCCGGCATCTGGCTGGGAAAGAAGCTGGCATAGGCTTCCAGCTTGTGGATATTGCCAATCTGGCACTAAAACGTTCCCGTTTTCATCAGTTCCAGAACAGGACGCTGGATGGCTTCCTGTTCATCGACCACCACGACCAACAGGGACGATTCGTTGTAGCTTTCGTGAAAAAGCTCTTTCCCGTCAACGATCTTTGACACGATCACACGATATCGATCGTGGCAAATCTGTTTCGACTCTCTGGAATCCACTTCCAGAACAAACTCGCCGCGATCGTCACTAATGCCCGACGCGATTCGGTTTTCACTGTTCTCGAACGCCTTGATCTGCTGGGGAACGAAGACCACCTTCACTCCGGGCACCGCCTGGCCGTCAAGCAAAACCTGCCCTCTAACCTGACAAGTCGCTGGCTCAATTCGCTGGTCAACATCACACCCGGCAAACACCAGAACCAGTGCAAAGCAGATGCAGCTGTTTCTCATGAGTTTCATGGAATCTCCAATGGCAAAGGTATGTGATATCCCGACACGGCGAAATGCAATTCACTGACCATCCAGGCCGAAAACCTGATTTGCATTTTCGAAAGTCTGTTTCGCAAAATCCTCAACCGACACTCCCCGAACTTCGGCAACACACGCGGCGGTGTGCTCAACTCGTGACGGCAAATTCGGACGTTTGCTGCGAAGCGGATGCGGTGAAAGGTAAGGACTGTCCGTCTCAATCAGGATTCGATCATCGGGAATCATGCGGGCAACCTCACGCAACTCATTCGATTTTTTGAACGTCACCATTCCCGCAAAGCTAATGTACATGCCCAGGTCGAGACAACGCTGCGCCGTTTCCGCAGAACCTGCGAAAGAGTGCATAATGCCAATGATTCGGCCTTCCCGAGCCTGTGATTCAAGAGTCTCGATCATTTCCGTCTCGCAGTCGCGTGTGTGAATCACCAACGGCTTTTTCTTTTCAAAGCTCAATTCAATGTGACGAACGAACCATTTTAACTGCACATCGAAAGGGCAATCGTCCCAATATTTGTCCAGTCCCGTTTCGCCAATCGCCACGACTTGCGTGTCGTCAACGATCTCCAAAATCGCCTGCCAGTGCGACTCATCGAATTTCGCACAGTAGTTTGGATGCAGCCCAACCGCAGCGAAAACGTTCTCGTGCTTCCGCGCAAACTCAAGGCAGCAGTGGCTTGATCGGGGATCGGTTCCGATGGCGTTGATCCGCATCGAACCATCTTCGGCTCGAGCAAGAATCTCATCGAGATGCGGTTGGAGTTGGTCGCTATCAAGGTGTGCATGCGTATCAAAAAGTTGCATCGAGTTAAAGCAGGCAAAGTTTGCGGGCAGGAATTCAGTTTTGTCGTTAGAAAGCTCATGGTTTCACAAACATTATCATAGCGAATGTCGAACATTTAAGAACAGTGCTGACCCTCGTTCCCGCTCCGGTCGCGCGTCCAGAAAAAGCAATGTCGATGACCCAACGACGCACAACAAATCAGCTTCTCTGTGCACTGACCGTGTTCTCAATGGTCAGTTTGGCACTGTGTGGATGCACTCGTCAAATGTATCGCCAAGCCGCTGATCGCGACGCGGAATACTTGCTCAAGACGCGTCAGTGCGACGAAAGATGGAACATTCCTGAGCGCGCCGTCGAGGCCGATCCGACTTCACGATTGGCCGACATCAACGACCCCGATTGCGGACCGCTTACCAGGGACGATCCGGCAGCGAATTGCTACATGAACAAACCGTATCACTCCAAACGCCGCATCGAGTACTGGGATCGCCGCGGCACCGGCGCGATGATCGATGCTGAGCAGTGGCTGCAATATCTTCCCTACAATGAAGATGGCGAAGTGGTTTTGACCAAAGAACTGGCCATCGATCTGGCATTGTTGCACAGCCGTGAATTCCAAACACAAGTCGAACAACTTTATCTTGAGGCGTTGGGTCTTTCACAAAGCCGATTCACGTTTAACGTTCAGTGGGCAGGTGGAACCGGAGCGGCGTTCAACCTCGACGGAGCCGAAGGCGTTCCACGAACGCTCAGCAATCCCAGCAGTCTGTCGGCGTCTCGCAACTTTGCCTCCGGAGGCCAGTTGGTCGTCGATTTGTTGAACTCGGTGACCTATCAATTCGGCGGTGGACAATCGAATTTCGCAACGGGAAACCTGCTCTTCAGCCTCACGCAACCTCTACTTCGCAATGCATTTCGACACGTGCAGACAGAGAGCCTGACACTCAGCGAGCGCAACCTGTTGTATTCAGTGCGTGACTTTGCGCGTTTTCGCCGCGTGTTCTATCTTTCGATCGTGCAGCAGTATCTCAGCCTGCTCAGTCAGTCGCAACAGATTCGCATTGCGGAAGAGAACATTCGCAACCTTGACCTGAACCTTCAGTTTCACGAGTTGCTTTATGCTCAGGGCGCGATCTCCCAGATTCGGGTCGATCAGATTTTTCAGGACAAACAAAACGGCCGAATTGGTTTGATCCAGGCACGGCAAGCCCTTCAGGCGACAGAGGATCAGTTCAAATTCGCGCTGGGGCTTCCCGCGAAAGTGAACATCAAACTCGATGAATCCATTCTCCAACCCTTCAAATTGAATTCGGAGGATCTTGAAAAGCTACAGGCAGATTCTGATGCACTGTTAAAGTCACTGACGCAATACATTCCGCCCATCGAAGCCCCTGCTGCGTACATCGAACAGTCCTATGCGAAACTGAAAGAGCTACACGCGACGACCGAAAAGCTTCAACCTGAAATCCAGAGTGAATTACAAAAATGGCAGGCGACGATCAAGGAAAAAACTTCTGGCACGATCACCGACAGTGACCAACAACTTGAATTCGAGTTCCAAACCAGTCTCGCGTCCCAGATCGAAGACGTGGTCGTGAACCTCAAAAAAGATCTCGACAGGACAGGAAAGCTCATCGTCGCCAGCGAAAAATCTTTTCTGGATCCAGCAAGCGACAAAGAGACGATTGAAACGCCAGTTCCTGAATTTGAATCCTCTGATCCGGAGGCACCTCCTTCACCCGACCAGGCTGATATTGCCGAACTACTCGCAGAACGAGCCATTGCCGAAAGAGAAACTCCCGCTGCCATGGCTTTCTCCAGGTTGGAAAATGCGATTACTTCGCTCTCGGCGGACATCAACAACATGTTCGTTGCCCAGACCCAGATTCGACTGTTCCTGATCGAGATCAATCCCGTCAAAATTGATGAACAGACGGCCGTGAAAATAGCACTGGCCAATCGACTGGACTTGATGAACAACCGGGGCCAGGTTGTGGACAGCTATCGGAACGTAGAGATCGCTGCCGATCAACTGGAGAGCGATCTGAACTTCACCGCGACTGCCGACATCGGGACTGATCCGAATCGCGACAACGGAATTCGCTTTGATGGTGAAGCCAGCCAATACTCAGCAGGCCTGCAATTCGATGGACCGCTAAATCGATTTGCAGAACGTAACTCGTACCGTGCTGCCCAGATTGGGTATCAACAACAACGACGTGCCTACATGGCTTCCGAGGATTCAATTGTCAACGAAATCAGGGCTGACCTGAGAGGATTATCACAAAGTCGATTTAACTTTCAAACAACACGACAGCAGCTTATCGCTGCCGCCCGCCAGGTCGACCAGGCCCGAGTAAATGTCCAAAATACCGAAGAAGCAGGGGACTCAAGTGCCACGCAGGACCTTTTGAATTCGCTGGCAGGTCTCACAAATGCGCGAAACGGACTGATCTCCAGTTGGTTAAACTATGAAGTCGCTCGCATTGGTCTTTTCGTTGACCTAGAATTGTTATTGCTGGACGAACAGGGACGCTGGATCAATGAGAATGAGCAACTTCAGTACACCGAAGACTCTGTAGCGCCGCTACTACCGGAAACGGAAACCGTCGCACCAAATCCAGACGACTCCGATACGCCCGATACGCAAAGCGATGAGTCTTCCGACGCTGAATCACTTGACGTGGACGACTCGGGTATTGAGGTCGACATCGATCCGCCCGATCCGGCACAACCCGATATAACGCCATCCGAGTTACCTGACTTGAATCCATTAGACGATGCCAAGGTGAACGGCAATGAATCATCACAAACAACCTGGCCCAGCCGACCGCAAAGAGCTTCTCGAACGCAAAGCAATCGAAGAGCCTCCACAGGCAGCCACATTCGAAGATAGCGCTCCTGCAAAGACCGGCTCGCGCACGGGATGGGTGAGCCGCGCTTTGACGTTTCTTTTGCTCATCAGCCTCGTAGGAGTTGGCATCTGGCTCCTCGTGGATCGATTCCCAACAACCTCTTCAGCCAACGCAGACGTTCCGGTCTCGACTGTCAAGCGAATCAATTTACGCGATACGATTATTGAAAGAGGAACGCTTTCGAGTCAACAATCGATCGAAATCAATTGTGAGATGGATCGTTGGGAAAACAAGATCATCTCCATTCTTCCTGAAGGAACCGTCGTCAAGAAAGGCCGTGTCGTCCTCCGCTTTGACAGTTCACGCCTGGAAGAAAACATCACTGAATACCAGCAGTACGTTGCGGAATTTCGCAGCGCTTTACAGAATGCCAAAGAAGAACTGATCGTCCAAAAGAAGGACAACGAGACCGCTATCCGCGCCGCTGAGCAAGCTCTGGATTTCGCAAAGATTGATCGCGACAAATACATGTTTGGCGATTTTGAAGTTAGCCTGTCGGATATCGACGGCTCCATTTCTGAACAGAAAGCGACTGTCGATCGCACCAAACGGGTCATGGACAACACGCGGATCCTGGTAGAAAAAGGATTCGTTGGACTCGAAGCATTGCGAGCCAGAAAACAGGAACTCAAAAGTGCAACGCTTCGCTACGATCGTGACATGCAGAAACGGAACATGCTGCTAAAGTACGATCACCCCAAGATGACCAAGGAGCACAAGAGCAAGGTTCGGGAAGCTGAATTCAAACTGACAACAGAAAAGGCACTCGCCGAAACACGTTTGGCTCAGAAGAAACAGGCCGTTGAAGGAAAGAAGAATGAACTCAAAATTCGTGAGGATCGACTCAAGGAATTAAAGAAGAGCATGGAGAAAGCCGTTGTCAAAGCGCCTGCTTCGGGAACGCTGGCCTACAGCCACGGTGGCTGGCGCGACAATGAGATCCGCGAAGGTGGAATCGTCCATGAAGGTCAAACACTGATGTACCTGCCAAACATGCGAAAGATGCAAGTCGAAGTCGGCATTCACGAGTCGCTGGTCAGCAAAGTGAAACCCAAGCAGCCTGCTGCGATTCGAATTGACTCCTACCCCGGCGTTCCATTTGTTGGCAGCGTCCAAAGTGTGGCTCCCCTGGCCGAGTCCGGATATCGGGTAACGGCAAAGAACTACAAGACGATCATTACGATCGATGAAATTCCTGAGGAAGTTGCGCTCAAACCCGGCATGACGGCTCAAGTTGAACTTCTGATCGGCTACTATCCTGACGTCGTAGTGGTTCCCGTCCAGGCCGTCGCCAGCCACAACGACAAGAAATACGTCTATCGTAAATCGGCCGATGGCGAATTCGAAAGGACGGCGATCGAATCAGGACGATCCAACATCTCATTCCTTGAAGTTTCTGACGGTCTCGCAGAAGGCGATGAAATTGCTCTGGATGCATTTCAGCGTGCCGCCGATGACTTTGGCGACCTTGAAAATCTTGCCGAAAGTACGCTTTCCAAAGCAGCTGAAGGCCTCAACACTGATGTGCTGAGCGAGATTGAAAAAGAGGAACAGAAAGCCAAGGATGCTGAAGAGAGTGCGGGCGAAGTTGATCCTGAAGCCCCACCAACGGTCGTCGAAACCGAACCAGATCCGGAAGCGCCACCAACGGTCGACCCCAACGTCGACATCGAAGAGCAACCTGCGACTGAACAGTAGGCCAAGTCTTGCTCACAGTTATCTTATCCATTTCTGGTGGAGCAAGAGAACGGCGATTCGCATCAGGAATCCAGGACGACATTCAGGCTTTGCAGCCCGCAAACGATCCGTATGCGATTGTAAATCTTCGCCAGTTTCGGTCCATACACATTCTCTGGCGGGCACATGGACACCGCAGCCAGTACAGAATGTTCTGTCAGCCAGGTAAAGGTACGGATTTACCAAATAGCTCCGAATGATCTCTTCTGGCATCTGGGTACATTCCCCACATTTTCGATGCTGATAGACTTGAGGTTCATCAATGGGCATCTCGTTGAGCCGAAGCTCAGGGGGCAGCGTGATATACTCCTCATGTTGACCATCGGGTCGAATTTTTTCATGCGCAGCGCAATGAGCAACGAATTCAGATTCGTCAATGTGTTCGTGACAGTAAGGGCAACGTTTCAATTGAGCCTCGAAGCGGAAAGGAATAGCATTCGCATTGGTGATATTAACATTTGTGTACCTCACGACTGGATGATTCGATATCAATTTTATTGGCTTGAATTGCCATAGTCGAGCTTTAACCCCAATCCGCCATGACGAAAACAGCATTCATTGGAGACACTCATGGCTATGCACCTGCATTGGAAATGGCGCTGAAATGGTGTCACATGGAAAGCGTTGACGCGATCGTTGGGCTCGGAGATTTTGTCGATGGTCATGATGCCGATGAAGAATGTCTGCGGCTCGTCAGAGAGCATTTTTCCGCTTGCGTGCGAGGCAATCACGACGAAGACCACGGCCGGGAACTGTTGCCTCAATCTGCCCAGTGGCTCAGCGAGCTTCCTGAGTCAATTGAAATCGAAGGCTGGCTGGTAACGCACAGTTCACCGCGGGACGGGCGGCCAGATGAGTACATTCGAAATTCTGTTGAGGCCTGGAACTGTTTCGACGACTGCAGTTTCGATCGCTGCGTTGTGGGACATAGCCATCGCCCCATGCTGTATCGTTTCCTGGATACCAACGGGTTCGATTCAGAAGCACTCGATGCAACAGGCGACGGGCTGATTCTTGAACCAGGGTGCCGTTACCTGTTGGTTAACCCCTCTTTGGCGTACAACCGAAGCGGACAACAAAACCCCGGGTTTACGGTTTTCGATTCTGACACTCAGCGATTGAGAATGGTCTACCTGGATTTGCCGCAAATCGAACGGAAACTCTGATGCCAGACTGAATAAAGTTTGCAGACGCCTGGCTATTCGGGAATCGGATCAGGGTCGCGGCAATCACTGACTGAACTGACTACCTTGACGCGACTGAGCCAGGCGTTGCTGGCAACGCTCATCAGGAACTGATACGATTCAGTCGCGCGAGCGGGCCACGAGGCGCCGCTTTTGATTGTCGATTCAAGTCCAGTCAATTTCGCCTTACAACCACGCAATGTCCCCGGAGAGAACTCGATGAATTTTGATAACCTGATCACTGTCAAAGTGTACGGAGCTGATTGGTGTGGCGATTGTCGGAGAGCGAAGGACTTTCTCCAGAAGAATCAGATCGTGTTCGAATTCATTGACGTCGATCTTGATGAGCAGGCCACCAGTAAAGTTGAAAAACTCAATGGTGGTAAACGTATCATTCCAACCATCGAAATTGGTGCGTCGACATTCACCAATCCGGACAACGCTGAGTTGTCGCGTGTCTTCGGAGTCAATGAATGCGGCCGAGTTTTGCTAATGGGAGCCGATTGGTGTCCTGATTGCCTTCGCGCGAAGAGCTTCCTGCAAGACAACAATGTGAACTATCAGTATGTCAACATCGAGACACACGACTGGGCCAACGGGAAAATTGAAGAACTGAACAATGGGAAACGTGTTATCCCGACGATCATTATCGATGATGACGTTCACATTAACCCTGACAATGCAGCACTGTCCCAACTGTTGAAAATCGAAATCCCCAGCGAAGACCGACTCTATGATGTCGTGATTGTGGGAGCGGGCGCTGCGGGACTGACGGCTTCGATTTACTGCCAGAGAGACAAACTGAACTCGATCATTCTGGAGAAAAAGAATATTGGCGGCAACGCGTTTCTGACCGAGCGAATTGAAAACTACCCAGGCTTCACTTCGATCTCAGGCCCGAAACTGATGGAACGCATGGCGGAACAAGCCGAGACCTATGGAGCGAAAATTGAACAGGGCACCGAAGTTCAGCAGATAGAAAAACAGGCAGGCCAATTCCAGATCAAAACGAATCTGGGGCAATTGCGAGGCAAGTCAATCATCATCGCCACAGGCTCGACTTATCGTCGTCTGAACATTCCGGGCGAAGATGATCTGATTGGTTCCGGCGTGCATTTTTGCGCCACGTGCGACGGAGCGTTCTATCGTGACAAGGAAGTACTGGTCATTGGTGGCGGCAACAGCGCTCTCGAGGAAGGGATTTTTCTGGCCGGGTTTTGCGCCAAAGTAACCATCATTGGCAACAAGCCAGAATTCAAGGCCAGTAAAACGTACATCGATAAATTGCCATCGATCAGCAATATCGAAACGCGGATGAACCAGACTTCGGTCGAGTTCCTTGCCAATGAGCAAGGCTTGTTCAAGAGTTTGACAATCCAGGACAATGCCACCAAAGAAACCGAAGTGATTTCGGCAGACGGCGTGTTCGTGTTTGTTGGCTTGATCCCAAACACTGACTTCCTGAATGGCTTCATTGAACTGGATCAGCGTAACTTCATTAAAACGCAATGCGGCACCGTGCAAACAAGCGTTGATGGTGTTCTTGCCGCGGGCGACTGCCGCATGGGCGCCGTCGCGCAGGTAGCTGCTGCAACCGGTGAAGGCGTGATGGCAAGCTACGCAGTGCGGCGTTTTCTCAGCAACTGAGCCAGAAGAACTCGTGACAATCGCAAGCAGTGCTTTTGCCGTTGGAAAAAAGGGCTCCCATTAGAAATGGGCTCTCATTAAAAAATGGGCTCTCATTAGATTAAGTAATCGCTTACCGAACAGATCGACCCGTATTTCGAAACTCCTGGTAACCGGAGTATCGAAAATCGAGATTGACTGAAAACGTAGCTTTTCCCAGGATACGGAAACACGTCATGTGCTAACGCTATAAAACGGTCTTTAATCTGCCGCTTGCGAACTGGCTCTGACGATTTGGTATCGACCGTCTTGGATGGGAAAGGCGCTTTTGATGAACCGACTTCTATATCTTGTGATGCCACTTGGCTTGTTGGTATTACCCTACGTGTTCCACTCAGCCTTTGATGGCGCCGGGTTTTATTTTGACAAAGAAAGTGGTGCAGTAGAAAACATCACGGCAGTGCTACTTGCTGCCGCGATATTTTTTGTCGCCCGCACTTTGTGGCAAGTCCAGGTTGCATCGGCAGTGGCATTTAAAGCCGCGACCTTTGTATGGCTGGCACTCTTTGGACTCGGCTGTGTCTATTTCCTGGGCGAAGAGATCAGCTGGGGACAACATCTCTTTGGTTGGGCAACCCCCGACAGCTGGATGGAAATCAATGATCAAGGCGAAACCAACCTTCACAACACATCGGGATGGCTTGACCAGATCCCGCGCACGATTCTGTCGATCGGTATCATCGCTGGCGGACTATTTTGTACGCTGTTGCGAAAATGGATGGGCCCCAATCAGGGACGCTTCGGCGAAACGTTTCTGATCCACTTCATGCCTGGCTGGAATTGCGTCATTGCCGCAGCCTGCGTGGCGGGGATCGATTTGATGCGCCTACTCGACAGTTCGACAGAGTTCGCGTGGCTGGACATTACCGTTGGTGAAGTCAAGGAAAGTCTGATCGCGATGTTCTTGCTGGTTTACATTGTCGACTTCAGCCAACGTTTGAGACAGCCGATAGCAAATCCGACAGCCATCATCGACGGCGCAAAAAAAACTGCCCCCGACTGTCAACAATCGCGGGCAGCTTGATTGAATATGAACCGAATCGGTTTATTCGAGCTCTTCACCTGGACGAACAAGCTTGAGTTCAATCTTCTTTTCTTCATCGTCACGAAGAACAAGCAGATTGACCATCGAGCCCTTGTCTCGGCGAATCACTTTGCGAAGGTCACGTCGATTCTTGAGAACTTCGTCACCCCATTTCAAAATTACATCATCCGCTTCGAGACCAGCGGTTGCTGCGATTGAATCGTTCGCTACCGTTGAGACAACCAATTGTCCGTCACTATTGGTTCCAACGTTCACGCCCAGGCGAAACGGACCCGTGTACGAATAACGAGGTCGCTTTTCCGAACTGCAAAGCTCGTCCATGAACGCTTCGGTGAAGTCGATGACCTTGACTGCGCCTTCGCAGTCGATCGTTGCAAAATCATCATCAGGTGTGTGATACGTGTCCGTCAAACCGGTGTGAATAAACGTGTTGGGAATCTTCTTCTCGTTGAAGGGCAGGTGGTCACTACCGCCAAAGCCAGCTTCTGGTTTCTGCAAATCGAAATTGAAATCCGTGTTCGCCGTGTTGAACATCTTGTCAAACTGAGTCGACGAATTCCAACCAAACACCGTGAGCTTGTCGTTACGCAACCAGCCGATCATGTCGAAGTTGATCATCGCGACAGTATCTTCCAGAGGGAAGGTCGGGTTTTGCACATAGTGATACGCGCCCAACAATCCCATTTCTTCTGCGGTGAAGCAGATGAATACCAGGCGACGACCTGGCTTTTTGTCGCGAGCCGCAAATCGACGAGCAAGTTCCATCACTGCCGCAGTTCCGGTCGCGTTGTCGTCTGCACCGTTGTGAATCTCGCCACGCTGATTTCTGCGAGCACGTGAACCATAGGCTCCGTCACCGAGGTGATCGTAGTGAGCACCGATGACGATCGTCTCATGAGCATTCGGGCCTTCACCTTCGATGACGCCAATGATGTTTGATGTCTTGATGCCACCGACTTCGAACTTTCCTTTGGTTGCAATCTTCCAACCCTTCATCGTTTGAGAAAGTGGCTCCAACTCTTCATCCAACTGTGATTCGATCGCTTTGACCGTTTTGAGTTTGTCACCGGAGGCCGTCATCACAGGCGTCATGGCAAGCATTTCATCGAACTTGGCACGCTTGATGTGCATGAAAGGAACACGACCATTGTCCTGACCAAACATGTCGGAGTCGATCAAGTCGTCTCCCTCTTCTTCTGCAGTGACTCCATCGTTGACCAGTAGAATCGCAGCGGCACCTGCATTGCGGGCAGCACGCGCCTTGGTTGCAATGTAAGACCACTTGGTCAGTTCCGTGCCATCAAAAACGCTCTTTTCCATGTTCTGTTGTGGCTCGCGGCGAATCATGACGACAACCTTGCCATCGACGTCCATATCCGCGTACTCATCGAAGTTGAGTTCTTCTTCGGCGCTAATTCCGTAGCCAACAAACGCCAACTCTGCATCGACATCGAACTTGCCACGCCCAAGCAAAAGAGAATACTGCTTGCCTTCGGCCAACTCGATCTCCTTGCCTTCAGGACTGGTCAGAACAAGTGAAGCAGAGCCTTCAGCAATCTGTTTCTGGCTGCCAACTTCCATCGTCTGCATATATTTCCCGGTCTCCGTTGGATCCTTGAGTCCGGCCTGACGATAGGCTTCGATGATATAGTCTTCCGAAAGTTTCATCTCCGGAGTTCCGGGCTTTCGGCCGCCCAATTCATCGGACGCGAGGTACTCGATATCTTTGGTGACTCGAGTGAGCGCGTTGCCCGACTGTTGCATTTTGGCTTTCGCACCATCAGCAACTGCCTGAGCATGAACGCTGACGGTTCCGAACCCGGAAAATGTCGCAAAGAGCATGCCTCCGCAAGCGAACAGGCCGGTCATTAGTAAACGCTTCGGATGAAACATCGGGGATTTCCTTTTGGGTGAATTCTCTGGAATAAAAACGGTAAACAGGCTGCAATTCAATACAACACGTCCCGGGGCGTTAAGTTTCAAACTACCACAAATCAAATCGCGTTTTCACCGGTCCCGTTTTTCATCTTACAAAGACAAGAAACGGATCAATGGTGACGATGAAAGGTTCAAAGGCCGTGACACATTGGCAAACTGACACTCGATTCTAACGTCGAATCGCTGAAGTTCGCAGCTTCCAATAGAAAATTAGCCGCCAAAAATATCGGCTAATGGAATTCTCAGCGCCGCAGAGTTGCTCAAATGGACAGTTTCAGCTATCGTCGAAGCCATCTCCATCGTGCCGCGACAACGTGACGCTGCTTCCAACTCCGATTTTCCCGATATAAAGTGACCAAGGTTTCACTCAATGAACAAGACGACGACTGAAGAGCCCAATTTGGCGACTAAAAACCACGAAGAAAGGAATCAAAGCGTGGCCTACGACCCTGTCGAAATGTTAAAGCTAATGTACCTCAGCCGCGAAGGAGATCGCCGTGAAGGGGTGCTTCATCGGCAAAGCAAAGGCTGGTTTCAGGTGGCTGGAATGGGCCACGAAACGCTTGCCGTGATCGCTAAATCGATGCACGAGGACGACTATCTGTTTCCGTATTATCGCGATCGAGCGATGGTTTTGGGGCGCGGCATCACCAACGCACAGTTGGCGACAGCTTATTTCGCCAAAGCAGGTTCTTCGAGCAAGGGCCGGCAAATGCCCGGTCACTACTCCGACCGATCCAAAAATGTCTGGAGCGTCCCGACACCGACCGGAGCCAATGCACTTCCTGGTTGCGGTGTCGCGTGGGCGATGCAGCTTGAAGGGAAACCCAATATCGTTGTCGCCACCGTTGGCGATGCTGCTTCTCGCCAGGGCGAGTTCTACGAAGCCGTTAGCTTTGCTGTCGAGCGAAATCTGCCGATCGTGCTGATCGTGGAAGACAACAATTACGGAATCAGCACCAATACGGAAAAGTTCAATCCGTTCAAGCTGGGAATTTTCAACGATGACCTCGTGAAGCACGTCGATGCCCGTCATCCCGATCGCCTACACGAATTCATGGTCCCGATTCTCGACAAAGCCCGCAGCGGAGGAGGCCCAACGGTCGTCGTATGCGAGTTGGATCGACTTTGTTCGCATACCAGTAGCGATGACCATCGAGTCTATCGACCGAAACATGAAATTGAGGAAATGGAAGGTCGCGACCCGATCGACGTTTACTCCCGGGAACTGATCGCAGCCGGAAAACTGACTCAGGAAGACTGGGACTCGATCAAGGAAACGATTAACAAGGAAGTCGACGCCGAGTACATCGCGGCGGAAAACGAGCCTGATCCAACTCCTGCCATGCTGATGGAAGATCTTTTCGCGGCCGAAGCCCCCGTCGCCACCACGCCTCCTCTGGACGGCAACCAGACCTGGCGAATGGTTGACGCGATCAATCACGTCTTCAAACAGCGTCTCGCGACCGACGACAAGACAATTTTCTTTGGCGAAGACATCGAAGCCCCCAAGGGTGGCGTGTTCGGATTGACCAATGATTTGTCACATGATCATCCAACACGAGCCTTCAATTCGCCACTGGCTGAAGCCACCATTGCCGGGGTAGGAATCGGCATGGCCAGCTACGGCATGCGGCCAGTATTCGAAATCCAGTTCATCGACTTCTCTGGTCCGGCCATGAACCAGATCGGGCAAAATCTCGGCACGCTGCGTTGGCGAACCGGCGGTGAGTGGAAATGTCCGATGGTCATGTATTCTCCCTACGGAGCCTATTTGCCGGGTGGATCACTGTGGCACTCGCAAGCCAATGAGTCGACTTTCGCACACATGCCAGGAATTCGCGTCGTCGTGCCGGGAACTCCCGAAGATGCCGCTGGCCTGATGTGGACGGCCATGCACGCTGACGATCCAACGCTGTTCCTGGTTCCAAAGCATCTCTTCCGGCAACAAATGCAGGTCGAAGAAGTCGTTCCAGTGCCTTTCGGCGAAGCCAGAATTCGTCAGGCAGGCGAAGACGTGACGATCGTCTCGTGGGGCAACTGTATCGAGCAAGCTTTCGAAGCCGCTCAGCGACTCGACGACGAGTGCAGCTGCGAGATTATTGACCTCCGCAGCATTCAGCCCTGGGATCGCGAAACGATCCTCAAATCGGTTGAGAAAACGGGCCGCCTCGTTGTGGTCCAGGAAGACGGTCGCTCCTGTAGCGTTGGGCAGATGATCATTACGGATCTGCTGGCTGACACGGAAGGATTCTTCCATTTCGTCAGCCCACCACAGCTGGTTTCGAAGGCTGACATTCATATCGGCTACAATCCGATCTATGAGTATGCAGCGTTGCCAGACGTCGATGACGTTGTGTCGGCAATTCAGCTTACTTTGCAAGAGTAAAGCTTGTACGCAACTGGGAGGTTGAGGCTTCTGCCGAAACAGGATCTGAAAATCTGTCTCGGCACGGCGCTCGGCCTCCCGAATCTCTATCTCCCCAACATACGAAACTTCACGGAGGCCGTTGTGCCAATCATTTCTGTCCGAATCCCACAACTTGGCGAAGGCCTGCAGGAAGCCCTTTTGGTTGAGCTGATCAAGCAGCCTGGCGACGATGTTCGCCGCGATGAGCCGATCTACACGATGGAAACCGACAAAGCCACGACCGATGTCGAGTCGCCTTACGACGGGAAGCTGATCGAATGGCTAGTTGAACCGGGAACGGTTCTTTCGATCGGTCACGAGATCGCCAAAATGGAAGTTGCCGAAGGCGTCAAGGAAATGCCTGCTGGCCACGGTCCAGCCGACGATAAACCAGCCGAAAAGGCGACTCCGGCCAAATCCAGCGCTGCGGGAGGCGGAGCAGCAGCGACAGCGGTTCGATCAGGAGCGGTTCGAATCCCTCCCAAGACCCGACGGTTTCTCAAGGAGAACAATCTGACCGATTCGGCTCATTTGATCCCTGCAGCGGGCGATAAATTGCTCGTTTCTGACGTTGAAGCGTACATGCAGAGTGCTCCAGCGACTGCTGCGGTATCTTCCGAGCATTTCGAAGTCGTTGCGCTTCCGAAATCGCAAATTGTGCTGAATTACCGGCTCAAACGAGGCGTCGCCGACTGCATTCCGGTCACCGTTGGCAACGAAATGTCGTGGAAACAGATCCAAACGTCGCGTGCGACCGTCAAAGCTGCCGGCGGCAAAGCAACCGGCTTCGCGATGGCCTGTTATGTCGTAGTTCAAGCGTTGAAAACGCACGATCGGTTCCGCAGCACACTTTCCGCTGACGAACGCTCGCTACAAACCTATCATGATGTCAATTTGGGCGTCGCAGTCGCGCTTCCGGGCGACGAAATGGTGACTGCAGTTGTTTCAGCCGCCGACAAGATGAGCCAAAACGAGTTTTACGACGCTTTGTCGAAACAGATCGAGATCGCACGCGACGGAAACGATCAGGCAGACGCTTCCACAACGCTTACAGTGTCCAACATCGGCAAAGCTGGCATGCGTTTCGGCATTCCAGCGATTGTGGCGCCTGCCGTTGCCACTTTGGCGTTCGGGGAAGTGTATCAATCACCAGTTCCTGACGGCGATTCATTCCGTTTTGAGCCCATGATTCAGGGGACTTTGTGCTTTGACCATCGTTTGGCCAACGGAGTCGGTGCCGCGAATTTCATGAACGATATCAAGCAGGGTATCGAACAGTTTTCGCTCGACGCGTAGTTTCTACGCCAGAAAAGTGTTGGAAAGTTGAGGCTCGTGGTTGAAACTTTCCAATCACTTTTAAATCCCCTACAACCTGTCGAGCAAGTTGGGAAACGAACTTGCGATTCGGGTTGCGCGGCGCTCAAAAAAATTCTTTTCTTGCGAGCGCGAAATTTCTCTTCGTAATAGCGTAGCTTTCTTCTAAAATCCTGATTACGGACACCGGTTCGTTTTAGGTCATAGTTGCGCGGTTGGATTCAACCAACAATGTCGAAGCAGAATCGAACAACCAAAACCAAAGTTCGCATTGATGCGAAAGCCGCGCCCGCAAAAGCGCCAGCCTGGTTGCGTTATTCGGACCAGCAACTTCTCGACATGCGAATCAGCGACCTGCAGCTCACCCTCGCGGACAATCCCAGCCTGCTGAAAATGCGAGACCAACTCTACGGAGAACTCGCCAGTCGCAACCTCGCCATCAAGCCACATGTCTGGCTAAGTGACGAATGGTTCGTGCCAGATGGCATTCCCGGAATCGCAATTCCGTTCTACATGGCCAACCCGCGCCTGATGCGACTCGAACGCAAACAGATGCTGGAAGTCGAAGGTGGCTCCAAACCCTGGTGCCTGCGAATTCTGAGACACGAAGCCGGACACGCGATCGACATCGCCTTTCGGCTGCATCGTCGCAAGCGATACCGGGAGGTCTTTGGACGATACAGCGATCCGTATCCGGAATACTATCGCCCCAAACCGCGCAGCAAGAACTACGTGCAACATCTGGAACCGTGGTACGCTCAATCACATCCTGCCGAAGATTTCGCGGAAACGTTTGCCGTGTGGCTGCAGTCAAAATCCAGGCGACAACTTCACGAGCGCTACAAAGGCTGGAAGGCACTGGAAAAGATTGCCTTTGTCGATGACTTGATGAAAGACATCGCCGGCAAAAAAGCTCCGGTGAAGTCACGTGTTAAAATTGATCCGGTCAACAAGCTGACCCACACTTTGCGGGCTCACTACGAAGAACGTCACGCACGTTACGACATCAACTACCCGACTTCGTTCGATCAGGATTTACGAAAACTCTTTACCCAGCCTGCCAGAACTCGCCGGAATAAAACGGCAGCCGCCTTTCTGGAGCGAAATCGGCAGAAATTCTGCCGTCAGGTCGCTCGGTGGACCGGCGAATATCAGTACAATATTAATCAGGTGATGCGTGTGATGATTGATCGATGTCGAGCCATGGACTTGCGAGTCCCGGCTGAGAATCGCGATCTTGAACGCGACACACTGTTGATGCTGACCGTTCACACGATGAACTATCTGTATCGCGGCAATCACCGTGTCGCACTGTAGCTGACTCGTATTGCTGTGGTGGACGTTGCTATTCCAACCGCCGAAACGATTGCGTTATGAAAAAACTTCGTGCTCTGGTTCTGATGCACGAGACGCTCGTTCCACCGGCATCGCTCGAAGGGTACTCCGAGACGGAGATTCTTGAGTGGAAAACCGAGTACGACGTCGTCAACACGCTGCGCGAACTGGGCCACGAAGTACTTCCTTTAGGGGTCTACGACGATCTTGGCGATCTCCGGCGAGCCAAAGAAGACTTCAAGCCACACATCGTTTTCAATCTACTCGAAGAGTTCCACGGCGTCGGCGTCTACGATCACCATGTCGTTAGCTATCTGGAACTTCTAAAGCAACACTACACCGGCTGCAATCCGCGCGGTCTATTGTTGGCGCGGGACAAGCCATTGGCGAAAAAAATTCTTTCGTGGCACCGTATTTCGACGCCGGGATTCTTTGTCGTTGCGCGAAATAAAAAAACACGTCGTCCGGCGGGTTTTGAGTACCCACTGTTGGTAAAGTCCACCAGCGAAGATGCTTCTTTGGGCATCACGGATCGATCGGTCGTTCGCAACGATGACCAGCTCGAAACCATTGTGCGTCAAATTCATGAGGAAACCCATACCGACGCATTGGTAGAAACGTTCATCGAAGGACGTGAGCTTTACGTTGGCCTTATCGGCAATCGCCGTGTGAAGACGTTGCCGATTTGGGAAATGCATTTCCACAACGCCAAAGCGGACTCCACAAAGATCGCCACATCCCGTGTCAAATGGGATCCTGACTATCAGAAGAAACTGGGCATCGAAACCAGCGAAGCCACGGACTTGCCGAAGTCCGTTATGGGAGAGATTGAAAAAGTCTGCAAGCGAACTTACAAAGCACTTAGCTTGAGCGGCTATGCGAGGATGGATCTGCGTCTGAAAGAGAATGGCGAAGTCTACGTAATCGAAGCCAACCCAAACCCAAACCTCTCCTACGGCGAAGACCTTGCCGAGTCCGCCGAGATCGTGGGCATGAATTACGAGCAGTTGCTGACAAAGATCATTTCACTCGGATTGAATTATCAAGCCGAGTGGCGATTGGTTTAATCCGGTTCTGAACCTCGATTTAGTTTGTCCTGTTTGAGCGAGCGAAAGTCGCTCATCTCTTCGTTTA
>CAYUNP010000034.1:0-35898 GCA_964446085.1 uncultured Pirellulaceae bacterium
TCATCCCGGGTACTTATCCAGTCAGTGGGCGGAGCGGTTTGCAGTTACTCTTGGCATTCCCTTGCTTCGGGTTCAGCATCACTTCTCCCATGTTGCGTCACTGATCGCAGAGCATGGACTAGACGCCGACCAAAAGGTTATTGGTTGCTGTTTTGACGGCACGGGGTACGGTACAGATAAAACGATTTGGGGCGGCGAATTCATGATGGCTGATTCCATGTCTTTCGATCGGTTTGCTTGTCTCGATCCGTTTTTATTGCTTGGCGGTGACGCGAGCATCAAGCGTCCATGGCGTGTTGCGTTGTCTGTTCTTCATGCCAACGATATTCAATGGAACAAGAAATTGCCTTGTGCGGCCATTGGATCAATGAATGAAAACCAGCTACTTCGACAGCAGTTGGAAAAGGAGATCAATTGCGTTCCGACCAGCAGTATGGGTAGGTTTTTCGATGCCGTTGCGTCATTGATTGGCGTGCGTCACGTTGTTAATTATGAAGCGCAAGCTGCAATGGAGATGGAGGCGATTGCGCAGACAGCAATTGATCGGGCAGACCCGAATGCGTACTCGTTCGAGTATTCAAGAACTACATTGACACAGATAACGTCGACAAAACTCCTAAACGCCATTTGCGAAGACGTGCTGCGTGGGGTGGCAAAAGAAACAATCGCAGCCCAATTTCACCACGCGGTCTCAAAAATGGTTGTGGAAGTTTTCAATTCCACTCGTGCAGAAACTGACATCAACACCGTGGGCTTAACAGGCGGTGTTTTTCAAAACGTCCTGCTTCTTCGGCTGACTCAACAGCAGTTGAAGAAAAATGGATTCCGAGTGCTAACCCATTCTGTGGTGCCGCCGAACGATGGCGGAATAGCTCTCGGACAGGCACTGGTTGCAAGAAACTTGGTACAGGGGAAACGCGGGATTTGATCAAAATTCGCCGGCTTTGGGCATAATGATAAGTCCACGACTATTGGCGACGCTGACCAACTCGACTCGGTTGTGAACATTGAGCTTCTTCATAAGGTTGGCCCGATGACGTGTCACCGTGTGTGGGCTGATCGAAAGAACCTCAGCGATATCGCTGTTTGTTTTGCCTTCAGCGATCAGGTGCAAGACTTCTTTTTCACGACAGGTTAGTTCGCAGTCGTCAAATGTAAATTCGCGCAGTGCGTCCTGGTCGATTAGTTCGCTGATGAAGTCTTGGCCATTAAAGACAGATTCGATCGCCCAAAACAGATCCTCATCCAACGCGTCTTTTAACAAGAACCCATTAGCTCCGGCCTTCATAGCTCGCGCGACAAATTGAGCATCGTCGTACATGGAAAGCACAAGGATCTTGATCTGCTGGTTCTTGCGGCGAATTTCAGTAATGACTTCTATTCCGCCAAGTCGAGGCATAGCCAAATCAACGATCAGTAAATCACATGCTACCAATTTTATCTTCTCAAGCGCTTCGACTCCGTTGGTGGCTTCGGCAACAACCTCGAATTCGCCTTGCTGGTTCAGCAGCGCCGCCATGCCGCTTCGGACAAGGTTATGATCGTCGACGAGCATGACTCTCTTCTTTGTGTCTACATTCATTGTTGACTCACTTTCGGCAGCTTGATTTTAATTTTGGTTCCCGCTTTTTGGCTGGAGTCGATTGAGAAAGTCCCATCCAGCATTTTGACCCTTTCCTTGATGCCAATCAGACCAAGACCATTCGTCGTGTTGTTTGACTCAAAACCTTCACCATTGTCAAAGATGCGAAATACCTGTTTTTGCTTTTCTTCGGAGTACGAGATTTCAACTGCACTGGCATTGGAATGCTTGGCGATATTGGTCAAACACTCTTGAGCGATCCGGAACAGCGCTGTCTCAGCTTCTTTACTAAGTATTGGTTGCGTTTGAATTTGAACTTTGATCGAGAAATCAACTTGTCGTCTATACTCAGAAACGAGTTGCCTCAACGATGCCTCAAAACCAAGTTCGTCAAGAGTTGGCGGACGCAATCTCTTGGCCATGTCTTTTAGCTGAGACGCAGCCTGATTGAGTTGAGTTCTCAACCCAGCAAGTTCTTCCTTCGCGCCTGCTTGCTCGTCATTCAACATTCCTGAAAGAACTTGCAACCGTAACTTTAGCCCGACCAGCACTTGCCCCGTTTGGTCGTGCAATTCGCGGGCAATGTGCTGTCGCTCTTCTTCCAACCTGCGAACGTGATCTTGCGACAGGTTTTTGATCTGATCGTTTTTGATTTCCAGAGAGCGAACCAATCGTGCGTTTTCGATTGCAACCGCTGCCGTGTTCCCTAGTGATTCCAAGAACGCCGCATCCTGCCAGGTAAATTCGGGCTCACCAATTCTGCGATGCAGCTTGAAGAAGCCCAGAACTTCTTCTTTTGAGTTCTTGATGGAAACACAGATGCAAGAACCGATGTCAAACTTCTCAACCAGTTCGGGATCCGCTAACTCATGTTGATCGTAGTCGTTAATGAGAAGCGGAAATTCGGTTTCGATTACCGTGCCGGGAATGCCGACGTTGGTCTTCCAGCGTCGCGGGTAGTCGTGAGTTTTGCCGTCGTAGTAGAAACTATCGGAAACAGCAAACACTTGTGAATCCTGCCGAACGACGATCCCCGCCGCGCCTCCATCGGCGTCAAGAAAGCCAGTAACGTTGGCGACCAATTGCGAAACCATTTCGCTCGGCTCAAGCTGCTGATTCACAGTCGCGTTGAATGAAAGCAGTGTTTCAATTGACTCTCTCCACTCCTCAATCCGGTAAAAGAGGTTTCCTCGGTCAACGGAGCTGCACGCGACGCGCGCCAAGCAAACCGCTACGCGCTCGTCATGCTCAGTAAATGAACCACCTGTTTTCTTGTTGCGTGCCTCGATAACTCCAAGCACGCGATTCTGAGTTCCAACCAATGGAACACAAATAGAGTTGCGAACGTCCTCGGTTGGCGAGTTATCAAGTTTTGGCTTCAGGTATTTGACACACCATCGCACATTGTCGCCGGCTGCATACGTCTCCGACTGAACATTAGGCGATTGCGATTCCGCGACTAGCTGATTGTCAATGTTCGAATAAAACACGACGCGATCTGCGCGAAGGATTTCACACGCATGCGTCGTGATGACGGCGTAGAGCCTGCGCAAGTCCAGCTCCAGAGAAAATACTTGAGCAGCTGCCGAAATCTGCTCAAGCTGCCGCAGCGATTGGCGGAGTTGGAACTCAGTTCGTTCGTTGGATTCGCGATCCTTTGGCAACAGATCGTCAATCGAGATTGTTGGAGATTCTACGTCGCTACTGAATTGGTTGTAGTCACTAGCTCGGCTCGTTTTTGTTTCAGATACTCGATCCACTCGTCCATCCCAGCACCGGTTTTGGCGGATGTTTCAAACACTTGCATTCCCGGACGAACCGATTCAATGTTATCCAAGGCTTCCTTGCGATCAAACTCGCAGGGCTCAGACAAATCGGTCTTGGTGATCACGGCCACATCGGAAGTGTTAAACAGACCTGGATATTTTAATGGTTTGTCTTCGCCTTCGGTAACAGAAAGCAGTGCGATTCGCACTGATTCGCCAAGATCCCAACTGGTTGGACACACGAGATTGCCTACATTTTCAATGAAAAGGTAATCGAGCTCGGCAACGTCCCAGCCTTCAAGATGATTTTGAACCATGTCAGCTTCGAGGTGACAACAGCCGTGAGTCATGATTTGGCGAACCGGTGCACCGCTTTCAGCCAACCTTTTTGCATCGTTGTCAGTTTCCAGGTCACCAACAATCGCGGCAACTTTTTCGCCTGCGTTAACCAGTCGGGTTAGTGTGTCTCGGAGCAGAGTTGTTTTCCCCGTGCCAGGACTGGAAACAAAGTTGGAAACCAAAACTCCTGCGTCCACAAACTGGTCACGCATTTCGCGGGCGAGTTCATCGTTCTTTTTAAGGATCTTAGTTCGGACTTCGAGTATTCGCGGTTTAAGCATGTTCTTTCTCCAGTTGTCAAGACTAACCCCACGCGCGAGCGAGGGACTAATCCTTTTCGTTTTAACGAGTGAATGCCAGCGATGATTCTTTCATGGCGTCCCTCGCTTGCACGTCGGGTTAGTGTGGGCTTACCTCCTGGCGTTCAGCAATAATAATCGAGTCGATTTCGAGTTCTTTGCCCTGTCGAATGTCGGCACTGGGAGTGTCGCATTGAGGGCAGCGAAACTTTTGAATGCCAGGCAGCTCAACTTCTTTATCGCAGTCAGGGCAGTAGATCGAGACCGGAACATCGACGATGTTCAGCGTGGATCCTTCGAGCATCGTATCTTTGGTGATCAGCTCATAGCTGTACTCAAGAGCGCTTTGATGCACACACGACAAAGCGCCGATCCGCAGATTGATGGCTTGGATCGTTTCCGCTCCAGCGGCCTTGCCCTGTTCGGTCGCAATTTCGACCAAGCTATTGGCAATCGAAAGTTCGTGCATTGTTTACACCGCCGCTTGGTGATTTTTGGTAAACGCTTTGGCCATGGAAACGACGAAGCCGATCATCTTTTGAACATCTTTGTCTTTGGTCACGCTCATCATTCCCATGACACCACCGCCTAATGGTTCAATCTCTTTCGCCGTCACCTCTTCCAGTGATTGCAAGCCAACTTTTGCCAGTCGGCCAACGGTTTGAATCACCTCAGGCTCGAGCAGTCCCGCGTCGACGGCTGCAAGGCCTGCGTCGATCAGCTTTGGCATGTCTTCGATAACGCCGGAGTCGAGAAGTTTTTCCCCGGCTTCCATGACCTTGGGAAGCGCGGCGGTCAAACGTTGTGTTTTTTCAGTATCGAGCCCTCGGAGATCGCCAACGCTGTCGGCTAATGATTCTGCGATTGTGTCGCCTCTGCTGATAAAGCCCTCGAGCGATTCGAGCATGAACGCCGCCAAAGGTAAACGGTCGAGCAACTCGTTGAGCGTGTTCAGTGTTTGCGGATCGGTGAGACGTTCTAGAACCCTCGATTTGGTGAGTTCATCGACGTTGATTGCGCCCGCCGCATCGGCAAGTTTGGTTCCAGTTTCTAGCATTTTTGGAGCTTTTTTGATCAGCTCCATCGCATCTTCGTTACCCGCCTCTTTAAAATCGCCAACAGTAGAAGCGACTGAATCGGCAATGACTTCGCCCCGGCGAATGAAACCGTCCATTGACTCAACGGCGAACGAGACAATATCCAAACGATCCAGCAAACGATTCAAACCGTCAGCGACTTTGGGATCGTTGAGTCGTTCATGAAGCTGTTCAGCTGAGGATGCAACACCGTTGGTTGACATGATTTGCTCCAAGTCTGGACGGGATAGTCGATTTACCGATTAGCATCCATTAAAAGAAAAATCCGGACAATGGCATGAACATGCTATTTCGTCACGATTGCGGAAACATCACAATCTCAGTCGTTCAATGGTGTGACTTCGTTTTCCACTATCCCAAAGGTTTGACGTGACCGCGGAAGTAAGCCTCTTAGTCTTAACCGCCTTTTCCGTGGGATTTCTGCACACCATTCTTGGACCAGACCACTACATTCCATTTGTGGCAATGGCACGTTCAAACAAATGGACTGCTCGAAAGACAGCACTGATCACTGCGCTTTGCGGCTTTGGACACATCATTGGTTCAGTCTTGATTGGCGCAATTGGAATGCTGTTGGGCACACTGGTGTTTCAAATTGAATCCATAGAATCGTTTCGAGGAGAAACGGCAGCTTGGTTGCTGATTGGATTTGGGATTGCCTATCTTACCTGGGGAATCGTGAGAGCGGTTCGCGACATCCCGCACACGCACCTTCATTCACACGTCGACGGAACAGTTCATACACACTTGCACAAACACGATTTGGAACATCGTCATGTTCATGAGTCGGTGCAAATTGAAGAAGAAAACGAATCAAAATCCAAGCGTCCTCTGACGCCGTGGATCTTATTTTTGATATTTGCATTCGGACCATGCGAAGTGTTGATCCCACTTTTGATGTACCCGGCTGCTGAAGCGAACACGTTTGCGATCATGGCCGTTGTGGCTGCGTTCTCTCTAGCGACCGTTTCTACAATGGTCGCTTCGGTCATGCTGATCGTTTACGGAATGAACTTTGTGAAGCTTCCAAACCTCCACCGCTTTAGTCACGCAATCGCTGGATTTGCTGTGCTTGTATGTGGCTTATTGGTGAAGTTTGGATTGTGATTTTTTTGAGAATAGTGCTGAAACTACATAGTTCGTGCTATGGCGGTGATTTCCGCTATGGCCGATAAACATCCGAAGGAAGCCTGTTAGGCTACCTTCGATACCGAAAACGGTTGAATTGTCCTGATTAGATAGGAGTTGTTCATGGCCTCTTTACTCTGGTTACAAGGCGGCGCATGCAGCGGCAACACGATGTCGTTTCTGAATGCGGAAGAGCCGAGTGCGTGTGATTTAGTCACCGACTTTGGCATCGACGTTCTGTGGCATCCTTCGCTCGGTATGGACATGGGCGATACCGTTCAGGACATGCTTCGAGATATTACGGCGGGCAAAAAAGAGCTCGACATCTTCGTCTTTGAAGGCACCGTTATCATGGGCCCCAATGGCACGGGCCGATTCAACATGTTTGCAGACCGCCCAATGAAAGATTGGGTCGTTGAACTGGCGAGCAAAGCCAACGCGGTTGTTGCACTTGGCGACTGTGCTTGTTGGGGAGGCATTCCTGCTAACGCACCAAACCCAACCGACAGTGTTGGGCTTCAGTATCTCAAGAGAAATCATGGCGGCTTCTTAGGAGCCGACTTCAAATCCAAATGGGGTTTGCCCGTTATCAACATTCCGGGATGCCCTTGTCACCCAGACTGGGTAACACAAATTTTGGTTGCGATCGCGACCGGTCGTGCTGGTGATATTTCACTGGACGATTTGCAGCGTCCACAAACGTTCTTCAAGACGTTTACACAAACCGGATGTACTCGCGTTCAATACTTCGAATACAAGCAGTCGACGGTCGAATTTGGACAGGGGACGCGTACCGGATGCCTGTTTTATGAGTTTGGATGCCGAGGTCCAATGACTCACTCGCCATGCAATCGGATTCTTTGGAATCGCCAGTCGTCCAAGACACGCGCAGGCATGCCTTGCACCGGCTGTACCGAACCAGAGTTTCCGTTTTATGACCTTGCTCCTGGCACGGTCTTCAAGACGCAAAAAATTGGCGGCGTCATTCCAAAGGACGTTCCTGAAGGAACTGATCACGTCACCTATATGGCCCATGCTGCTGCGGCTCGCGTCGCTGCTCCACAGTGGTCAAAGGAAGACATGTTCGTCGTCTAAGTAGTTTCAATCAACAACAGTGCACATCGCACATAACGCAAAAACAACTACGGGAGTTTGAATATGCCTACGGCAACCCCTATGAGAATCAGCCCGCTTGGGCGCGTTGAAGGTGACCTCGACCTCAAGCTTGAGGTTACTGATGGTGTTGTAACGGACGCATGGACGGAAGCCAGTATGTTCCGCGGCTTTGAGATCATTCTCAAAGGTAAGGATCCGCAGGCTGGTTTGATCGTCACTCCCAGAATTTGCGGTATCTGTGGTGGCAGCCACTTGTACAAGGCGTGCTACGCTTTGGACACGGCTTGGGCCACGCATGTGCCTACCAACGCGACTTTGATTCGTAACATCGCTCAATGTTGTGAGACGTTGCAGTCGATTCCGCGTTGGTTTTATGCACTGTTTGCGATTGATCTAACGAACAAGAATTACGCAAAAATTCCAGAGTATGATGAAGTGGTGAAACGTTTCGCTCCATTTGTCGGAACTTCTTACGAAAAGGGCGTCACGCTATCGGGCAAGCCGGTCGAGGTCTATGCGATTTTCGGCGGGCAATGGCCTCACTCAAGTTTCATGGTTCCTGGTGGCGTCATGTGCGCTCCAAACCTAGCCGACGTCACGCGTAGCGTTGCGATCCTTGACTACTGGAAGCGCGAGTGGCTGGAAGGCTGCTGGCTTGGGTGTTCGATTGAACGCTGGATGGAAAACAAAACTTGGGACGACGTTTGGAAGTGGGCAGACGAAAACGACAGTCAGCGAAATTCCGACTGCGGTTTGTTCCTCCGATTCGCGAAAGCTGCCGGGTTGGACAAATATGGTCATGGTTGCGGAAAGTTCCTTGCAACCGGAACGTATTTTGAACCTGAACTCTACACGAACCCAACGATTGATGGCCGTAACGACGCTCTGATCAATCGCGCAGGCGTCTACGACGGTGAAAATTTCCATGACTTCGATCACTTGAACGTTCGGGAGTCGATTGCTCACTCATTCTTCAAAGGCGATTCGTACCTTCATCCTTGGGATGGAGTCACAGACCCGATTGATCCACTCGAAGGCCACAAGCAAGGCAAGTACAGTTGGGCCAAGTCGCCGCGCTACGAAGTGCCTGGCAAAGGTTCGATGCCGTTGGAAGCTGGTCCGCTTTCTCGCCAAGTCATCGCAGGCCGTCCCGACGCAAAGGGTCATCAGGACTTCGATCCACTGTTCCTCGACGCGATCAAGAAAGACGGGCCAAACTGCCTTGTGCGTGTGATGGCTCGGATGCACGAAGCCTGCAAGTACTACAAACTTGCTCAAAAATGGCTCAGCGAAATCGACTTGCACGACAAGTTCTACACCAAGCCCGAAGAACTGAAGTCTGGTAAAGGTTTCGGTGCGACGGAAGCCGCTCGCGGATCGCTTTCTGACTGGATTGTGATCGAAAACGGTCAAATCGAAAACTATCAGGTTGTTACCCCAACGGCTTGGAATATTGGTCCACAAGACGGCAACCAAGTCCATGGCCCGATGGAGCAATCGTTCATCGGTGCAACGATTAAGGATCCGAAAGATCCTGTCGAAATGGGACACGTTGCTCGTTCGTACGATTCCTGTCTGGTCTGTACTGTTCACACTTATGACAGCAAAACAGGAAAAGAGCTTGCTCGTTTCCGCGTTGGAGAAGGCTCATAACAATTTGCTCTTTGCATGGATGCAAGGTTGAGAAGCAGTTGTTTGAGAAGCTAGAAGTTAGTTTAACAAAGTGACATTCGAAGGACTCGGTCGCCTCGTTTTAGGTGTCGAGTCCTTTTTATTTGGCAACATTGATGTTGCTTAAGATTAACTGGAGAACCATGTCGACAGACGCCAGCCCTGACGTTGAAGAATTTGATCCGTCGAAGCCGACGCTTAGCGGAATTGATACGCTCATTATCGGCTGTGGGAACATCTTGCGCGGCGACGATGCGACGGGACCCGTTCTGATTCGTCGGATGTGGGATCGCGGACTACCGGATGGAGTTCACTGTGCTGATGGAGGTACTGGTGGAATGGATGTCGCATTTCAAATGCGTGGCGTGCCACATGTGATCTTGGTAGACGCCTGTCAGTCTGGAAGCGAACCCGGAGCGTTGTTCAAGGTTCCCGGCGAGGAAGTCGAACAGCTTCCTCCAGACAGTGGAATGAACCTACATGCTTTCCGTTGGGACCATGCGATCGCTTTTGGCCGTTGGCTGCTGAAAGAAGATTACCCAAAGAAAATAACCGTCTATTTGATAGAGGGGGTGACTTACGAGGTTGGCGAAGTTCTGTCGGCGCCAGTTGATGCGGCCATCGACAAACTCGTCGAAAAACTTTTTGAAGAGATCGGCGAGAAGGCGTAGAATCTTTGTATGAGCGTTGAAGTAAACAAACCTACTCGGCAGTGCATGACAATCGAATTGTCGTCGGATGGCTACATGCGTTTTTCGCGCGAGGAGTCGTTGGATTTCTTTCCGGAGGACACGCTGTTAGCGCTTTGGCGAGAGGGATCGTTTGTCTTGTTGCCAACAAGAGGAGCTGGTGCTGGTGGACTGATGCTGAAACAACGAAATGCAGAAGGAGACCGAAGCTTGTTGATTTCAGAAGTATTTGAATTTGAAATCCCCGATGGTTCCTTCACCGCGATTTGGGATGACAGTATCGGAGGACTGCGAGTCAACTTACCGCCACGAGAAAACGGAAAGTAAGACAATGAACCAACGCGATGAAGGATCCAGTGGCGACAAACCTGAAGAGAAATTTGTGCCTCTTGATGCAATCACGCGTGTCGAAAAAGAAGATGGACGCTGGGTGGTGTACTTGAATGTGCCGTCCTGGAATGAAGATGAAGCGAACCCAATCACTAACCATTGGAAAAAGATAAACGACTACTCGACCGAATCTGAAGCCAAAGTTGCCGCGTCGTGGTTTGAGCGATCGGCAAACAAAACGATACGACCACCCACCGGATTTTGAAAGCAAATTTGAATGATTGAACTGCGTCCTCAACCGATTGGAATCTTTCCGTTTCCGGCTGCAAATTTGCTACTGCCAAATTTGGCCGTTTCGCATGAGGATGAAATCCAATCTTTGCTCAACGGCGACTCATCTGTTGAACTGCCGCCGGAATGGGAGTTCTTTTCATTAGCTGCAAATGGCGATATTGATGCCGCAGTAAAGTCGATTCAGTCAGTCGCTGCGTCGTCCCCCATTTACACATACAACCTGTTCGTTTTGGCTCCTTCACCAGACGCGTATCAAGCAGCAAGTAACTTGCTGACGGGTGATCTTCGAGAACTTCTCGACGTTGCGGCATACACCGCAGGCATCATCGACAACTTGGGTGAAGAGTTCACTTTGGACGGCGAGCTGGGGGCTCTTGCCCTTGCTACGTCTGCGGCAACCGACATTGAGAAAGAAGACTTCAAGTCCGCTCAAGCCAAGCTGAAGTCGGCGGTTGCTGGTTCAAAGAAGGAATCGCCAATCTTGGCCGTATTGTTGTTGTCTCAGGCTGCTGATCTCGCGGCATCCTTACCTGACGTTTCACCTGCGCATGTCATGCAGGACTACAAAGGTGCGATTGAGATGGCTGAGGATTGCAAACTGCCAATGTTGATTCCTGAGCTGTACACGAGAATGGGAATGATGCTGCAAAACGCATCCAACGGACAGCGTGGCGCATTGCTCCAAGCCGTTAATTCGTATCAAGCGGCGCTCCAAAGTGGCGTTACTCAAGAAGATCATCCGCAATTGTTCGCACAGCTTCAGAACAATCTGGGACTCGCATACCTCTCGATGCCAGCGACGGGAGCAAGTCATCAGCTTAGAAATGGTATTGCCGTGCAGTCCTTCCGTCATGCGTTGAAGGTTTACACGATCGAGGCTTTTCCAGACATGTGGGCAAGCGTAAGCATGAATCTGGCAAATGCACTCCAGTACGCACCGTCGTCGCACCCGGAAGAAAACCTGATTCAAGCCGTTGAGACTTACGAAGAAGTCCTGCAAGTTCGTTCTCGCGCCAAAGATCCCGTCGCTTACGCACTTGTGCTTTTGAATCAAGCCAATGCCCTAGCACACCTTGGAATGTTCAAGCCGGCTCTGGAGAAGCTGGCTGAAGCCTACAAGTTGTTCCATTGGTACGACCAAATTGAACAAGCCAATGCCGCTCAAGAATTGGTAGAGCAAATCAACCAAAAGCTTGGCGATCGTGGCGAGCAATTGGAGCTTACGAAGCAGTAAAGATATGGACCTATACAAACAACAACAATTTGGTTTCTTTCTTCAAACAGCAACAGAGCGTTACGTTGCTCGGCTCGAAGAACGATTCCGTGGCGCAGACGGAGCATTGAAAATGCTTAGGCAGGACCCTAACGCAGAAGGAGTCACGTTGGACGGTTTCACAGACGCCGTGTTCGATGACTTCTTGTTGAGCAACACCGAAGGATCTTGTTTTGTACTTCAGGCTTTGCCCAAACGAAAAATTGAAATCACCGAAACCGGAACAGTAGAAGCAACTTTGATAGCGATGGCCAAGAAGCTATTCGCGGAACTGTTGCTGCAAAAAACAATCGAATCCCTGGAACAGCATTCAGGCTACCAGTCAGTCTAAATTGGAGAACAAATGTCAACTGATACCCCCGACGCCAAAACCAGCACGCCGATGGTTACTGTCGACAACTTGGAACAGTTGGCCGATCGTGTCGACAAAGCGATCGCTGAAGTTCAAGCGTTGGATCCTGAAGTTCGCATCAAGGCGATGACTCTGAAGTCAACCATCGAGGAGTTTCACAAAGTTGGCCTGACCCATATCGTCAAGAAGCTGAAAGACGATCCCGCGGGAAAGAAACTGCTGTTTGAACTGGTTGATGAACCAACCGTTTATGCACTCTTCGCGATGCACGGCTTGGTACGGGCCGATTTGAAAACGCAGGTTGAACGAGTTATCGAAATGGTTCGCCCGTACATGCAATCACACGGCGGCGATGTAAGCCTTGTCGATGTGAAAGGCAAAACGGTTTACGTGCGCCTGTCTGGTAATTGCAACGGATGTTCAATGTCATCGGTTACGCTTCGCAACACTGTTGAGGAATCACTTGCCGAGCATGTGCCAGAGATTGAAAAGGTTGAAGTCGTGCCCACCGATCCAGAACCGGATCCGGCTCCAGCAGGTCTTGTTCAGCTAAACGCTGGAGGCACCAACAGCGAAGATCATGGCTGGGTTGAAGGGCCGCTGGTCGACGATGTAGGGACTGAGAAGCCGTTTGCCTTTCAAAGTGGTGAAGAACAAATCCTGTTGATCAAGTCGATGAAAGGGCTGCGAGCCTATCGCAACGCATGTGCCCATCAAGGTTTGCCTCTCGATGGCGGGATGCTAGATCACGAAAACGGAACAATCACTTGTCCATGGCACGGCTTTCAATTTGATAGCGAGTCAGGCGAGTGTTTTTCTGCTCCAGCATGTCAGCTTGAACCGTTTCCACTTCGAGTAACAGAAGGACGAGTTTGGGTTCGCCCAAGCTGATTCAATGACTTCAGAAACGAAACCAGAATCGACCGTTCAGTCGGTGAGCATTTCGAAAAGAACTGCTCCGGTTGACCAGTCCGCGCCGTCTCTTGAATCCCCATGCCTCGGAGTTCCAAAACTTTGGTTAGGAGCCAAGTCACCTTTCGGTCTGGCTCTACCTGACGCCCAGCCAAGCTCGTCGACGATGTACGCGCCGCGCGGAGTTTGGCTAGATGATGAGCGGCTGATCGTTTGTGATTCGGGAAACCATCGAATCCTAATTTGGCATTCCATTCCGACGTCGGATCAAACACCGGCCGACGTTGTACTGTGCCAACCAAGTTTTGAATCCGAAGGGCCGGCGGCTCACGGACGAGGACCAGAAAACGGATTACATTTACCAACGGGCGTCATCGTTGTTGATGGCAAGCTGGTTGTCGGTGACGCTTGGCATCACCGGGTACTCGTCTGGAACCAGATTCCAACGGACTCAGACACACCACCAGACTATGCGATTGGACAATCAAATCTCTCGCAAGTCGAAACCAACCGTGGTGATGAACCATCACTCAGCGGCATGTATTGGCCGTATGGAATCGCATGGATCAACAACCGGTTCTACGTGTCGGACACAGGCAACCGCCGGGTCTTGGTCTGGGACGGGTTCCCCGAATCAGATCGTCCAGCTGACATTATGTTCGGCCAGCCAAGTGAATCGGATTCCGAAGAGAACCGCGGCGCCGCAGTAGCTGCTGACTCATTTCGTTGGCCGCATGACTTTGCCGGATACAAAGATCAACTTTACGTTGCCGACGCGGGCAATCACCGCGTGATGTGCTGGGATCAACATCCTGATACCGATGGGCCTGCTCAATCTTTGATCGGTCAGAAAGATTTCAGTGCTGCGTATGAGTTGCCTTACGACACTCAGGGTACCAAGCGGTTGAGGTTTCCGTACGCGATCGACATTTGCGAGAACGTACTCGCCGTCGCTGACACTGCCAATAATCGAGTCCTGTTCTGGCGCGTCCCGCTGGCAGACGAATGTTACGGTTCGGCATTTGATGTCGTCGGACAAGTCGATTTCGCCGGTGCGGGAGAAAACCACTGGCAGTCAGTCAACGAAGCAACGCTTTGCTGGCCTTATGGAATTTGTTTCCACAACGGAACTCTTGTTGTGGCCGACTCGGGAAACAACCGTGTCATGCTTTGGGATTGTCAGAAGATTTTAGAACACGCAAAAAGCCTTTAGGGAGTAATCATGTGCCTTGCAGTACCCGGACAAATTGAAAGAATCTTCGAGGACAAAGGGACTCGAATGGGCAAGGTGAATTTTGGCGGCGTCGTGAAAAACGTTTGCCTCGCCTACTTGCCTGATATCGAAATTGGCGATTACACAATCGTTCACGTTGGGTTCGCGATCAGCAAAATCGACGAAGCTTCTGCAAAAGAGACCCTCCGAACATTCGAAGAGCTTGGATTGCTGGAAGACGAGTTGGAGGAGTTGCGGGAAACGGATTTCGAGGTAAGCAAGCCTGTCCAAACACAAGGGGCGGAATCATGAAATACATGACCGAGTATCGTGACGGCGAAAAAGCAAAACGACTTGCCGAAGAAATTTCTCGCATCGTGACCCAGCCTTGGGCCATCATGGAAGTTTGCGGCGGACAGACGCACTCCATCATCCGCAATGGGATCGACCAGATTCTCCCAGATGAAATAGAGATGATTCACGGGCCCGGTTGCCCCGTCTGCGTGACGCCTTTGGAGATGATTGATAAGGCACTGGCCATCGCAAGTCGTCCCAACGTCATCTTCTGCTCTTTCGGAGACATGCTTCGTGTTCCCGGATCGGAAGATGATTTGTTCAAGATTAAAGGAGCCGGTGGCGACGTGCGCGTTGTCTATTCACCGCTGGATGCCGTCAACATCGCCCGCGAAAACCCTGACAAGGAGGTTGTTTTCCTCGCAATCGGATTTGAAACAACCGCCCCTGCCAATGCGATGTCGGTGAAGGTTGCCAAAGACCAAGGCATCAAGAATTTCTCTGCGTTGGTTTCGCATGTTTTGGTTCCACCGGCCATCGAAGCCATTATGAACTCTCCCGGAAATCGCGTGGATGCGTTCCTCGCGGCGGGCCACGTTTGTTGTGTGACCGGATTCGAAGCGTACCCACAGCTTTGCGAGCAATATGAAATCCCGATTGTCGTAACGGGTTTTGAACCGCTCGACTTGCTTGAGGGCATTCGCCGCACAGTGATTCAATTGGAGAATGGCGAAGCCAAAATAGAGAACGCCTATCCAAGAGTTGTTTCGGAGCGTGGTAACCCTGCCGCGCAGAAAGTGATCGAAGAAGTTTTCGAAGTTACCGATCGTGGCTGGCGTGGGATTGGAGTCATTCCATACAGCGGATGGAGATTGAGCGAGGCTTATCGTGATTTTGATGCGGAAATCAAGTTTACCGTATCCGACATCAAGACATCCGAGTCCCCTCTTTGCCGCGCTGGCGATGTTTTGAAGGGGGCAATCAAACCAAACGAGTGCGAGGCGTTTGGAAAAGAATGTACTCCCCGCAAACCGCTGGGCGCAACGATGGTTTCTGGCGAAGGAGCATGTGCCGCATACTACAACTATGGTCGGTTCGTACACCTCGAAGGTCAAAAAGTTGGACAAGGCTAAATAGATGGCATCTGAAATAAAACCTGAATCAAAAGCAGCACAGTCCAATGGTAAAGGATCTGTCGACTTCAGTGGTATGAGCTGTCCCTTGCCGCTGCAAGACTATCCAAACGTCATCCTTGGCCACGGTGGCGGCGGAAAGCTCTCTAGCGAACTGGTAGAACACATTTTTCTACCGGCGTTCGACAACAGCCATCTGGCTGGCCTTGCTGACTCGACCGTATTCGATGTCAGTGACGGTCGAATGGCTTTCTCCACGGACTCCTACGTCGTTCAGCCACTATTCTTTCCCGGAGGATCTATTGGTGATCTGGCTGTCAACGGAACGGTCAACGACCTCTCAATGAGTGGCGCGACACCCGTCTACCTGAGCGCCGGATTCATTATCGAAGAGGGGTTTCCAGTCGGGCAGCTAAAACGAATCGCTGACGATATGGGAGCAGCCGCGAAAGCAGCTGGCGTTTCGATTATTACCGGCGACACCAAAGTTGTTGAACGTGGTCACGGCGATGGCTGTTACATCAATACGGCTGGAGTGGGAATCGTTCCAAGTGATGTGAATATTTCACCGGATCAGGCTCGGCCGGGGGACGTTGTGATTGTAAGTGGTACGATCGGTGATCACGGCATGGCGATCATGAGCGTACGTGAAAGCCTTGAGTTTGAAGCTCAAATCGAAAGCGACTCGGCACCGTTAAATCAGATGGTGGCGGACATCATCAAGGCTTGTCCCGATGTCCGAGTCCTCCGAGACCCAACTCGTGGCGGGCTGGCTGCCAGTCTGAATGAGATCGCTGCTGCCTCGGATTGCGGCATTGTCATCGACGAACCAAGTCTGCCCATCAACCCTACCGTTCATTCCGCCTGCGAGATACTTGGCTTTGATCCGTTGTTGGTTGCCAATGAAGGAAAGCTCGTTTGCATTGTGCCCGCCGAGTCGGCTGACGAAGTTTTAGTGGCGATGAAGTCGAGTCCATTTGGAACAAACACCGCCATTATCGGAAATGTGGTTGAAGATCACCCTAAGATGGTCATCGCCAAGACAATGATCGGTGCTTCTCGGGTCATTACGCTTCCCATCGGAGAGCAACTTCCTCGCATCTGTTAGTGCCTCTTT
The DNA here is from genome assembly GCA_964446085.1 of uncultured Pirellulaceae bacterium. Lineage (GTDB taxonomy): Bacteria > Planctomycetota > Planctomycetia > Pirellulales > Pirellulaceae > Mariniblastus. The sequence continues at coordinate 16,606 of CAYUNP010000034.1, forward strand.
TAATGGAGGCAAGAATCGCCCATTTCAGGTGCAAAATCAGACACAAAAATAGGAACTTTTTGTGTTTTGGAAAATTGGCTTTTCAACAAACCAAGAAAAAACCGACCTGAAGACATTCTTCAGGTCGGTTGAAGTGGAGGCGGCGGGTATCGAACCCGCGTCCCGCGATGTTTCCAGATTGGCCTCTACGTGTGTAGTCGCTGATTTAAAGTTCGCTCATCCAGCCGGGCGGCGACACCCTGAAAAATGAACTAGACAGAAACTTTGTTTAGTAGCAAGCGTATCCGACGTGACTTACTACGATCTGGAATTGGTGACCAGCATTCAGGGCTCTCCAGCGGAACCCATCAGCCGGGGCTTTGTATTTCTACGCAGCCAATGCGAAAGAGTTATCTTTAGCAATTAAGGTTTTGATCAGATTTTTACGTGGCCCTCTGATCAACCACGACACGCCACCAAGCCTTCATCCAATCCGGTCGATTCCAATTCGCCCCCGATTTACCAATAAAGGTGGTAATCGAACAATCTTAGGTTCGCCTGTAACACAAGGAAAGACACAAGCTCCGAAAGGATCCAGTTTTAATCCCGCCGCCCTCCAGCGTACCGACTCCCCAATTCGCCCATTTCGATCGCCCAAAGGTGAAAGGGGATATACAGAACAACCGCCCGGAGGCACGATGCCATCGTCAAGCACGTCAAAAAGCAGCAATTTCTCGCCGCTTTCCGCAATCTTTCCCAAACTTTCCACTAGTACCAAGCAGGCTCTTTTGTGATAATCCGCGGCTCAAATCAGTGTGGAGCCTCAAAAGACAGCCCCATTTGTGGGCGAAATTGCCTCCAAGGATCCACCAAGCACCCATTTCTGCTTCTACGTTGCTTGGCGACCGAAGCAGATTTGCTGGCTCGAAATGCACGTTTTCGCATGTAACGAGGCCATACAAATAAAGAAGGAAGCGGAACCAATATGTATAAAGTTTTGAATTCAAAAGGCCTCGGCGTTGCAGGTCGACAAAATGAACTGATCGAACTCGCTCTGACGCACGGCTTCAAAGGCGTCGAGATCGATATGAACGATCTGGTCGGCCGCCATGACGCGCTCGGTAAAGAGTTTGCTTGCCAGTTCCTGCAAAGTGCCAACATGGATATCGGTGCGTTCGATTTGCCGATCAACTTTGGCGGTACCGATGCCGAATTCGTTGCTTCTTGCGAAAAGCTCGAGACCATCATGGACCTGGCAGCGACGCTGAACGCCAAGCGATGCCGGGTTCGTATTGAGCCAAACAACGAGACGACTTCGTTCCAGGAAAACTTCGAGCGCCATCGCGAGCGAATCGAGGATATCGGAGCCAAGTTCGAAGAGCATGGCATTCGTCTTGGCCTCTACCTGCAAGCTTCTTCCGCGGTCGAAGCAGACGGAAACTACAAGTTCATTCAGACGGCCGAAGAGATTTTGACGTTGGTCAAAGGTATCGGTCACGCCAATGTTGGTTTGTCGCTTGATACCTGGGAGTGGGTCGTTGGCGGTGGTGCGATGGATCAGATCTCTGATCTTGATCTGGGTTTGCTTTCGGAAGTCATCCTGTCAGACATCGGAGCCGAAGCAACTCCGGGATCCTATACGGCTGCTGATCGTGTTCTGCCATGTACTGGTGGCGACGCGTTCTCGCTGAAGCTTTGCCAGTTCCTGAAAGAAAAGGAACACGACGGAGCGATCTCAATGGGCACCGAAGCTCATATGTATGCTGGTGCTCCGAATCGCCACGATGTCGTCGGCAAGTTCAGCACCATGTTGGACAAGCTGGTCGAAGGCGAAGATCCAACCTTCGTTGAAGAGCCTGAAGTCGAAGAGGGCGAGGAAGGCGAAGCTGCAGAGGGCACGGAAGGTGCTGATGACAAAGCGGCTGCGACAGAAGAGAAAAAGGATGACGCTGCCAAAGAGGCTGCTCCAGCTGAGGCGAAAGCATAAGCTTCGCGATGAAACCATGAAGCTCTCGAGCGTGTTTTCGCTTGGGAGCTTTTTTTATGGAAGTTGTCGAAGCACCTGTCAGACAACCAATAGCCACGCACCGAAAACCGAACCCTCAATTCCATGTCAGAACTCAACAGGTACAGCCGCAAGATCACTCAGCCCCGGGTCCAGGGTGCATCCCAGGCGATGCTCTATGGCACCGGCATGACTGACGAGGATATGAACAAGGCCCAGGTTGGTATCGCCAGTGTTTGGTACGAAGGCAACACCTGTAACATGCATTTGAATGCTCTTTCGGAAGAAGTCAAAAAAGGCGTCGTCGATGCGGGGCTTGTTGGAATGCGATTCAACACGATCGGTGTCAGCGACGGAATCTCGATGGGCACCGACGGCATGAGTTACTCACTCCAGTCGCGTGACGTGATTGCCGATTCGATTGAGACGATCATGGGCGGGCAATGGTATGACGCGTGCATTGCGTTGCCGGGCTGCGACAAGAACATGCCGGGCTGTCTGATCGCGATGGGGCGTTTGAATCGTCCCAGCCTGATGGTTTACGGCGGAACGATTCGGGCGGGAAAACTCAATGGCTGCAAGCTGGACATCGTTTCAGCATTTCAAAGCTACGGTGAGTACGTTGCCGGCAAGATTGACGATGAAGAGCGTAAGGAGATCGTGAAGAAATCATGTCCCGGCGCCGGTGCCTGTGGCGGCATGTACACAGCCAACACGATGGCCAGCGCGATCGAGGCGCTTGGTATGTCGCTACCGTTTTCGGCTTCGATTCCAGCTGAAGATCCTGACAAGGTCGACGAGTGTCATCGCAGTGGCGATGCGATTTTGAATCTGTTGGAAATGGATCTCAAACCTCGCGACATCATGACTCGCGAAGCATTCGAAAACGCAATGGTTGTGATCACGGCTCTGGGTGGGTCAACCAATGCGGTGCTGCATCTGATTGCGATGGCTCGTAGTGTGGATGTTGATTTGACGCTGGATGACTTCCAGAAAGTAAGCGATCGAATTCCGTTTTTGGCGGACCTGAAACCGAGCGGTCGATTTGTTCAGGAAGACCTGCACGCAATTGGCGGAACGCCAGCGGTGATGAAGTTCCTGTTGGCCGAAGGGTTGCTTCAGGGAGATTGCATTACTTGTACTGGAAAGACACTGTCCGAGAACGTGGCGGAATTGCCGGAGCTTTCCCCGGGACAGGAGATCATTCGTCCGATTTCGAATCCAATCAAAGAGACTGGGCATCTGCAGATTTTGCGTGGCAACTTTGCACCGGAAGGTTCCGTCGCCAAGATCACTGGCAAGGAAGGCCTGGTCTTCGAAGGCGTTGCCAATGTTTTCGATTCCGAAGAGGACATGGTTGCAGCGCTTGAAGAAAAGAAAATCAACAAGGGCGATGTGGTGATCATTCGCTACGAAGGGCCCAAGGGTGGTCCCGGAATGCCCGAGATGTTGACTCCGACGTCGGCGATCATGGGAGCCGGTTTGGGTAACGATGTTGCGTTGATGACCGACGGGCGATTCTCTGGCGGAAGTCATGGTTTTATCGTCGGCCACATCACGCCGGAAGCTCAGGATGGCGGTCCGATTGCCCTGGTGCAAAATGGCGACAGGGTCACGATCGACGCTGAGAAAAATGCTATCGACTTGCACGTCAGCGACGAAGAGCTGGCGTCACGCCGTGCCGCCTGGGTTGCACCGCCGCTGAAGGCGAGACGCGGGACGCTTTATAAGTATATCAAGAATGTGAAGTCGGCTTCAGAAGGCTGCGTCACGGATGAGTAAGGACTGGTTTTCGGTTTGCAGTGCTCGTTGTGTGGAGCATGCGGAAGCAACGGATAAAGATCACTTACGGCACACGGCGAATCAGGTGAAAACCAAATGCAAGTTCTAGACAGCCTGATCCCTATCTTCTCGATCATCGGATTGGGGATGCTCCTGCGCAGTCGTGGGTTCCTCAGCGAAGAGTCGACTCAGGCATTCAATCGATTTGCGTATTTCTTTGCCTTGCCGATGTTTCTGTTCTACAAGCTTGCCGGAGCAGAACCGGTGGCTGGGTCCGGGAACTCGATTATGTATGCGCTGTTCATTTCTGTAGCGCTCACGTTTACCGTTTCGTGGATCGCGGCGGTGGTGTTTGAGTCAAGGATTGCGTCCCGAGGGGCTTCGATTCAAGCCGGCTTTCGAGGTAACCTTGCGTTCATGGGATTGCCTCTGATCAGGTTTTTGATCGAGGATTTTCCGGTCGAGCAACAAGAGACGATCATGTCTGCGGTCTTGCTCGCGCTCACGCCGGTGATTCTGTTTTTGAACGTTGGATCTGTCGTTGCTCTGGCAGCCTATAACGCCAAAACAGAGAAACAGGTTTCGTTTGGCAGCACGTTTGTTGAGATTACAAAGAACCCATTGATTTGGGCCTGCATCGGTGGAGCCCTGTTTCAGTTTTCGCAATGGTCGCTGCCAACGGCGATTGTGAGAACCTGTTCTGTTGTTGGCGAATCCGCGTTTCCAATCGCCCTGTTGGGAATTGGTAGTCAGTTGGTCTCTATTCCAAGTTCCAAAGGCTGGAAAGCAACAATTGCTCCTGCAGTGATCAAATGCGTTGTTTGTCCGCTGATCGGATTGGGGGTCGCGGCGCTGTTCGGTTTGACGGGTTCCGCGTTGCAGGTCACGGTGATTCTATGTGCGATGCCGACTGCGATTTCAGGCTATGTGTTGGCGGATCAGATGGACGGCGACGCCGATTTGGCAGCCGGAACGGTTGTTGTGAGTACGTTGTTTTCGTTGCCGACGTTGGCGGCTCTGATTTGGCTGACGGGTTAGCCACGTAGCACGGCGGTCTCCACCGTGTGTTTGTTGCGGTTACGGTGGAGACCACCGTGCTACGAACGGACCTCACCGGGCCTTGTGATACTGAGAGCGAAAGACCGGGTGATCGTTCTTTCGCATGCGACGTTCGAAATGAGTTCGGTAATCCATGTCGTGTTCCGAAGGTGGCTCTTCCACGTGGTGAGGTCCCGACAGGCTGGAATGTTCTTTCATCAGTCCAACGGTTTCTTCAAAATACTGCTCGACATCTGTCCAGAAATGAAAGATGCCGCCGGGCTTGAGTACACGTTGGATGTCCTTGATCAACGGTTCGCGCATTACGCGTCGTCGTCGATGCCTTTCTTTCCACCACGGGTCAGGAAAGTAAACATGAACGGCAACCGCACATTCATCGGGTAGAAACTCACGAAACATTCGTAGTCCGTCGCCAGACATCATGAACGCGTTGCTTCGTTGGTTCTGAGCCAGTCGATAGGCCGCGAAGCGACAGTACTTTCTGGCAATCTCGTTTCCGAGAAAATTGCGATTTTCAACACGACCGGATTCGTTGAGCACAAACAGTCCTTTGCCGCTGCCAACTTCGATTTCGAGATCCCGTGGCGTATCGAAAAGCGACTGAGGATCGAAAGGTGCTTCGAGATCTTCAACGAATCCGAGGTGATTGCTGAAGTCGACGTTTGGGTTGATCTTGGGTAAAGCGCGGCGGCCCATTGGATGGTTTTCGGTGTGCGGTTTTCGGAGTGCGGTTACTCAAGCAGATCTTCGCCGTAACCATCGGGGAAGGGATTATAAGGAGATTCGGTTTCGTTGTCGTCGGCCTTTTTCGGACCCGGTGGATTTGCATCAGCAGTATTGGAAAGATCGCTGAACTCGTCGATCAGTTTTTGTGTTTCGGCGTCGGAAAAGGTGACTTTGGGTTTGTCCTGTTTTCCGGGCGCGGCTGGGCGATCGGCAGCCAATTCGAGTTGATCGAACCAGACATCGGCGTCGATTGCGGTCGCCTCACGTCGCGTTGCGGCGGTCTGGATCCGATGGTCGTTGGAGACGATCGTCAGCTGGCGGGGCTGGCTGTGTTTCTGGATCAGTTCAATCACCATGGTGTCGGCATCTTCATAATCGCGAGCGAAAGCGATCCTGAATCCTTGTGTGGCCAAATCCGGAGTAGAGTGTCCACGGGGGTTCTTGGCGTCAAAGACCATCATTACTTCATGTCTTTGGCTTTCTTCAATCCGCAGAGCCAGTTCCTGGACCAACCGTTGGCGGGTCCGATGCAGCGCCAGCGGCGAATCGAGACTTTTCGGTTGCAACCCACACTGGAAGATCAGGTTGTAAGCATCAATAATGATCCGAATCATCAACATCAATTCAATAAGGTATGTCGCTTGAACGCCAATCCCGCCAACAGGAATTTTGCTCGCACAAAAATTGTAGCGACGGTCGGTCCTGCGTCGAATTCAAAAGAGAAAATTCAGGAACTGATCATTGCCGGAGTCGATGTCTTTCGGCTCAATATGGCTCACGGGACGATTCCGGAGAAGGAAGACATCATCGGGCACATCCGTGAAGTGTCACTCAGTCTCAATGCTGCTGTTGGCGTTTTGGTCGATTTGGCGGGTCCAAAGATTCGGTTGGGCAAATTGAAAGATGATGCAGTCACACTGGTCAACGGAGAGACTGTAACTTTCGTGCCTGGCATCGAGTCGAACGATCCCAAGGAGTTGGTTTGTCTCTATGAGCCCATGATCGCTGAAGTTGCCGTGGGTGACATGATCGTGTTGGCAGATGGAATCTCACGGCTGGTCGTGACGGAGAAAGTTGACGGTCGACTGATCTGTGAAGTCAACGATGGCGGCGTTGTGAGGACTCGGCAAGGAGTCAACTTGCCGGGAACGAATCTGAGCATTCCGGCACTTGGCGAGAAAGATATCGAACACGCCAAATGGGCTGCGACGATCGATGCGGATTTTGTGAGCTTGAGCTTCGTTCGCAATGCGGGAGAGATCGAGTCGCTGAGGAAAGTCCTGCAGGACAGCGATTGCTCGGCCCGCGTGATTGCCAAAATTGAAAAGCGGGAAGCGCTCGACGACCTTGATTCGATTGTGGCTGCTGCTGACGGAATCATGGTGGCTCGCGGTGATCTGGGAGTCGAAATCGATATCGCGCAAACGCCGCTGGCTCAGAAAGCGATCATCGACTGTTGCTCACGGCATCGCAAGCCGGTGATTGTGGCAACGCAGATGTTGGAGAGTATGCACGATTGCAAGCAACCGACACGGGCCGAAGTTTCCGATGTCGCCAATGCGATTCTTGACGGCGCCGATGCGTGTATGCTCAGCGGTGAGTCTGCCGTCGGACAATATCCAGTTGAGTCCGTACAGATGATGAATCGTATCATGGTCGAAACGGAGAAGACGTTCAAAAAAATTCCTGGTAGAAAGCTTGCTCCGATCTCGCCACCGAAGGACTTGCTTTCGCAGGTCCTTGCTTCGCTGGCGGAAGATATCGCTGAGGAAATTGGAGCCAAGCTGGTGGTGATTGCCAACTGCACCGACCAGACCGCGATTCGCAAGTCAAAGTATCGTGACTTTCACCCGACGGTATGCATCACCGATTCGTTGCATGCGGCAAGGCAAATGAGCCTGTTTTGGGGAATCTTTCCAGTTGTCTGTGCAACCTGTTTTGCACCGGAGCAACTTCGTGAATTGGTTGACCATATGGCGTTGTCAAAGTTTGATCTGGAGCCTGGCGATCAAATCGTGATGGTTAGCAGTCTGGAAGGGGTTGCGCCTGGAGTCCATGACAGGATCGTGATCTCAGCGATTGGAGATTAGAGCCAGTTTCAAAACCGGTTTGTGAAAGTACTACGATTCTCCGAATCGACTTTGCTGTGAAAACGACTCGGAGAGTCGTGCTACGTTTGCACGAAAAAAGGCCGCTGTATGACACAGCAGCCTTTTTGGAATGTTCAGCTTGATTCAGTCTTAGCTGCGAGCCGCCCAAACTTCGCCCATCGAAGCGCCGCTTTTCTTGGCATAGCGTTCTTTGGTGCCATTCTCAAGAGTTCGGTAACCAACACGCGTTGGCTTGTTGGTTTTGGGGCATAACGCCATCACCTTTGAAGCCGGAACGGGAAGTGAAACTTCCAGTCGACCGCCTTGAGGATTCTTTTGGCTTGGCTTCACATGGCGGAAGACGACATTAACGCCCTCAACGGTCACCTGTTGCTTGGCATCGTCGACAGAGATCACTTTTCCAGTGACGCCTTTGTCCTTGCCGTTGATAACTTGAACTGTGTCGTTTTTCTTGATTTTCATCTGTATTCTCCGCCTTTTTTCGAGTCGCAAATGATCCTCGATCCTCTGGAGCCTGTCAATGGAAAAAACTGGGCACACCCGTCGGAACGCACACAAAGCCGCGATTACCCGTTTTTCGGAGTTTCAGGACTCGATCTTTAGGCCTGTTTGAGCCAAAAGCCTGTTGATTATTCCTTCACCCAGTAGTCCAAAACGACGACTTTTTTCAGGATCGGCTTCAATATGGAAACAAACTCCTTGTGAGCCGGGTGTGGCAAATAAGCGGCACGCCCTTCTTCGTTTGCGAAAGTCACAAAAAAGCAGTGAGTGAGGCCGTCGTTGAGTTGCTCAGGGCTGTTGTTGGTTCCCCATTCGAAATCCTTGATCTCGTCGATCTTGCCAGGCAGAGCCGCAAAGGCCGTTTCGACTTCGGCAATTTGCTCGGCAGTGGCATCTTCATTGAAGGCAAACAGCACAACATGACGGAGCAGTCCACTTTTCCCGTCAGCAGAGGTTTTCGTCTCGGTAGCAACTGGCAGATCCCGACAGTGGCTAATTGCCAGCAGGCTGTAGGCCGTGACCAGATTGGGATCGTCTTCGTACCAGCGTCCAGTGTCATTGGTCCACGACCCATCCTTTTGCTGGATGGATTCGAGCTTGGTGACCAGATCCATTCGCCAATCGTGCACGACGCCTTTGTGATCGGTCAAAGTCGGCTCGCCAATCGCCTGCATTGTTTTTGCGAACACGTGGTAGTAATAAAAGAGACCCTGTTTGCCCAGTCCAGGATTGGAATTCAGATCGTAATGTCGGCTGATCCAGTCCATGGCCGCTCGAACCCGAATATCATCCTTGTCCATTCCGGCATACAGGAAACTCTTCAAACCGGCATAGGTCATTGAGCCATATCCGCGTAGTCCACCAGCTGGCGTTGTGGAAAGTGCTTCGGCTTTGGTTTCGCCTTTGCCGACAGCTGAGTAGATGAACGATCCCACGTCGCCTTCGGGAATGTGTTCTGTGTAGTCTGACAGGTTGAATTCGGATCGCAGGTTCTGGCAACGCGAAGTGAAAATGATGGCCTTGCGAACGGCGTCGCTGTTGGACATGTCTTCGTCTTCGAGTTCCTTCAGGGCATCCAGAAAGTAGGAGGTATTCGACAGGTCAGGGCGTTCGTGGCTGCCGTAGCCTTGCCCGCCGTGGTGACCGGATTCGATGCCGTGTCCTTCGCCGTCGTCCCATTGGATTCCCTTGAGAAACTTCGTGGCACGATCGATGATGTCATCGTACTTTCCGTCGACGTTACATTGATGAAGTGCGATCAGGCTGACGCTGGTTTCATAGTTTCTCAGGTGGCTGCCTTCGCCGTAGATGCCTCCGTCGGCGCGAACCAGCGATTCGAGAAACAGCAGCGACTGTTGGACTTTCCTGTTTCCAACATTGACACCGTTACGTACCAGCGCCGATACGCACAGGGCGGTGACGGCCGGGCTGAGGTTCTTGCTGTAGGAGCCGTCATCAACGTTGCGGCCTTTCTCCAACAGATAAGCCACGCCTTTGCTGGCGGTCTGATTGAGTTTCTGTTGAAACCTGGCTTCGTCGCCTTGAGCAAACGCAAACGATGGCGATAGCGCGACAACGAACAGTAGAAAGCAGGCGATTTGGTTTTTCACGAAATTCTCCTTTTTGGCGGACACCAGTTTAGGAAGCGGTTGAGGCCAGAAAGATTGTATAGGGTTTGTCTTGCGCGAGCGTGCAAGCATGAAGCCTGTGCCCGCTTAAACTGACTTTTTCGAACTGCAGGTTTTGGCGGGGAGCCTCAGCCACCCGACAAATTTTTCAATGGCCGTACTATTCCAGCACAGCCAGAATCTCTGACTCTGACATGATGAGCAGATGATTGCCATCGATTTCGATTTCGCTGCCAGCGTAACTGGTGAACAGGACTCGATCCCCTTCGTTCACCTGAAACTCTGCCCGCGAGCCATCTGCCAGCATGCGTCCGTTTCCAACGGAGAGCACTTTACCTTGCTGCGGTTTTTCTCTGGCGCTGTCGGGAAGCAGGATTCCACCAGCGGTCGTTTCTTCAGCATCCATTCGTTTGACTACGATTTTGTCTCCGAGCGGTTCGATTCTCATCAGCTTCCTGTCGTTACACGATTTGAATGGCCTTTGGGCCAGCGGACATTGTTTCATGCGTGGCAAGCTCATTCAACCGTCAATATTTGGCTCCACCAGGTATAAAAGGACTGTTATTGTCTTCCCAGTCGATACAGCCCCACCTGTTTTTCCACAGAAGCTGAGGTTCCCGATTCCTGTGGGCGATTCGAGCCGAAAACATGTCGATTTTTCTGACGGTGAGAACTTCGATGCCAATCGAGTTTACCAGGATCATGCGAAAAGGAATGAAACATGACGAAGCCTGCTACAGACCCGGTTAGAAAAGTCACCGATCCTGCGATCGTGCTTGGCCAAATTGAGAGCAGTCTCTCCCCAGTTTTCATCGCAGGTGACTCAGGCAAATCGTCTGATCCGTCTCCGCGATTGCGAGTCGTGCACGCAGATCAGGAAGTTTTCGACGATCATCTCGACCAGCCACTGGAAGTTCCAGCCCAGATTGCTGAACTCACAAGCCATCTCAGGCGACGTCGTGACCAACTGCAGGCGAAAGAGGAGAGCCTGAACGAGAAGATTGCTTCGTGGCAGGAAAGTCTCGATCAGCGCAGTGCAGCGACTTCAAATCGCGAACGTCAGTTAATGGAACGCGAACAGCATTTGCGGTCGCTTCAGTTCCACCTTCTGCAGATGCAGAACGATATCGTTGACAGTCAGTTGTCGATGGAAGGCGTTATCGTACACTTCGAGAAAACGGACTCCGACGAGTACATGAAGCTCGCGTTGGAGATGCTGCGTTTCGAAGTGTTGGATCGATTCGACTACATCAGCAAGCGTTGGGCGATGCTGCACGACAAGCTCGAAAACCTCTACGCTGAGCAACCGTCGCGCAAGGCAGCATAAGCTTCCAGCCTGTGTTTGCATTGTTCGAATCGATGTGCTTGTTTATCGCACGTCACCGAAAACTCGAACGCTTTCCGAGTAGCCACAGGATTGCTCCTCCGACCACGCCGCCCATAAAATAGGGCGGAATGTCATTCCAGACGAACGTTGATCCCAAAAGTGCGGCTCCGAACTTTGTCCGGCGAAAGCTGGCCAGGGGTTCCGGATTCCAAAGCTGTAGGAACTCAAGGCCGCAAACAGCGATCACGACAATCGTGCTGATTCGCAAGCAACGATTTCGTTGAGGAATGAAAATTCCAGTCAACAGAATCCAGAACACAACGTAGGGCACGCCTCCGCCGTGAGATTGGAGCCACTGGTTGCCCATTTCCGATCGTGTCGCAGCGTACGCAAAACAGGCAACGACACTCAAAAGGCAGGCCACGCCAATGCGAATTCGCGCAGAGAATTTTGATCCGGCCTCGGGGGTTGATTCCATAGGGTCAATGGTAACCAAAATTCAGTCGTAGACCGAATGCACTGGTGGCGCTGGTGTTGGTGGATGGCGCTGGGATTTCGGTCGGAAGGCATGGCGTACGTTCCCAAGCCTGGCTGGATTCCGCAGAACAGCCCTGTTGGTGGAGAATTTGGGCGGAAGCCAGCCAATGAACGCGTTTTTGCTACCGGATTCGCATTGAAAGACTTCCCAGAGCCTGACATTATCCAGGTCTATGGAATTGCGGAAACTCAATCGAATCAGCATGTTGTCGATATTGCTTTCTGCTGCGCTCTTCCCGGTTGGGTGCCGCAACCTGAAAGTCAATGAGCCGCCGAGTCCGGGGCTCGTGTTGCCCAAGTCGCAGATGGAATCTGATTCCGTTGCTGTAAGGGTCGCGATAGCTGAACTTGACGATCAACAGCAGACTCAGTTTCAATCCTTCATCGAGTCGACTGACTTCCAGAAGATTCCTGTGCAAACACGAAGACGGCTGGACGAAAACGGTTTCCGGGTTTCGGTCGTATCGAGCGTCAACTCGTTTCGGCTTCAGCGACTGTTGGCGCCACTGGTGCTAAAACCCGAATGGCTCAACCAGCAGGAGCTTGAACTTTCCGAGGCTGGAAAACTGGAGCCCATTTATCGCATCTCGGGGCAGCGGCACGTCGAAAAGAAACGCGGCGAGAGCTTCACGATCGAAGTTACCCCTCAACAACCATCAGCCACCTGGCAAATTCACGTTGGTGAGCGAACGTTTGCTGATCGGGCCAGACTGGCGCAGTGCTATCTTCGGGTTACCTCGTGGCCACAACCTGATGGTTCAGTAAATTTGCAATTCATACCAGAGATTCATCACGGCTTGAGTTTGTCACGGGTTGGCGTTAGCGAACAAAATCTCTCGGTCGAGCAACGTCGCGAAGTCAAAGAGCTGAGAGCATTGACGTTTGATGTCTCGATACAACCTGGCGAGACTGTAGTGATTGCTCCGACGAGCAAGCTGGAGCGAATGGGGAAATTGTTCTTTGGAGCCAATCCTGATTCGGGTGACACAGAACGGCCGAGCGAACAGGCGGCCAGTCTTCTGAAAGACGATCCGCTACTGGAAGACTTCTTTCCGATGATCAATGAGCTGGATTCGTCCGAAGATCCATCCGTTTTGGTCCAGGACGATCAGCTGAAAGATATTGAGCTTTCAACCATAGACGGGCGTCCGAAACCGTGGCAGCGATTCCTGTTGGTTCGTGTCCTTGAAGTGACGGAACCGGCCGTTCGATAGCAGGTTGCCGTGGCGAAGTGTTGCATCGAAAGATGAGACAGGCTTCCAGCCATGTGTTTTACATTCTGATCACATGCTCGATGACCACTTACGCAAGCGTGTCAGGTGTCCAGGTGTATGGTCGCGCAACAAGTCCTGGCCGCGTATTTCATTCTTACGGCCATTAGGTGTGTCGGAGGTTAGAAATTCTCCAATTCGTTTTTCAACGATCGGCAACAACCGGATTGGTCGTCCATAACACGCAAAATTGGGGCTGTTCTGAATATAAAAGTTGTCAGGCAAGCTGGTTGCCATTGTCTTTTAAGTGCCCCGTGCGAGATAATGTCCGCCGTCAGTCGGGCAAACGATGTGGCTCCCGATTTCAAAACCAATCATCAAACCTAACCACAGATCCCTTTCATGAGCGACTCACAAATCAAGCCGGGCGTTGTCTCTGGCGAAGCACTTGACCGTTTGCTGCGCAATGCGAACGAGAACAACTATGCGATGCCCGCCGTCAACGTTGTCGGGACCAACTCGGTCAACGCGGTTCTGGAAACGGCTGCCGCAGTCAATTCGCCCGTCATGATTCAGTTTTCCAACGGTGGTGGTTCATTCTTCGCCGGAAAGAGCCTCTCCAATGACGGTCAGGCTGCAGCGATTGCCGGTAGCGTCTCGGGAGCCCAGCACGTTCACGCCATGGCTGAACACTACGGCGTTCCGGTTGTGCTGCACACCGACCATTGTGCCAGGAAGCTTCTTCCCTGGATCGACGGTCTGCTGGACGCCGGTGAAAAGCACTACGCGGCAACTGGCAAACCACTGTACAGTTCTCACATGCTCGATCTCTCTGAAGAAAGTCTCGAAGAGAATATCGAGATTTGCTGCAAGTACTTCGAACGCATGAACAAAATGGACATGCTCATCGAGATTGAGCTGGGCATCACGGGCGGCGAAGAAGATGGTGTCGACAATACGGATGTCGATAGCAGCAAGCTTTACACGCAGCCTTCGGAAGTTTCTGATTTCTATGAGGCGCTCAACAGGATCTCTCCGCGTTTCACGATTGCGGCGGCGTTTGGAAACGTGCACGGCGTCTACAAGCCAGGCAATGTTTCGCTGCAGCCGATTATCCTGAAAAATTCACAGGACTACATCAAGGAGAAGTTCGGCACCGGCGACCTTCCGGTGAACTTCGTTTTCCATGGTGGTTCGGGTTCTTCCCGTGAAGAGATTCGGGAAGCGATTGTTTACGGTGCGATCAAGATGAACATCGACACCGACATGCAGTGGGCGACATGGAAGGGCGTGCACGAATATTACAACGCCAACGAAGGCTACCTGCAGACTCAGCTTGGTAACCCTGACGGCCCGGATGTACCGAACAAGAAGTTTTATGATCCTCGCAAGTGGATGAGAAAAGGCGAAGAGTCGTTTGTGGATCGACTGAAAGTTGCCTTTGAGGATTTGAACTGCCTGAATCGATGCGAAGGCTTGAGCTAGTTGCTCATTCCGAATGCATGATATTTATCGGGTCATCTGGATTCAGGTGGCCCGTTGGCGTTAATGACGATGCTGATTGACCATGAAAATATGAACCCTGACGGAGACGGCGAGAAAAGTTCGTCGTGCTCATGGGTCGACAAGCGCGAAAAAACGTTGCTTGCTCCCTGGGCAATGCGTAGTTGTGACTCCCAGGGCCGCAAACATCCGCAGCCCGAGCACTCCTATCGCGGGCCCTACCAACGCGATCGGGACCGGATCCTGCATAGCTCAGCCTATCGGCGGCTCTCAGGAAAGATGCAGGTCTTCACGGGCGAGATGGGCGACTACCATCGCACGCGGCTGACTCACACGCAGGAAGTCGCCACCATCGCCCGCACCATCGGACGCGTGCTGGGGCTCAATGAAGACCTGATCGAAGCGTTGGCTTTGATGCACGACATTGGTCATCCGCCTTACGGGCACGCCGGAGAAGATGCTCTCAATGAGTGTATCGAAGACGATGGCGGTTTTTCCCACAACCAGTTTGCGCTCACGATCGCGGAAGAAATCGAGATCCGTTACCAGGAGTTTCCGGGGCTCAATCTGACTTATGAAGTTCTCGCCGGTCAGCAGAAACGGATCGATAAAACGCAAACCGATGGCCCCAGGCCGTTGCTGGAAGTTCAACTGGTCGATGCCGCCGACAGTACAACCTACGATGCTCACGACACCGATGACGCGGTGAAGCTGAAATTGGTGACCCTGGAAGGGATGTCTTCGGTGCAGCTCATTCGTGATGCCATGAAAAGAGTCCGCGACAAGTACACCAATTTGAGTGACGATCTGACACGGAAAGCCGTCGTGCATCAACTGGTTGAGAGACAGGTTACCAGCTTGATCGCGCATTGTGCCGGCGAGCTACAGGACAGGAATTTTGCATCGGCTACCGAGGCGATGGCTTCTGATTTTCGTATCGAGCACACGGATGAACTGGCCGAACAGAAACGTGAGTTGGAAGCGTTTCTTTACCGCAACGTTTATCGACATCCTCAGTTGATCGACGTTCGACAGCGTGCCCAAATGCGACTCAAAGAGATGTTTCAAAAATATTGTGAGCAGCCAAATCTTTTTCCTGAAAAGTATCAGGCTCGTAGTGAAAAGGTGGGAACTCGGCGGATGGCGGTGGAGTATATCGCTGGAATGACCGACGATTTTTGCGAGCAAACTTATGCCAGAATTTGCCGGTGAATCGCTCTTCTTTAACATCGAATCGCTATCACAAGTTAGAATGTATCCCGGTGGGGACCAATTACGCTGTCGATTCTGAGCTTGAGACACTTCTTTTGATTCCGGTTTCATAAGCCCTCTAACGCTTATGATCGTGGACAAACGGCCAGATTCATGGGTTTTGTAGCGATAAGTTACAATTTGCTGCGAACTTCCAGCTGTAAATGTCGTTTATCTAAGCAGACACAAATACCATTAACTCGGCGTCAAACCGTCGGAGATTTATAGCTGTGAATAATTTGCCCCTGTGGATTCTGAGAACCTGCTTCCTGATCGTTGCTATCGGTCTGGGAGTCTCACTAGTCAATGGCTCGATGGGTAATGAGGAAGCCGCCGATGGTGACCGAATCGCCATTTGGGTGATCTTTGGAATCTTTCTGTTTGGCTCAGTTGGAACGATCGTTGCTGACTTGTTGATTACGAACAAGCGAATCGACATGATCTCCAGTGTCTACTTTGGTTTGGTCGTTGGGCTATTTTTGACTTACGTCCTGAGCGTTGCTCTGACGCCCGTATTCGGATTGATCGAAGAACAGAGCCTCGGGATTCGATCGGACTTTCTTCGTAGTGTTATCGTGACGTTTATTGGCGCTTCGGTTTGCTACTCCTGTATTAGTTTGCTTTGGCAAACCAAAGACGATTTCCGTTTCGTGATTCCCTATGTCGAGTTCAGTAAGGATGTCAAAGGGCTCAAGCCATACATTCTTGATACCAGCGTAGTAATCGACGGCCGCATCGCAGACATTATCGATACGGGAATTCTGGACAATCAATTGATCATGCCTCGTTTCGTGCTTGGCGAATTACAGGGGATCGCCGACAGCAGTGACAAGATGCGTCGCTCCCGTGGTCGTCGCGGCCTGGATGTGCTGGACCGGTTGCGGAACAATTCTTCGATCGACTTCAAGATTTACGATCGCGAACTTCCAGAAATGCAGGGGCAGGCAGTCGATATGAAGCTCCTGATTTTGGCGCGTCACCTGGAAGGCAAAGTCGTCACTGGTGACTTCAATCTCAACAAGGTCGCCAAGCTTCAAAATGTTCCAGTGATCAACTTGAACGAAATCGCGAACTCACTCAAGCCAGTCTTCTTGCCGGGCGAGAAGATCAAACTCAAGGTCGTCAAAGCTGGCGAAGGGCCAGGACAGGGAGTTGGTTACCTTGATGACGGCACGATGATCGTGATTGAAGACGGCCGGCCTCACATCGGCAAGGAAATTGAGATTTCTGTCACCAGCATGCTACAGACCAGCGCTGGACGGATGGTCTTTGGTAAGCACGAAACTCCCGTCACCTCGTAGAAAACTGTGGCTGCGGCATCTCGCGTCTTGCCGCAGTTTTTGGTCCAGTACTGCCGCGAGATGCAGCCGCATCGAACTTCACAGCCTTCGGGATGTGCGGTTCGCGATTACACACTCGCTTCTTCGATCACGCCAGCACAAACGCCAAACCCAATCCGGCGGTGGCTTTCGCTTTCGCAGTAACCTTTCAGGATGACTTCATCGCCATCAGCGAGAAACTTTCGCTCCTCGTCGGTCGGCAGTTGTAGCGGCGTGCGATCGGAACCCGGAAGCGGATTGTTGCGATCACCATTCCACGTCAACTCCAGCATGCAACCTCGTTCGTCTCTGCCGGGTCCACTGACGGTGCCACTGGCCAGCAAATCTCCGGGCTGCATGTTGCAACCATTGCTGCTGTGATGCGTCAGCATTTGTGCGATCGTCCAGTACATGTTCGTGAACGTTGTTTTGCTTAGCCGAAACGGCTCGGCAGATTGATCGCGCATTTTGGCGCTCGTTAGAAATGCTTCCAACTGAATGTTGACGCCGCCGGAGGTTTTGTTTTGTTCACTGGTCAAGTAGTCCAGCGCTTGCGGATCACCGTCAGGACGCTGGAACTCGGCACATCGAAACGGAGCGAGTGCCTCCATCGTCACCACCCACGGCGCAACCGTTGTTCCGAACGACTTGGCCAGGAAGGGTCCCAGTGGTTGGTATTCCCATTTTTGTAAATCGCGAGCCGACCAGTCGTTGACCAGTGCCATTCCAAAGATCTTGTCTTCGACTTCATCAATTGAAATCGTCGAACCGAGTTCGTTTCCTTCGGCGACAAAGAAACCGACTTCGAATTCATAATCCAAAAGTGCGCTCGGACTGCGAGTTGAATTGGCACCTTCTTCGGCGGGCGCTTTTTGTCCGACAGGACGCCGAAAGGTTGTGCCGCTCGGAACGACGCTCGACGCGCGGCCGTGATAGCCGATCGGAATGTGTTTGTAGTTCGGCAGGATTGGATTGTTGGGGCGGAACATGCTGCCAACATTCGTCGCGTGATAGATCGAAGCGTAGAAATCCGTGTAGTCTCCAATCTGGCAGGGCATCAACATTGCGACGTCGGATTGCGCAACCAAAGTCAGTTTGCTTTGATCCACCTCAGAATCAGTCGCCAGCAGATTGCTCAATTCATGCCGTAGCTTGATCCGCTGCGATTTGGTCAGCGACATCACGCGATTCAAATTCGACTCACCGAGAGCCTTGCCAGTTTCGGAATCGGAAATCAAACCCGCCGCGACAACCGATTGAGCGTCCAGGATTTGATCGCCAATCGCGATTCCGATTCGGCCCGATCCGTCTTTGGATTGATACACGCCGAAGGGCAGGTTCTGGATCGGGAAATCTGAATTCGGTTCGTTGGCTGATTCGACCCATGAAGTTCGCTTTGGGTCGTGTGTGAAATCAAGTTCAAACATGGTCGTGGGTAGCCTTCTTTTTCAGGTTGAGTCTTTGTTTCTATAGCCAGCCAAGCTCAGCGAGCTCAGACGTTGGTTCGGTAAAGGAACACGAGCCAAAGGTGGCCAGTTTTGTGTTTCGAATGGTTTTCAGTTGTTCTTTGGAGACAGACTTTCCACCGAATGAAATCCCACCATCTGCGTTGTCGAATTTCCCGGTGTCCTGTTCGTCCAAAACGCTGGCCAGGAAATCAATGTCATGCGCACCAGCATAAGCAAACGCAGCGGCGATGAACACGTTCAGAAATCCGAACATGGTTCCCTGGTCCGCATCGTCATCGTATGTCAAACGGTAGTCGCCGCGAATCGGATGGTGTAGACCAGCCGTTGCTTTCATGCCCACGTCCTGTTTCGCGCAGGCAGCAATGAAACGGGCAACGTCGGCAGCACCTGGAATGAGGTCAGCTGTCACACCGCCAGTTCTGACTTTTGCGAACAGGTTTGCTTTGTTGCTCGACGCGATGGCTGCAATGTGAGCCGAAGGATCGGTAAGGTGTGGGATTTCCAGAAACGCAACGACTTCGTTCGGGATCTTTGCGGCTGTTTCAGAAACCAGCTCAACGGTTGGCGTTCGGACTTCGACATTGTCGATGATTGCTTTTCCTGTACCTGCGTGACGCTGGTTGAAATCGACAATGGTCTTGATCGCAGCGTCGAAGGCATCAGCATCTGAAACCGGCGGAATCAGGGCACTGATTTTCCACTGGTGTTTTGACGCGACAAAGGTCTCGTTAGTTTCCAGGTCCGCCGTCTTTGCAACGGGCAGCACCAGTCGCGACAACATCCAGGCGAATTCGCCACTGAGATATTGTTCGTAGTTTTCGATCACTTCTCCCAGCGGCAATTTGGCAGGTGGAAACAAGCCGGCGTAATCGACGATTTGAGAAA
>CAYUNP010000035.1:0-21805 GCA_964446085.1 uncultured Pirellulaceae bacterium
TGAGCTCATGCCAACGTCATTTGCAGATTTCATGTTAATGCGTTCCAATTATCGCGTTGAATTCAAAACCAACGACAAGAACTACATTCAATATCCGGGCGCTCCATATTCGATATTTGACGACCTGCATCAATCTGATTATCAGATTGATTGTTTCGCGGTGAGATTCTTGCGTTCAACAAGGAACCCCAATTAAATAAGTGTCAATTCGTCGAACGACTCTGTAGCCTGATAACTTATCGGGTTCGCAACCGCTGCGATGCCAGGACGGATGCTTAACACAGTTTGCAGGCCAGCTTCGGCGGCTGCATCGAGTTCGGCCGTACGTCGCTGATGAAGACGATCCGATCTGCATCAACGCCCGGGTCGGCCACGATCTGGCGATAGCTTTCGGCTTCTTTTTTTGGGCCAGTACGATCACGGTTTGTTGGTTGCTCGTGTCGTTTCCATCAAGCCACGAAGCAATGGACCAGCGTTACTGCAAATATTCTTCAAAACTCATGATGGCAGGCTCAACTGACATTGTTCTTTCGGGTGTCAGCTCACCTTCGAGCCACTCAGTAGAGTGGATTCGAAAACCCGGCTCGGTTTCGATCCGGGAGAACTCAAAAGGCTCGTTGGTCCAGGTTTCATTTGGGATGGCAGCCAGATACTCTGGTGCCAGTTGCTGCAAGTTTTCCGGGAGTTGGCCCTGGTCTGTTAGGAATGCAGAAACCGCCAGTGCGATCAGGACCATTTTCTGCTCGGATCGAATTGAAAAGTCCGCGTTTCCAGTTGCCTTAAAAGCTGGAAACATTTGAGCAGTCAACATCTTGCCCATCCACTTTCCCCTGGAAACGCGACCACTGAATGTGGCTGCCAGGCCTTCGCTCCAGACTTCATCTTCGTACTGTCGAAGAAGGGTCTCGGCTTCTTCTGCCTGTTCGCGAAACTGTACTGCGTCGTCAATTTTGCATACTTCGACAACTCGGTCGAATTCCTCATTGATGAATCGCAAAGCCTCATTCCAGTCAGTGAATTGAAAAGCGACAGGTGCTCCGTTTGGCCCCTCGCCTCGTCCCATGGAAACGGTCGCGTCGATTATCATGAACCTGTCGCATTGATCCAATCTTGATGCCAAATTGTTTGGCAGCCGCAAACTTGCCACAAAGCCAATCACCTTTTTTAGATCTTCACTTTTCAAACCTGAGACGCATGCTTTTTCGGCCAGGCTCAAGGCTGTTCTTGCAATCGCGATGGACGTGAGTCGTTCCAGGATTGTTGGACATTCCGCAAGGTGATGGCTCATTCTTTCAATGCATCGCATGTCATCAAGGAACAAATCGGTTTCGCCTTGATGTAAATGAAGTGAGGCGGAAACCAGAAAGTATCGCGCACAGTCTCTCATTTTTTGCGTATGAGGTAGCAGAGCGCCCAGCACCCGGGGTTTCGTCTTCGAGACTAAAGGGAAATAGCAGTATTTGCGTTTCGTTGCCTCACGAACAATGTTCATGGTTTCCCGATTGTCTTCGAGCCACCGAGCGACGGATGGAAATTGTTCAAGTGACCAGGGCGCGTACTCATAAATTATGTAGTCATACTGTGTCCGCAAATTTTCTGGCGAATTTGGTTCCAATGAACCTCCGTCGATCGAAAGTCGTTCGTACTCGCTTTCGCTCCACGGCTCAAATTCGATGAATGGTACATCGACAATCGACGACTTGTCCATTTGCAACCGAGAGAGGTATTCATCAAAAAATGAATCGGGAGTGTAGCCGACGTTCCCAAAAGCACGTGTGTATAAAACGGCAGCATTGTTTTCCGGAGTGACGTCTTTGGAAGCTCGCATGTTGAGAGCTTCGAGAAAATCAACATCGCCATTTGCATCAAGTGGTTCAGTGATCCGTGTTGTTTCTACTGATAAATCAACTCGAGGGTTGCCATCGGAAACGGTAGGTCGAAAGTTAATGGCGCACCAGATAAGAGGTGCGGCAACCGTGCAAAGGAACATGCTCAGAAAGATCTTCAGACAACCCGATTTTTTCTTTTGCTCTGGCATCGTCACCGCCTCAACAGGGTTAATTCAACTATCCAGAATTTGCAACATCTCGAATGATTCAATCGCCTGGTAATTTTCAACGTCTATTACCGCCGCATTGCCAGGCCGGATGCTCAAGACGGTTTGCAATCCGGCTTCGGCGGCGGCGTCGAGTTCGGCAGGAACGTCGCTGACGAAGACGATTCGGTTTGATTCGACTTTGATGTCGGCCACGATCTTGCGATAGCTTTCGGCTTCTTTCTTTGGCCCCGTTGTCGTGTCGTAGTGAGCGGAGAACAGATCCAGTAAATCGCCAGCGACGCTGTGGCCGAAGAACAGTTTTTGAGCAGCGATGCTGCCCGAAGAGTAGATCCGCAAGTCGAGCCCTGATTCCTTCCAGTGTTTCAGTGCGGGTGCTGTGTCGTCATACAGGTGAGCCACCATTTCGCCACTGTGAAAGCCGGACTTCCAGATGATGCCCTGAAGTTGCTTGAGACCCGTCGCTTTGACGTCGTTGTCGATCATGTTGCTGACGGCGTCGACCACGGTTTGCTGGTTAGTCGCGCCGTCTCCATTGAGCCATGATGCTACGGAATCGTGTTCCAGGTCTTTCGACAAAAGTTCAATGCACTGATTCAACTCAGGCGAATCCCAGTTTGCTGTAACGTATGCGGGGACTCGTTTTCGAGCGAACGGAAACATGACCTCGTGCACGAAGTCGATCGAAGAGGTGGTTCCTTCGATGTCGAGCAGGACTACTGAGGCGTTGAGTTTGATTTGCATTTGGAGACGACTAATGGCGATCGTGATCGTTTAACGGCAAGCCGAAGGCGACTGCGTTGCATGACGTGAAGCACAGTCGCCTTCGGCTTGCCGTTAAACAATGAGACCGCGCCAAACAAAGATCGTTTGCCTAGACGTCGAGGACAGTCTTGAGCCCGTCGCCTTCACCGCCTTCGAGATACGAAGGACCCATGCACAGCGGCGAGTAGCTCTCGTGAACAGGCTCTTCCATGTAGTGCGGCGTCCAACCAGTGACGTCTTCAAACAGGCGAATACAGCGAATCGTTTTGTCGCCGCAAAGATTGAACCAGTGATGTGTGCCCTTGGGGACGCTGATCAAATCACCTGACTCAACCGTGATGCCAAACACAGGCCCCGTTTCAGGATTGATGTGAAAGATGCCGCTGCCTTTAACGGTGAAGCGAACTTCATCTTCGGTGTGCAGATGCTCTTTGTCGAACTTGGCCAGCATGTCATCAAGCCCGGGGGTCTCGGGCACGACATTGATCACATCGGCAGTCACGAAACCGTGTTCGGCTTTCAGTCGTTCGATCTCTGGCGAGTAAGCTTCGAGAATTTCTTCGTTTGTGGCTTCAGGACCGATTCGACCTGCAACGTCCCACTGTTCGTAGACGATGCCAAACGGTTTCAGGAACTCAGCGATTTCAGTTGGATCCTTGATTTCCCGATTCTCGTCAGGAATGTGAACGCTGGCCATTAAAATTCTCCACTTCTTGATTGATTACCAACGCCCATTGTAGCGGCCTGCAGCAATTTTGGGCAGCGTTTTTTCCGTCTCGAATTTGACCGGTTCCGGATAGGGATACACTTCGCGTTGAACTGGATCTGCAGCAACCTGCTCTGTGGCAACGTTGAGGGTTGGGCTGGCAGGGCGGTTCAATTCAGCCCGCTCCTGTCGAGCGATTCCAGCGAGCTGAAACAGTGCCAGTGCGCCCAGTACTTCGAGAAGAAGAATCCCCACGATGCGCGAGATGTCCGAGTCCTGATTCCGTCGTGACCTTGCCATTTTTGCACTCCTTTTGGCGATGTTGGCTTGGAAGAACATTACGCAACACCAACTGCAAGGGTTCGAACAAACCATTTCTGTTAGGCTATTGGTCCCACTTTGTAAAAATTACATGCCTGAAAGCCTGTCTTGGACGACCTCCAAAAACAACGCGACGAAATCGCCGAAGCCTACTTCGATACCATTCCTTTCGATCCTTACCCTGTTCAGGAAGAAGCACTCCTGGCCTGGTTCACCGAAGAGCAGGGCGTGCTGATGTGCGCGCCCACGGGCACGGGCAAAACACTGGTCGCCGAAGCAGCACTCTTTGAAGCACTCAAGCTTGGCAAGCAGGCTTACTACACGACACCGTTGATCGCGCTGACGGACCAGAAGTTCCGCGAGATCCAGGAGAAGGTCGTGCAGTGGGGATTCGATGCAGACGACGTTGGTCTGGTGACCGGAAACCGAAAGGTCAATCCGGGCGCGAAAATCCTGGTCGTGGTGGCCGAAATTCTGCTCAACCGTTTGCTGCATGAAGAAGCGTTTGATTTCGAAAACGTGTGGGCCGTCGTGATGGACGAGTTTCACAGTTTCAATGATCGCGAACGCGGCATCGTCTGGGAGTTCGGATTGAGTCTGCTGCCTGGCCACGTGAAAACGATGCTTCTTTCGGCAACCGTTGGCAATGCGATGGAATTCGGTAGCTGGCTGTCCCGCGTGCATGATCGGCGACTGAAGCTGGTGCAGTCGTCTGACCGCAAAGTTCCGCTTTCCTTTAAATGGGTGGAAGATGAATTGCTGGGCGATTTTGTGGAAACCATGATCACTGGTGATGAAACGGTTCGTTACACACCGGCGCTATTGTTTTGCTTTAACCGTGAGCATTGTTGGACCGTCGGCGAGATGCTCAAGGGCAAGAAGTGCGTTTTGCCGGACCAGCAGAAACAGTTGTCAGCGCGGCTCGATGAATACGATTGGTCGCAAGGGGCTGGCCCAAAATTGAAACAACTGCTGATGCGTGGCATTGGAGTCCACCACGCAGGAGTGCTGCCGCGATATCGGCGCGTGGTGGAAGACCTGTTCCAGGAGAAGCTGCTCAGCATCTGTGTGTGCACCGAAACTTTGGCAGCGGGAATCAACTTGCCGGCGCGGAGTGTTGTGCTGCCGAAGTTGCTCAAGGGTCCGCCCAGGAAAGAAAAATTGATGGCGGCAAGTTCGGCTCACCAGATGTTTGGCAGGGCAGGGCGACCGCAGTTTGACGACAAGGGTTTCGTGTTTGCGTTGCCGCACGAAGACGATGTGCGGATTGCTCGTTGGCAGGAAAAGTACGATTCGATTCCGGAAGACACCAAGGATCCCGGTTTGCGGAAAGCAAAAAAAGCGCTCAAGAAGAAACGTCCCAAACGTCGCGAAGATGTGCAGTACTGGAGCCAGCAACAATTCGAGCAATTGGAAGTTGCTCCGTCAGCGGACCTTGCCAGTCGTGGGCCGTTGTCGTGGCGGCTGTTGGTTTATCTGTTGGATGCTT
This sequence comes from uncultured Pirellulaceae bacterium, assembly GCA_964446085.1. Taxonomy (GTDB): domain Bacteria; phylum Planctomycetota; class Planctomycetia; order Pirellulales; family Pirellulaceae; genus Mariniblastus. Next base: position 5,338 of record CAYUNP010000035.1, read on the forward strand.
CGCCTGATGTGGGGCGGATTCGAAAGCTGATTAACGGAAGGTTACTGGATGAAAAAGGTCGCAAGGTTCAGCAGCGTGCGCTCGATCGGGCACTAATCACGCTGTGGCGCGGCGGATATGTAACGCTCGATCCGAAGCCGCCGCTGGCGCTGCTGCAAAAAGAATCTGACGACCTGGACGAGGCCGAAGAAGAGCAGGAACCAGAAACGACGATCGACGAATCAAAATCGCTCGCCGGTCAGTTGACGTTCGGCCAGGCAGCTCCGCTGGTGCAGGACGAGCCAAAGGAGAAATCGCCCAAGAAGCCCAAGTTGAATGGGCCACCAAAGGGGCCGCTGGATGACTACGAAGCCAAAACGGCGACGCCGACAGAATCGATGGACGATTTGTTGTTGCTCCGTGGCGTGCATCCACTCTACGCGCTGTTCCTGATGAATCATCTTGGTATCGCCGATCGCAATGAGCGAATCATGGCGTTCGAAAGTCTGCTGGAGCTCTCGCGTTCAGTCGGCAAGGCGACGCGAATTCCGCGACACGATGAATTGCCTCCCGGGCCGCTACAGACGACGCGGCTCGATAGTCAGCTTTTGAAGATGGGACTGGCAACGATTGACGAACTTGGTGCCAATGAGGATGACGAAGATGCGCCGAAGCCGTGGGACGACGATTACGTTCCGATTTTGACGTTGCCGCACAAGCTACAACGACTGTTCCAGTTCGACTTTCCTTACGTGGATGACTTGCGGATCACGCCCGTGTGGGTTGTTGGCGAAGTACTGAACTATGGCGAGGACTTCAACAAGTACATCACCAGCAACAAGCTGCAGAAGCAGGAAGGCATGATTCTTCGTCATTTGCTTCGCTTCGTTTTGCTGATCGATGAGATGGCGGAACTCTGTCCGCCGGACATTGAACACGAGCAATGGCAAGCAGAAATTTGGCCGATCGCGAATCAGTTGGAAGCCATTTGCCGCAAAGCCGATCCGCAAAATACAGAAACCTGGCTGGCGGACTTGAAGAATGCCGGAAAGAAGTAACTTTTTTCGCAGCCGGCGTGGCAACAATTCGGAAGGATTTTCTCGCGGCTACCGAATTGCTGCCAATCCGGCTATGGACTGCGTTGATGAGGATTGCTCAAACCTGCGTGTTGGATTCGTTGAATCCAGGGAAGGTAACGCTGGGAAAGATTTTGCTTTCCTTGAATATCGGATTCGGAGCCGGTTTTGCAAACAGATATCCCTGAACTTCCGTGAAGCCAGCTTTGACGACCCGATCCAACTGGCTCTGGGTTTCGATTCCTTCGGCCGTTGAAGTTATGCCGAGTTCTCTTCCAAGTGAGGCGACGGAATTCATGATTGCATTTGATTTCTGGCACGTCTCTGCACTCCATACGAATGAGCGGTCCAGTTTTATTTTGTCGAAGGCGAAACTCTTTAGATAGTTCAGCGACGAGTGCCCGACTCCAAAATCATCCAACGCAATGCAGACTCCTGCTTCGCGGAGTCGGTTGATCGTCTCCGAAGCCAACTCGAAATCTCTCAACAAAACGTTCTCAGTGATTTCGACTTCGAGGCGGTTGGGAGCAAGGCCGGACTCCGAAAGGCTGCTCATTATGGTGTCAAAAATATCGAATTTTGGGTGAAACTGCACGGGCGAAAGATTGACGGCAACCCGGGTTTCATTGGGCCACTGCGCGGCGGTGCGAGTTGCTTCACGAATCACCCATTGTCCAACTTCAAGGATCAGTCCACTCTCTTCTGCGGCTGGCAAAAATGCACCAGGTCCGAGCAAGCCGTGCAGCGGATGGTTCCAGCGCACGAGTGATTCATGAGCGACCAATTTCCAGTCCTGACAGCTGTAAATTGGCTGATAGTAAAGTTGCAGTTCGCCATTGCCAACGGACTTTGAAAGGTCGGCCACGATCTCTCTGGTTTTGACAAGCTCCTTATCCATCTCCGGTTCATAGAAGCTGGAACGTGAACGCCCACTGTTTTTTGATCGATAGAGGGCCACATCGGCTTGCTTCATCAACTTCTCTGGATGCTGACTGTCAGTCGGAGCAATTGCGATGCCGATGCTGAATTTACAGTTGACCTGTTTTTCATCCAAATCATATGGTTGGCCCAGTTGCTCTTCGATGCGTTTGAGAACGATTCGGAATTCTCCGGAACCTCGAGCTTCCGGTTGGACGATGCCAAACTCGTCACCGCCCAATCGGGCAACGGTATCAGTTTCGCGCGTCGCGTTTTGTAAACGTTGTGCAATTTGCTGCAGCAATTGATCTCCAACGGGATGACCGTGTGAATCGTTGACTTCTTTGAAGTGGTCGACATCAATCAACATCAATCCGGTCATCGTTTCGTGTCGCCGAGTTCGTTTTAGTGCCTCTTCCAAAACGGAGTTGAACTTTGTTCGGTTTGCGATTCCCGTTAGTGGATCTTCGAGCGAAGCCTGTTCCAGTTCGAGTGTGCGTTCCTGAACGAGTTTTTCGAGATCCTGTTGTCGCAGTCTTGCTTTGCGACTCAAGATCCATTTTTCTGTCATGGCGACAGCGATTTGATAAACCTCCACGGTCTCAAACGGTTTCTTGAGGATCAGGAGACTGTCGCTCCTTCCCAGCTTTGCGCATATTTCCTGAAAGCTGTTATCAGAATGGGCGGAGCAAATAACGATTTGAAGGTCCGGAGCAACCTTCCATATTTCTGCGACGGTTTTGAGGCCATCCCAGCCTGGTGGCATGCGAATATCGACAAAGGCCAGTGAATACGGATGTCCTTCGGCGATTGCCTGCTCAACCATCTGGAGCCCCCGTTGACCCTGCAGTGCCGAATCGACTTCAATGCTCATCAAATTCGAGGTAGGCTCTGATTCAATCTCAGATTCACCAAAGAAGGTCGCCATTGCATCGTTTTGTCTATGCGGGCGCTTCTCCGTATCCAGGATTTTACGATAGTCATTATGGATGCTTTGGTTGTCATCAATGATCAATATTCTTCGATTGTTTGATTCTAAACTGTGCATAGTTCTAACTGTTTCAAAGGGATTACAAGTTGGAAGCTGGAACCATGACCAGGACCATCGCTTGTAACGTTCAATTTTCCGCCCAGGGCTTGAGCTGTCAAAGCACAACTGTGCAGACCAAATCCATGCCCGTTTACTTTTGTAGTAAAGCCTTGCTGGAAGACTTTTGTGAGATTTTGTTCCGGGATGCCAACGCCGTTGTCGACAACCGAAAGTTCAACCATTTCAGATTCGTGATTTGCGATAACTTTGACTCGACCGGATTCGGTCAAGTCTTCTCCTACGGAATCCAGTGCGTTCGCAATCAGGTTGATCAATACCTGCTGCAATTTGTGTCGGTCAGTCACAAGGTTTAACGTTTCCGGACATTCAACGCTGAAAAATGCATTCAATCGATTGGCTTTGTCCTTGTTGATTGAGATGCATTCGTGGATCAGTTCTGACAACGGAAACGTTTCGATAACACCCTTGTCGCGCGACATCGACAGTTGACGCCTGATGGCATCTCGTACGTGAGCAATGTTTTTGATTAGCTGTTTGGTTTCTTCCTGGTATGTTTCACGATCAGCCACTAGCGTGTCGGACATGTAGTCGAGTGCCGCGGGGAAGTGCTTTCCTTTTTCATCTTTTTCGAGATAGTGACCGTAGTCATCTTTGTGCTTCAAAAATTGCCGATTGGCAAATACCAGTTTGGGCACCAGGCTGTCTCGCAGCGAGTTGCGAATCACGGTTGCCGATACGTTCATGCTGTTGAGCACGTTTCCAACATTGTGCAGAACTTCCGATGCAACGTCTGCCATTCCTGCCCGTCGCGATGCGTCCATCAGCTTGCGATGCAGTTTCCCCCGCTCGATCTGTGTCTTTTTGTGTTCTTCAATCTGATATTCCAGGTCGCCCACAAGCTCAGAAAACGAATCCGCCAGTTGCCTGACTTCATAAGGCGCCGTTGCTCTGAGTTTGAAGTTTCGTTCAGATTCATCTTTGATGCGGGATTGTTGAGCCAGCATCGAGATAGGCTGACTGACGATCGAGCTGATCCAGAGCCAAAGTAACAGGGCACTGCCCAGAAAACCCAACAGGCATATGCGAATGGCCGCCTGACGATTGGAGAGACTTGCATCGAGCTGAGATTCCTGCTGCTCAAATACGGTCAAAATTGAGGTTTTCAAACTTTCGAGACTGCCAATGGCTATCTCAGAATCTGCGTCCATTTGAGTCAGCAGTTCATCGAGCTTCGATTGACGATCAGAATGAACGAGCGATCGAGACTTCAACAGGCGATTTTTTTGACGGTTCGAAAAATCCTGAATCTCAAGAACGCTGGTTTGATAGGCAGGGTTAACTTCAGTTGCCAGCGTCTGCAAGATTGAATCCACTTCATTGCCAAGCTTCAACGCGCCATTGCAAAGATAGGACTCGTCGGCGCCCAGCACCAAATCGGAAAGCAGCATCCAGTGCGAAAAGTTTCTTTCGAGGCCGTCGATATCACGGAGGATCAGTTTGGATTCACTGACTTGGTCAGACAACTGAGCTTCGCCACGATGAATCGCATTCAACATGAAAAAGACGGTCAGACCACAGACACTGTAACCGAGCAGCAAGATTATCAGATAGTTTCGAACTCTCACGGACTGGCTCCGTGTTTTCGAACAAGCAGCAAGACTTCTGCTCCAGCAATCTCAGCGGCAGTACTACATTTTTGCAATTGGTCGGAAGCCAATCCCACAGCCGATTCGAATGCTTTTTCAGTTTTCGTTGTTGGCCAGCCGCCCTGTGACTTGACATCTGAAATGACACCGTCCTTGCGGATGTACCACCACAGGTTGAGACGTGTGCCATCCATTTCCCATGGCGTTCTGGCGACGAAACCGCCTGCCTGACCATCGGCGGCGATTGATTTATAAAGCTCGACCTGTTCGCGTTGAATCGAAGAGCTGTCCTTGCCCGAACTGGTTTTGAATGCTGACCGAAACGCCTGAACGACTGACTCGGTGTACGGCTGATTGATCTTTTCAATTCTCGTCGTCTCCGGAAACGCCTGATTCACGTGATACAACGGTTGAATCACCATCAGTTCCTGTTTCCAGGTAAACTCGGTAACGGCAATCGTTTTTAGCGCGGATCGAATGACGATGGCAGCCAACTCCTTCGAATCCGCAGAGGTCGTGACCTTTCCTTCGGCCAGCGAATTTCCGTCCTCCGACAGCATTGCTTTCAATTGCCGAAATTCCTTTCCAATCAATTGCCGTTTGAACGCATCGGTCTCCACCGCTGACCGTTTGCGGGAACGGCATCTTTGAAACTGGAAATCTTTTACCGTCAGATCGGGATTCAGCGACCAGACAATCTCTGAAAGGCCCCAGTTGCTGGCTTCGGACCGCGCGTGAACCAATCCTATCGGCTGATCTCCCTTGACGGGCAGGTAGAGCGTGTGTCGTCCGAGCTCATTGAAGTGAATCGTAAACGGTAACTTTTGCGACACGTGCTGCCGTACTTCCTGATCCACGGTTCGAACCAAAGATCGATACGAAGTGGCATCAGGATAGGATTCATAAATTCGTTTGGTTGGATCGCGCAGCGCACAATACGCTTGACCAAAACTTTGCTTGACGGTCGCGTCGGTTGCGAACAGGACCACAAAAGTAATCACAATGGTAGACAGACGGTAAAACATTTCTTACTCCGTTTAGAAACGATATCGCATTTGAAATTCGACGACGGTGCCTCGACGTTCCGGGTTCAGCGCGTCGAAGAAATGAGAGAGCTGGCCGCTGGCAGTCCAATGTGTGTCCGGTGTCCAACGAACTCCCAGTGAACTTCTGAATTCATTGTCCCAGCCGGTGTCACGTCCGAATCCGCGCAGCACGACCTGGTTGTAGGCCAGCACAGATTCTTTTGCGTCAGTCCAGTCGATTTCCAACAAAGCGGTGTAGGCTCGATCGTCATCTTCAAAGCCCGCAGAAAGTTCGCCCAGCCAAATCAGTTTTTCGTCCGCAAAGGTAAAGTCAGCTCCGACCCGACTACGCTGCACTGTTCCTCCTGAAGGAGCAAAGCTCAGGACTTCTCCGTGAAACACGGATATGCCAAGGATGACGGGTTGATCTCTCGACGATCCGATTCGACCAGCGACAATGAAGGGGTCGTCGCGGCGTCGCCAAACGTTGCCGCTTCCACGGCTCAGTCCCAGTTCATATTCGACGTCACTTGCCTCGCCGTTGAAAGTGACTCCCCAATCGGATATGAGACCAAAGTTCTCAGTGTGCGTGAATCTTCGGAGCGTTCCGTTTGTGTTGATGATTTGCTCAAGGCCGAACGGGACTTCAAAGTGACCAATACGGAAGTTGGTTTTTCCCTTTCCGTGCCGAGTGTAATTGAAGTTCGAGATCCGATTCACAAGCTCGAAATCGCTACTGTCGTCGAAGCCGGATTGAGGCGCTGGCACGTTGTCAATTCGGGTCCAGTAAGGTTGGAGCGTCAGTGTGCCCCAGTCTCCCGATTTGTCGGTGAAGACTTTGTGCAGATCGATGCCGACAAAACCAAGGCCACCGAATTTGCCGTTTCTTCCCGAGAAAGTGGGGCGGTAAGCAAGGTCCAGGGTGACACGAAGATTATCATTCCAGGATTGTGACGCGAAGTTGTCAGGCAACTTTGAAGTTTCGCTGTTGGAACTTGATTGATCCAGCAAGTTCAATGAGAAATCAGAGCCTTTTTCTGAAGTTGCTTTTCCTTTCGCGCCGTCTCCCAAAGAATCCAGGGCATCGAGTGACAATTGTTGTGATCCCGATTTTGTTTCCTCGGCAAGTGAGCATGAACCGTCACATAATATTGCGCAGACTGCGAGCAGCAGGTACCAGTATGAGTGCAATTTTCGCATGGATTCGAATAACTTGAAGGAGCATTGGGTCTCTCTACGTGTCTTCGAAAATGTAGGTCGGGTTGTCTTTCCAGTTCGGACAATCTTGCCTGCAAAGGGACTACCCTAATGATTGAATAGCTACAATCATCAAAAAGTCACGCTGCTCGATAGCACCTGTTGGCGGAGTCGCAGCCTTGGGCTGGCAGTCGGCACGTTTCTCGACGAAGAAAATGGCAGGTCTGCCGCTTACAAGTCTGCGATTTCGCGACGAACGCGAAACTGTTGTGCGAGATGAAAGACATCGTAGATTTGCGAGTTGATAATTTCAGGTAGCACTTCCAGAACCGCGCCGTCGGGATAGGCGTCTTGCAGTAAATTCAGTTTCACACCCTTGGTTAACACGATGGTTGTGCCAATCAGAGATCGCAGGTCGTCCGCGCGGTTGATGGCCGAGTCCGATCCGGTGTGGGCGGTATCAAAATCGAACCATGTTGCCGAAAATCCGCCGCCTGGCAGTTCTGCGATCATGACGTTGCTCGCCGATGCGTCGCCATGGCTTTGGTTGAAACGGAGATGGAATTCGAACAGCGATCTGGCTGCGGACAAAATTGCTTCTGACTTTCTGTCTTCCGATTTTTCAGTCTTCAGGAACTCGGAAAGCGGAACGCCTTCGAGACGCGCGAGTTCAAGTTTTCCGCCCGCGATCGTTGCGCCTGCAAGTTCACATTCTCTTTGTTGCCAGTTGTCCCTGGAAAGAACCTGTACGGGGGCCTTTCGGAAACGCAGCACCAGATTTCCTGGAAAGCGAACGAAGTTGCTGTACCAAAACCGATGCTTGGTGACGACGTCGGAAGAGATCGAAACTTGATTTACAACCGTCCGCGATGCGAGAAATGCAAGGATGCGAATTGGAATCGCAGTGATCAGGAATACGAAGTAGTTTAACTTTTGATCGGACATGGCTCTTTTGTGATCCTACACCACTTCATTAAGCCAATCGTTTGCGAACAGGCCATCGGGATCAAACTGATTCACGACTTCCTTGAATGCATCCATTTCGCTGTACAGACAGGCGTTCTGGTCGCGGTCCAGCGGGTTGTACTTTCCCCAATGGCAACGCCCGCCAAAGAGCTCAGCGATCAGCGGACCAATGAAGTTGGCGAAACCGAAAAAGCCATCACGTTCGTCGGGATTGTGGTAACTGATGAAGCTGATGGCGTACCAGTCTTCATCTCGCGAGGCGGTATCCGATTCAGCCGTGGAAGTCATCATCGTGTCATCCGGGAGGACTCGGCGAAAACAGACCGGGTAATGATGGCAATAGGATCCTGCCATCGAATCGAGCGTGTCTTTCTGGTGAGCGGAATCCAGCAGTGCATCGGTTGATTCGGCATTGCGTTTTGGCTTGGAACCGAAAACACAAAGCACGTCGATCAAAAGATCTGTCGCCTGTTGAACTTTACTTCGCGGAACGAAGACTTCGATTTCAATGTGGCGGAAAAGATCGTGTTCCATGACCAGCATCGCATGCGCGTCATCAACAACTTTCCAGCGATTGATAATCGTCCACGGCAATATGTATCTGAAAAAGAAGCGAATGGCCGCAGCGGATTTTATCATTCGTGAGAGCAGGGTTACCGCGATGTGCAATCCAACATCGATCACACAAAAACAGTACAGACGATAAAGAGTCGCCAGGCGACTTCGGGGCTGTTTCGATTCGACGCGGTGGTGGCCAAGATAATTCCAGGCCCAGGGGATCAGGTAGAATTGTTGCTGCGGGTGAGAGGATTCCATCGCAATCGCGCCGGCCAGGGTTTTGTGGGCGCGAGCGTGCTCTTCGATGTTGTATTGTTTGCGGCATTCAAATTCGATCGCCACGATCGCGCCCATCAATCCCAGCGAGCATCGAGCCGCGCGAAGTTCATCGCCTGAGGTGACGGTCGCGATCCTCGCGTCGCCAGCAGCATCAAAGTGCGCGATGCGAACTGCTTTGATGAAATGCGAAAGGCTGTTGCTGCCGGATCCGTGAGTGCCCGTTGCGGTCGCGCCAGCAACCGTTTGTTCGTCGATCAGGCCGACCGAAGGTAGCGTTAACCCTTGACGAGCCAGCTTTCTGAGAAGCCGTTTGACGGTACAGCCTGCACCGACCCAGACGGATTTCTCGTCGTCGGAAACTTCAACCGAGTTGAGCGAACTCATTTCGATAACCAGACCATCGGTTTTCGCGATGTCACTCCAGGCATGCAGCGAGCCAATTGCTCTGACTTGCTGGCGACGATTTGCTTGCAGGATTGCCAGCACTTCGGCTTCCGAATCGACGCGGTGGATTGAGGCCGGCTCGATGCGAACGTTGCGTCCGAAATTCTCGATAGAAGCCGTCATAATCTGAATAACCTGGAGAACTGGACCAAGAAAGGGTGGGTTGCACCAAAGATTCGGATTCCAGGCCCGAGCTTTGATTGTGATGGTCGATTGATTTGAAGTCCCTCCATTCTAGTCCATCAGACGGAATCCCATGAACCGAATTACTCAACTTGCCGTTTTGGTGACCGTATTGAGTTGCCTGCCAGAGAGTTCTGTTGCTCAACTGACCCGGATTCAGCAGGCATTCGCGTCAAATCCTCGCAACCAGACCACGTTGCCGTCGTGGGACCATGTGCCGCTACACAAGCACGCCTATGTGCAGTCTCAAATGACTCGCAACGGAGATGGAGCCATCTGGCGCACTCGACTGGAACGGCCCAAATCCCAGGGAAGCGTCGACATTATGGACACGCGGAACTTTTCGCTGTTGGACTATCGCAAGATGTTCAAGGAAGCCAGGACTCCGGCACCACACGAACTGGTTGGGCGTTGGCGAGGCGTCAACAAGGGGATTGTTGAACTGGTGGGCTATCGTCAGTTTATCAAGGAAGTTCAGCCAACACCCTGCGATTTGCGTGGTGATAACATCCTGGTTGAGCAAGTTTCCAACGATCTGCTGCGTAGTATTGGGTGGGCGCCGATTGCTGGTATGCCCGAAGATGGCTATGTCTCACGGATCGGACCCTATCAGGTTCAGGCTCCGCGTGGCGTTGGTGCGTTCAAGCATGGAGCCGTTTTCAACTATGGTGCTGCGGCAACCAAGCGGACCGATCCTGCTCGCTTGTTGGTGGACAAAGTGGTTGTGCTTGACCGCAATCATCTTTTGGGTCGCGTGACAGCCAATTTTGGCGCCGTGCAAATTCCGCTGTCGTATTTCACGCTTGAGCGAATTCAGTAGCTCGCCGCGTTCCAGGCCAACCAATCTACTGATTCGTTGCGGCGTTGTTGAGCTGTCGGACGCTGTGCGCGGGCAACCAGTTTGGTGTGTGCTGGCATCGATGTGAAAGTAGGCAGACTTTGACGTTAAGCTTTATGGATTGTGCGGATCGCGCCGCCCGCTGACCCGGAGAAAAACGTATAATCGGAACAACCGGCTTCGCCCGATCATTCGTATTGGTCGATAGAAACTGCACGACGTGACTCTTTTGTTGCGTCGCAAATTTGCAGTTTGAGGCCATGATGAAGATCTCCACAAAACGATTTCTGATGTTTGCGCTTGTCGGCGCTGGACTATTCGCAATGTTCTATGCGTATCGTTCAGATTCTTCGAAAGTTACAAACGCCTTCGAAGCAGACTTCAACAGCTACGACAACTCTACGGCCGTCTTCGATAACATCGCCATTGAAAACGGTGTAGACCAAAACGCCATTAAAAACGGCGTGGACCAAAGCGCGTTTGACATCGTTGCACTGCCAACGATCGCCCCAGTGTCAGAGCCCTCGAACCAGCCTTTGGTGATTGCGACTGCCACCCCTGACGGCGACACGCTTTCTCTTCCCGATGACGCGTTCCAGCTTGACTCGATTGAGCCTGAGACGGTCGACGCTGAAAAGCCAGTCACCAAGTCCATGGTAGACAAAACAGAGTGGACCACGAATCCTTTCGCTAAGGCGGGTAATCTCAGAAGATCCTACCCGGTCGCCAAAATGCCGGAACGGGCTCCTGAATCAGTTGACTCCGCGATCGGCACCGAGGTGAACGAGTCGACGTTGGCGACGCCTGCAGAGTTTGTCAGGCCAGCACCACAAGCTGCCAATTTTGGCTTGAGTGAGATCGCAGCTCAAAAAGCGGTCCATCACATCGAGTATGGAAAATCTTTGGCTCGACGAAACGCAACCGAAGCTGCTCGCCAGGAATTTCTCTCAGCACTGCGTATCCTCGCAGAGTCACTCGACGCGAATTCAGGCGGCAACGCGCACGCGGCTTCGCTGCGAAACGGATTGTTGGCGATGAAAGAAGCAGGTGACTTTGTCGTGGATGATCCACAGGGGCAGATCATCCTGAAAGTTGGCTACATTATCGAAAGCCACGAGACGCAAGCCATCAGTAAAGAGGAAGCAGCCACGATGACTGCTTCTGATGCGACACGGCGTTATCTGGAATTTGCAGGACACGAACTGGGTTCCTGTGGTGGCCAAAACGTCGTTGCAGCCGAAGCCCTGTTCTGTCTGGGCAAGATGCAATCCATTTCAGCACAAAACGATCCTGATCCCGAATCCATGGAATTGACTCAGGCGATTATCTTTCACCATGCCTCGTTGACGGCGAACCCTGGAAACTTTCGCAGTGCCAATGAACTGGGCGTGCTGTTGGCTCGCAATGGGCAGCTTGGGCGGGCGGAAGTCTTTCTCAAGGAGAGTCTGAAAATCAATCCAGTCCCACAAAGTTGGGCAAATCTGGCGAAAGTCCATCAGCGAAAAGGAACCCAGGAGGACGCGCTCCTGGCGAATCTGGCAATCAATGAATACCAAATGGCGGTCCATCGTGAACCAGTTGCCTCTGTCCCGGCAGCGATTAACTGGGTCGAGCCTGGTGAGTTTGTTGCTCGCAGTCCATTGGAAAGCCCTGATGCCGTGATGGCGGCGCAGGCTCGGCAAGGCCTGGTCGTTCCTGCGGCCAATGTCGAGACAGAGGACAAGCCATCGTTTGTTGATCGTATTGGATCGATTCTCGTACCGAAGTCTGTCCGTCGATAGTTGAACACAATTTTTGATCCCGCAAAACATACTGTTTGATCCTGAGGCAAGTTAGCCATGACATTCAAGGCAATTCTGAAACTGACACTGGCGACAGCCTTTCTGGCTTTCATCCTGTGTACGATTTTTACGCTCGACAGCGGAACGCCAGAAGTTGGTAACCGATTCGTAGGGCCGCAAAATGAGGTAACTTTCGATTCCAATGTGCGTCCTGCCACGGCGGAAATTGATCTCACGGCGTCACGACTGAATTCAAAGTCCAAAAAGAGTCGCGTTCGGACGGCGATCTATGAAGCTGCCGCGAATCCCAATCAGGCAGATGGCGTTATTCGCGACAGCAAAGTGCAGCTGTGTCAGGGATTGGCCTGCGGATGTCAGGGCGCCTGTGGTTGCGGCGGCGTTGGTAGCGCTGTTTATTCACAACCGGTGGCTCAAGGATATGGATACACCGAGCAAGCGTCATTCGGGTATGCCGAACAGCAGCCGTCATTTGGTTACGGTGATCAGCAGCAAGCATATGGATTCGCACAACCGCCGCAGGAAAACCTGCCTTCGAAATCACTGCTTTCAGTCGACAAAGATTCCCGTAGCGGACGGCTTTTCGAGCCGCGATGGGCTAACGCACAAGGAAAAGCATGGGAACAGTATGCTTACGGCGAATACATTGGACCGTTTCGCACACCCCATGTTCCGGATTACCGGATTCGCATCGGCGATCAGTTGGAATTCGTCTACCTGCTCACGCGTCGCCGCAGCAACGAGCCGTATCGACTGTTCGTTGGTGACACCATTCAGGTTACCTCAGCAACTGATGCAACACTGAATCAGCCAACCGTCCAGCTTCTCTCTGATGGCACCATTTCGCTTCCGCTGATTGGTCTGGTCCGAGCTGCCGGCAAGACGATCAACAACTTGCAACGCGAACTCAACGACCGTTACACCGAATACGTCAAGAACCCGGAGATTGTCGTTCAGGTAACTCAGGGAGATACGCCACTGCAGGATTTGCGTGATGCCGTTGATGCACGTGCCGGTAATGGTGGTCAGTCAAGAGAGGCTCTGGTATCGCCTGATGGCACGGTTCAGCTTCCGCTCATTGGCAGCGTTCCTGCGATTGGATTGACGTTGGAAGAAATCGGCCGGGAAGTCAACGCTCGCTACCGGCTTTACTTTGGCGGAGTGCAGGTCACTCCGATTCTGACTTTGCGTGCACCACGTTTCATCTATGTGGGAGGAGAAGTTGGACAGAGCGGCCAATTTGAACTCACGGGACCAACGTCTGCGATCCAGGCGATTGCTCTGGCTCAGGGATTCCTGCCTGGAGGCAACGTGCGACAGGTGATTGTGTTCCGTCGTGACGCCAACTGGCAACTGATCGCGACGCGGCTCGATCTTCAGGGAGCTCTCAACGGTCGTCGTCCCTATCCTTCGGATGAGATCTGGTTGCGTGATTCGGACATTGTTTGGGTGCCACGTAAACCGATCCAGCGACTTTCGGAAGCAGTCAACCAGTACCTGACAACCACGATCTATGCGATCTTCCCTCAGCAGGGGGTCGCGTTCGGTTTCGATACTTTCGAATCGCTATAGGTATCGCGAGTTTGAAGATCACGAATCATGGCGAGCTTCACCCGTGCGGTGGGCTCGCCTTATTCGTGGAGCCGCAGCAACAACGGATTACAGATCGTCGAGCAGAAGCTCGGCAGCCCAACCGTTCTGTTCGACGAACTTTTCCAGTTCTGACTGTGGGGATCGCTGGCCAAAATTCTTCTCCCAGTACATCCTTTTCAGGGTGTCATGCCATTTGTCAGGATGTGAGTTGTCCATTTGATCGCGTACTTCCTGGCTGAGTTCCGCGCGGAAGGCATCCAAATCTTCTTTCTTGATTGGAAACCGTGCCTGGCTGGCAGCTCCAATCCACCTCAGGATCAGTTCACGTTGGTCAGCCTCGGTGAATTCCGGTTGATCGATGATGGCTCTCGCTTCGTCAGAAAGAATCCCGCGCAGGTAGTTGATCCCGATTTGGTCTTCTACTCTGTTGTCGCACAGGATTCTTCCAAAATTTTCACGGTCATGTCGCATCGAAAGATCAACCAGGTTCTCGATCGGCGCTTTACTGATTCGATCAATATCCCGTTCGGTATAGGGCAGCCCTCTCTTGTCTCGCTGCTTCTTCCAGACCTCCACAATTCGTTCACGGATTTCAATTTCGTAAATTTGAATCGAAACTGCGTACCACGAATAAAAGTCGTTCGCATCATCAAGCGGAAGCCTGGTCGAGCCGATCGTTCCGAAATCCTTCTGTGCCTGTTGACGGGTGATTTTGCCAATCTCCCTGAGCCGTTCATTCAATGGCATGTCCAGCAAACCTGCGCGTTGGCTCATTCCGAGGATTTTTAACCAGTCATAGTACGATGCCAGGACCTCGACCAGTTTGCTGCGGTCTGGTTCCAGGGCGAGCATTTCATGGAATTCGCGCAAGGTGTTCTGTTGTTCCGTGTTCAGAGATTCGAACTTTTCCTTCTTGTCGAACAACTCATCCAGTTGCTCGTCCGTCATGCGGGAAAGACGATCGCTGCGTTCGCGAATACTTTTCTCGGTTGGCGGATGGGATGGTTCATCAAAATCGTTCAGCGGTTCTACCGGTGAATCGACCTGAAACAGGTCGTCAATCTGGCGAAAGAGCCCCTTTGCGGAGATCGACTTCAGGAACGCAATGCCGTCTTCGGCGCTGTCTTCAAAAATGACTTTGTCATAGCGGTCATGATTTTCAATTAACGGCAGTTCTTTCACCAGTTCCCGTTCTGGCTGTTCGATGGATTCGCGTTTGAGAAAATAGCTGGTCGCAAACGCAATTGCTGGAACCAGTAACAACAGCAAACTTTTGAGAATGATTCCGTTCGTCGGCTTCTTGTTGGTGTGTCCTGCAATCGCCATTTCGACTGTCGTCTGTACGAAGTGGCTATTGGGTTGAACCAACGGCAAGCTATCAAGCATATCCCAGGCTGACTGCAGATCACGCATGTGCGCGTGAAACGATGGATCTTCAGCGAGTCGCTTTTCAACTGCGGCACTATCGGCGTCGGCAAGTTCGCCGTCGAGATAAGCCGTCAGCAATTCGCTGTCCATTTCGTCCTGGGTTTTGCCTGGTTCTTTGGCCATTGTCAGTTACTCTGAGCCTCGTTGTCCTGGACCGGATTCATTTCGTCAGCAACGCCGTCTGTTAGAACCCCGGTTTCCAGATAGGGTTTCAGAATGTCTTTCAGGTTGTTTCTGGCGCGTGATAAAAGTGACTTCACCGCTTGTGTTGTCAGTCCCATCGTTTCACCGATTTCCAGATAGCTCATTCCTTCGAATTTGGAAAGCATCGTAGCGATACGCTGTCTCTCACCGAGCTGTTCGATTGCTGCCAACATGACTTCTTCCATCTCGGACTTCAGCAGCTGCCGTGCTGGCATGAGTCCACTTTTTTCCTTGGCCATCATTTCCAGTGGCCGTACAGGCATGGAACCCGAGGGAGAGGAAACAAGGTTGATTTCTTTTCTGCGAGAAGACTTTCGCAACGAATTGCTGGCAACATTGTGCGTGATTGTGAACAGCCAGGTCGAGAATTTAGCGGTCGGTTGATACCGTTCGCGAGCCCGATAGACACGCAGAAAGACATCCTGGGCGAGATCCTGAGCGGTTTCCCGGTCGCTGACGAGATGCGTCAAAATCCCCACCAGTCGCCCCTGGTATTTTTCGACCAGCTCACGAAACGCAGGCTCATCGCCGTCCCGGACGCGCAGCATCAGCCGAACATCCGGATCGGTGAGCTCATATCGAGTTTTTGGTTCCGGCGGGGGATCAGGCATATTGGTCGATAAAAAACATAACGCGGCACAGTTTTGAACCCATCTGCAGGGCTACCAGGGCCGCGCCAATTGCGGGTTTGGTCACGATTTGGCAATGAGCATCAATTTTAGGCTCAGTCACACGTCAGCAGTAGGCAATTCGTGTCGAAGCAAATATACTTTGCGGTTCGCAAGTGCCCCAGAATACGTCATTTATTCAATTTTGACGCTTTCTGTTGTCCAACTTTTTTCATTTTACGTAAGAGATCATGGCCAAAAAGGCGACCAAGAAAAAAGCTTCCAAGACTGCAAAAAAAGCAACGACCAAAAAGAAAGCCTCCAAGAAAAAAGCGGCTGATGAGGGCGATGATGCGGAAGCGCCCAAAAAGAAGAAAAAGAAGCCTGCCAAGAAGCGTAAGTCTCGCGCGGCAGCTGCGGCTGAAATTCGTTTGCGAATGTTCTGGGGAGTTTTCAACCATCAGATGAAGCGAGTCGCGTTGTACGAATTCAATCAACGCAAGGCAGCAGAAAAACGAGCCAAGGAACTCAGTCCGGAAGGCAAGCCTCCACACTTCGTTCAAAAGGTGAAAGAAGAAGTGATCGATGAGCCTGAAGTCGATCCGGAAACTGGGGAGCCTGTAGTCAAGAAAAAGGCCGCGAAGAAGGCCACCAAGAAAAAGGCTACGAAGAAGGC
>CAYUNP010000035.1:21905-34066 GCA_964446085.1 uncultured Pirellulaceae bacterium
AAGGCTACGAAGAAGGCCACCAAGAAAGCTGCCAAAAAGAAGAAGGCCTAGTTTTCTTTTAAAAGTCGAACTCAAAAAACCTGCTGGATGTCAGCAGGTTTTTTTGTGCGCATGCGAAACCCGACCAGGGCTGTCACAGCCGCGCAAGCCGCGCTGGAATCAACGCCGTCAATCACTCAGACTCAAGCGCGAAAAGAGGATGAGGCCGGGATTTCATTTTTGCTCTCAGTCGCAGGATGGTCACAACCCAGAATGTGAAAATGAGAAACGGCATGGCCATCATGAAAAGAATGCTGATCGCATAACCCAATGCCAGTTCACCGTGGAGTGCTCCTTTGCAATCCGGGCATGCTGTGGCTACGTCGCAGGTTGTACCCGCAAAGATTAAAGCCAGTATCAGAATTCCAGGCAATCGAAACATGTGAACTCGTAACCAATCAAACTGGCCACACCGAAAGGTTTGCGAGTTGGGTCAGCGTTGTTTCCAACTCGCCGCGACTCTCACCTTTTGAGATATGGCTTGTAATTTGGGGAGGTAAAAGCTGTGAACGCTCAAGAGACTGAGACACAGTAAGTCCCTGTTTGAGCAAATCGATTACACTCCCAATCGAAGCTCTGATTGTACCCTGTTCAGAAAAATAGGGGACTATCTTTTCAAAAGTTGGCACCGAGGGGACGCCCGCTGAAAAATACAGTCCCAATGCCAACAGCAGAAATGCGTGCTCTTCATCAATCGACACAGCGTGAGTATGCAGGGCACTCTCCTGTACCGCCGCGATCACTTGTGGCAGTCGAGCTGCCAGTTGCAACGTCATATCCGGCACGCCGCAGTCTTCGCCGATCGAGATAAGGTGGATTCTTCGATCCGTGTACGAAAACGCCAGCTTTCGGCAGCACTCGGCAGATCCGAGGGTTCCCGAAATCGTGCCCCCTTCTTGCAAGCCCTCGTGAAGCACCTTCAACAGATAGACCGTTCCCGCGCAATGAGAGACCGAATCGGATGCCGTTTGAACGCTCTCGAGGATCGGCGTGTAGACAGACATCGAGCGTCCCAATGCCGAAAAAACTTCGTTGACACGCGGTTTTGTAGGGGGCCAGTTGGCAGACACGGATTCTTCCGTGAAGTGATGCCCAGCAAACTCAATCATCAAATTTCTTTCGTAGTCCCATCTGATTCAAGACTAACTTGCAATTTACAGAAGTCCAGCTTTACGGTTGAGAACCGACTCGAAAGGGCTTTTAGCGAGTTCGGTTTCGCTGTGCAATATCGCTGTGATTCCAGTCAGATAACAAAAATACTGAGTCCACCTGGCCTGCCCACTCAAATCCTCTTGAATGACAGACTGACCCGTCAAATGCCGATATGTCGGGCATCAGGCTAGTGGTTCGCTAAAACTGAATTGATGATTGCCATGTTTACGCTTGCGTAAGCATGCTCACGCAAGAGGGTGGCATGGTACCCGATCGACTGGTCAATCAGGTCTGACAGGCACCTAGGCAGCTTTTGACATCGTCGACTTGCGTGCCAATGGACCAAGATCCCAGAAATCGGCCGGCTTGCCAGTAAATTCAAGAAAGCTCTTTGCTTCCGATTCCAGTTTTTCGAGCGTGTAGTCCAGCGCCGAAGAAGGCCACTGAATCGCTTTGTCAAACGGCTTGCGGAACATGCTGTTGGTTTCCATCGCCAACCGCATTTTTTTCGGTATGACTTTCCAGGCCATTGAAGCTGGCTGGTTTGTGCGGAACCAACGCATCAGATCCGTGTCGTAGCACTTCTTGCTTCCCGGGTTGAGTTTCCGGTCACTTCCGGAAATCTCGACTTTGGGATCGACGCCCAGAAACTCGAAACATTT
Organism: uncultured Pirellulaceae bacterium; assembly: GCA_964446085.1. GTDB lineage: Bacteria > Planctomycetota > Planctomycetia > Pirellulales > Pirellulaceae > Mariniblastus. The sequence goes on from CAYUNP010000035.1 coordinate 23,759, forward strand.
TTCCAGTTCCTGTTGCTGATTGCGGATCAGGTCTTCAAAAAACAGGATGTGAATTCGGCTGTCGTCGAACCGTTTTCGGTAGGCGTTGAGCCGCGACCAGTAACTGGTATCGTCGATGATGTTGGGGAATTCTCGCAGCGTTTTCTCAAGGTCCAGCGGCACATGCACGCCGTAAAGATGTCCGCTGTGATGGTGCTCGCGGTAGCTTGATTCAATGCGTGTGATCGGATCACGGGCAATGAAGATAAACTTCGCGTCCGGATAGAATTCGAGAATCTTGTCAGCGGCTGCATCTTCGGAAGTTTTCGCCGTGTAGAAAGTACTGCCTTCGCCAGCGACTTTGTTTTCGGACCCTTCGAAATGTTTCGCGTACCAATCCCATCCTCTCGGCCAGGCGTGCGCAAAGAAGCAGGGTTCCTTGATTTTTGGGATGAAAATTTCAGGGTGATCCGCTAGCAACGAACAGAACGTCGTCGTGCCGCACTTGCTGAACCCGGGTACAAAAAAATTCACTTCTGGTTTTTGCATTGTTCTTTCTTTCTCCAGACGTACGAAGAGAGAAATCGTCTTTCGATACTACAAGGATCAGCAAATTCAGTCGTGCAAGGAAAACTTTGCCGAATTTACCGTCAATTGGGTTTAGGGTCTCATTTAGTTTTGTTTCAGATTTATCGATAGGTGTCCGAATAAAGCAAGGTTCAACCGTTCTTCCATTCTGGCACAGTCGAGTGAAATTCAGCCCATTGAAAATTTTCGGAAGCAAACCTGCGACCGGTGAGTCCGGAAATCACCCGACCCGAGAGAAGGGCTTTGTCCGCCCCAATTCGAACAAGGTCCAGCAAAAGGACTCGGCGATCTCGGGAATTTTCCTTGCCGACAAAGGCCAGCTCTATGATGGCTTCAATATTTCCACTGAGGACGTAGTTGTTGATGTTGGATGTGGCGACGGCAGTATCTCTCTTTTTGCTGCCCGTCAAAAAGCAAAAGTCATCGCGACCGATGTCTGTCCACACAATGTCGAAGCAACTCGCAAGAGACTGGCCAAGTCCGCGGCGAGAGAGTTCGAAGTTCATCAAAGCACTTCGACGCCATTGCCATTGGCCGACCACACGGCAACCAAAGTCATCTGTCGTGAGGTCCTTGAGCATGTCGACGATCCGGCCGCGGTGATGAAAGAGCTGGTTCGTGTTGGTGCTCCGGGGGCAACTTTCCTGATCACGGTTCCGGATCCCGTCGGCGAAAAGATCCAGAAGAAAATCGCACCCGCGGGTTACTGGGAAAAGCCAAATCACGTTCGCATTTTCGAACGCGATGAATTCGCAGAGCTTCTGGAGCACGCTGGTCTGCAAGTGGAGCAACGTCAGTCTCACGGATTCTACTGGTCGATGTGGTGGGTACTGTTTTGGGCCGCCGATCAGGAGTTGGGCGAACCCAACAAGCCGATTCTGGATCATTGGGCAGCGGTTTGGAGTGAATTGATGCAGACTCCCAAGGGCGAGCAAATCAAGGAAGTTCTGGACGATTTCATGCCCAAGAGTCAGGTGTTGATCGCCAGGAAAGCGGCCTGAAAATCTGTTAGTGGGACTATCAACAGTAGAGCTTCATCGCATTTTTACGATGGTGTTCGCAGGTGTAAAACGGAACAAGGATGAATACAAAGAGTCAAACAGGGACAGAGGGCATCGCCCATCAGGCTCGTCGGGCAGTATTGCTGAGTTCCTACGGTACCGGCGCTGACAAAGGAAAAAATATGGGAGTGCCCGGTTACTCCCACGATATCGTGATGCAGTTGTACGCGCCGATTCTGGAGAAATGGGGCACCGTTGTTCCGGTGACGCAGCCCGAGGAAAATCTTGAGCAGGCAATTTCGCAGGTTCGCGCTGAAGGCTATGAGCCTGTCCACCTTTCGGTGATTCCCTGTCAGGATGCCTATCTTTCTCCGAACTGCGCCAATGTGCTGATGCCGGCATGGGAATTCCCGGACATCCCCAATGAAGCCTTTGATTCAAAACCATCCAATGACTGGACGTCCGTTGCCAAACAGTGCGACGGCCTGATCGTAAGTGGTCCTTTTACGTCCAACGCGTTTCGCAAGGCGGGAGTCGAAGTTCCAATCCACCACGTCCAGGTTCCCACACACCCGTCCTGGTTCGATGTCAATTCCTGGGATCCGCATCAGCAAGAGTCCGTTGAGTGCTCGGGATACAGTTTCGCTCAAGCCACTCAAGCCGCCAAACACGAAAAGCCTGCTTTGCATTTGTCGACTGTTCGAAAGAAGAAGTCGCTGTTGAAGAAGGTGGGGCAACCGATTGAACGGTCCATCAAAAAAGCGTTCTGTGCGGCCGTCAGTAACAAATTCCAACAGGGTGCCTCCGAATACCTGCGGTCTTTCAAGAAGAAATATGCGCTGCCGGACAATTTCGATTTCGAGAGTCTCGATTTAAGCGGAGTCGTCTACACGAGTATTTTCAACCCCAAAGACGGACGAAAGAACTGGACTGATTTGGTCACTTCTTTTCTGGCTGCCGTTGGCGATCGTGAGGACGCCACATTGGTGATCAAGTTGATCACCAGGGATCGTATCGCAGTGGCTCGTTTTCTCAGGTTCTATCTTGGTCGACAGATCGATCACAAGTGCCGCATCGTGGTGACCAACAGCTACCTGTCTGACGAAGAAATGGTGCAATTGGCAAACGCATCGACATACTACATCCAGACGACGCGGGCAGAAGGCAATTGTCTTCCGCTGATGAATTTTCTTGCTGCGGGTCGGCCCGGAGTATCGCCTTGCCATTCAGCAATTTCTGACTACTTCGATGGCCAGGTGGGCTTCGTTGCTGAATCGCACGCGGAACCTGCTGCCTGGCCGCACGATCCGGAACATCGAATGCGTTCCACCTGGGGACGGCTGGTATGGACTTCGATGGTCGAACAGATTCGCGAGAGCTATCGAGTCGCCAAAGAGGAACCAGAGGCTTATCAAACGCTTGCGACCAATGCACGTCAAAGACTCGAAGCATGGGCCAGTACAGAAAACGTGGAGAACCGACTTGTCGCCGTTCTGGAACAGGTTTTTCGTGATCGTGTTCATGGTTCCAGAACGCAAATGGTTTCACCGCCATTTCATGGAACGTCTTCTGAACTTAAAGCTGCATAACAACACGCAGATGGACCCGTATTCCAGGCTGGCATGATTCACCTTCTCAAGGTAGTAAAAATATCGCTGAAGAACCGCTGGCGGATCGCTGCGCTGTTGTTCAACTCTTTGTTGATCGGTGTGCTTTGGGGCAGCAGTATTTCGGCGATTTATCCCTTCGTCGAAGTCGTCCTTTCGGGTAACACGATCGAGACATGGATCGTTGCGGAAATTGACCGTACCGATGTTCAAATTGCCGAACTGGGCGTTTCCAATGCGGAACTTGAGACGGCGATCGATCGAGCTGATCACAGTTCGTCACTGGAAATGAGGACTGAACTTCACAGTAACACACGTCAACTCGAAGCCGAACAGAAAGCCAACGGTCTGTACCGTTCCATCTTGCCGTGGGTGGAAGGGCGGGTTCCCAAAACGCCCTACGGTACGTTGATTCTTGTGCTGGTTTTCCTGGTCGGGGTGACCGTGCTCAAAGGAATTTGCCTGATTGTGAATTCCGTGTTGGTTGCCCAGATTGCACATCGAACTGCCTTGACGTTGCGACGCCAGTTCTTCTCGTCGGCGACAAAGATGGATCAGCTTTTGATCGAAAGCAAGGGTACATCGGCGATGCAAACGATGCTGATCTATAACCTGAATCTGGTGACTGCAGGGCTGACCAGCATTTACGGGAAAGGCACCCGTGAACCGCTCAAGATGCTGGTTTGCTTTTCGGTTGCGGCCTGCATTTCCTGGAAACTGCTTTTGCTGACCATGGTCGTGGCTCCCTTTACAGCCGTGTTGATCAACCGTGTTGCCCAGAAAATGCGGGCGGCTGCCAAACGGGAACTGGGAGGCATCGCCGGTGTTCTACAGTCGACGATGGAATCATTGAGCGCCCTGCGGGTGGTCAGAATTTACAATCGCGAACGAACCGAAAAGGCACGCTTCAACAAATTTTCCAGGGCACTCTATAACCTGGGCGTCAAACAGGCGTTCTTTGATTCGCTGCTCCGTCCCACGACAGAGCTTGCCGGAATGATCTGCATCGCCATCGCCTTGTTGGCCAGCGGCTACCTGGTGCTCAACGATACCACGCACTTGATGGGCGTCCGAATGAGCGAGCGACCGATGACAGTCAGCACGGTGTTTCTGTTTTTTGCGATGCTGGCCGGGATTAGTGAGCCGGCACGCAAGATGAGCGAGATCTACAACAACCTCGTTCGTGCCGATGTTTCAGCCAAAGGCCTGCACGATTTTTTCAATACGCAGCCCAAAGTTTGCGCACCCGAGCAAGCCGTGAGGGTGCCGACGCATTCCGACGCGATTACTTTCAAAGAAGTGAATTTCGCGTACAGCCTGAAACAGATCACGCTCAAGAAAATCAACCTGACAATTCCCTATGGACAATCGGTTGCTCTGGTCGGCCCCAACGGTTCGGGCAAGTCAACTTTGATTGGGCTGCTGGCGCGGTTTTACGATCCCCAGTGGGGAACTGTCACGATCGATGGTGTCGATTTGAAACAGGCCAATCCAAGACAAATTCGTAGCCAGATGGCGATGGTGAACCAGAACCCGGTGATGTTCCGTGGAACGTTGCTGGAAAACATTCGATACGGCAACAAAAACGCAACCATCGAACAGGTCAATGAAGCGGCGCGACTGGCACGAGTGACTGACTTTCTGGATTCACTGCCCGACGGGATTCACAGCGAAGTCGGCGACCGGGGAAACAGACTTTCGGGAGGCCAGCGTCAACGGGCTGCTTTGGCTCGAGCCATTGTTGCCGACCCGCGAATTCTGTTTCTCGATGAAGCCACCAGTCAGGTCGATATCGATGCTGAAAAACTGATCCATGATTCGTTGAAGGATTTTCTTCAACACCGCACTTCAATTATTATCTCGCACCGCCTGTCAACGCTTGAGATCGTTGACCGCATCATCGTCCTTGAACAGGGGGAAATCGTGGACGACCTCACTTTTGCAGAGTACATCAGGAAGTACGACATGTTTGCCAATCCCGGAAAGGCCGCCTGATGACTCACTTGACAGAATCCAGATTCTACGACAGTGATGCAAACTTGCATGTGTTGTATGACGGAAAGATTTATGATCGTCAGAAAGCTGGCGGCATCAATCGTTATTTTGAAAAGCTGATTGACCACCTTCCGGATTCAGTCACGCCGTCGATTACACTGACGCGCAACACGCGTCAGAACTTTCCAACAAACAGCAAACTGCAACGACACGTTTTTGACTTTTCGATGCCCAAGCCGTTTCGGAAATTGTCGCGATCAATTCAGGCAATTCATTTTGAATCGGTTCGCAGGGAAATTCAGCCAGACCTGATGCACCTGACTTACTATGACAGTCTCAGCCGACACGAAAAAGCGACTGATGGAATCCCGTTGGTGCTGACGGTACACGACATGATTCACGAACGATATCCGGATCTGCTGGATCGTCGCGGCCGACATGCGGCGCTCAAAAAGAACGCAATTCGTCGCGCTGATGCGATCATTTGTGTGTCGCAAAAAACCCAATCCGACTTGCTGGATCTGTATCCCGAATGTGAATCCCGTTCAACCGTTATTCATCACGCGACTGATTTTGGGAAAGTAACGCCCGACAAATGGCAGCCAACTCCTGACCGTCCCTACTTTTTGTACGTCGGCAGTCGGGTGTCCTACAAGAATTTTGATGGTTTGCTCCAGGCGTTTCATCAGATCGTGAAGCGCAAGCCTGAAATCCAGTTGCGAGTCGCCGGACCTGATTTCAGGAAACACGAAGAAGAGAGTATTGCGGTCTTGGGGTTGGAGAACCATGTCTTCAATCATGGTCTGGTGGACGATTGCCGGCTGTCGAGCATGTATCGCAACAGTCTGGCGTTTATCTATCCGTCGCTATACGAGGGTTTTGGATTGCCACTGTTGGAGGCGATGAGTTGCGAGACGCCAGTGATTGCTTCCAACACGTCGTGTATTCCGGAAGTTGTTGCCGACGCGGCGCTGCTTTTTGATCCAGGCTCCAAATCCGACTTGGTGGAAGCGATCAGTTTTGTGATCGACAACCCTGGTATACGGAAGCAATTTATTGAGGACGGCAAAGTGCGGTGCAATGAGTTTAGCTGGGAGAAAACGGCGGCTCAGACTTCCGAAGTTTACCGTCATACTGCGGGAGTGAACCAGGCCATCCAGGCTTCCGGTCTCAAGATCTTCAATCCTGATGCAGAGCCCGCATCCCAGCCTCAATTCAATACGTCCGAGACCTTCAGTAGTCAGCAAAAACGAGCGGCGTGATTCGGTGTCGCACGCTGGGGGAGGGTGGTTTGAATCAGGTTGCAAAAACTGCTGCCGAAACTGGTCGCTACTCGTTCAGGTGCTGCCAATACTTTTCAGGAAAATCAAGAATGCCTCGAGTCAATTGAAAGTGACTGGTTTCTTCCAACGTCGTTTCGTGAATCGTATCGGTGTCGAGGTTCAAAATTGTGGCCCCTGGAAACGTCATTAAAATCGGCGAATGAGTCGCGACAATGAACTGAGTCTTTTGCGACTTCACGCGTTTGGCCATGATCGCCAACAGAGTCAACTGTCGCTGTGGAGAAAGTGCCGCTTCGGGTTCGTCCATCAAAAACAGGCCATCACCCAATCGGTTGTTCAGCAGATCGAGAAAGGACTCGCCGTGTGAACGGGTATGCGGTGACTGGCCGCCATATCTCATATACGGATCGCCGCGGAAATCCGGATCTCTTCGGCGTTGATCCAGCAGGGAAGCGAACTGGGCATAGAATTCCGCACGAAAAAAGTAACCGTCGCGAGGCCGCTTCAGGAAGTAAGTGTACATCGCTTCAGCCAGTTCGCTGTTTCGCTCGGGACCGAACTGACTGGCCATGTCGTTCTTGCCGCCACCACAAACCGGATAGCCAGCCATGGAGGCGATTGCCTCGATCAAAGTCGATTTGCCACTTCCGTTTTCACCAACCAGAAACGTCACCGCTGATTTGAATTCGAGCTCAAATTTGGCGACCCACGGAATTGAAAACGGGAAGCGATCCTTGCGAGCAGACGTTGCAACCTTTGGATCCTCTGGCAGCAGTTCCGATTGAGTTTCAGGCTGAAGAACCTGTTCTGGCTGTTTTTCTTTTTCGTCCGAATCCGAAAGCGTCGTTAGTGACTTGATGAATTCATCATCGGTCATCAAAAGTGATTCGTTGACCGACGGATCTGCTTCGATTGACTGGTGCGGTGTTGCAACTTCAGATTCAATCGCACTGCCGCTGGCACCAAAGTCAAAATCTTCCCGGAGGTAAACTCCTTTGAGAAACGGTGGCGGAAAGTCCAGCTGGGCGTCGCTCATGGCGGTTACCAGGGTCTGCGGTTGCCGCCGCTACCGCCGCCCATCATCAGAGACTGATAGTTGTTCCAGGCCATGAACCCGAAGAAGATCGCCAGAAAGGTGTCACCCGTCTTGAGCGAATACAGAGCAACGAAGACTGCCACGCACATCGAAAGAATCACGCTCTTGCGAACGCCCGCCCAGGGATCCGCTTTGACGAACAACTGCCTGGCGATTTGACCGCCGTCGAGCGGAAAGACGGGAAGCAGATTGAAGATGTTCAGGATGATGTTGATGATGATGCTGACACGAATGAACATGTGCAGCGGAGGTACGTCAAGCAATACTGTGCCTTCAGCACTTTTTTCCCAGGGAACAGGAAACGGCCCAAGCCACTGAATGAAGACTTCACCCGTTAGCACAACAAGGACGGCCGTAAAAAACAGTGCCAACAGCAGTCCCGCCACGGGTCCGGCCAACGACACAATGATCTGTTCGTTGGGTTTGAGGCTTCTGGTTCTTCCGCCACCCCAGGATCCCATGCCGCCTCCAGGAATCGCAAGGCCACCCATCCAGTAAAGAACAATTCGCGAATCGATTCCAAAATATCGAAACGCCAGGGTGTGACCCAGTTCGTGAACCAGGACTGAGATGAAAAACACGGCCGCAACGATCAGCATACAAATGCCGGTGTTGAGCCCGAACATCCCGCTGAAGGCGCCGCTGAACAACACCGGCAGAATGAAAAATGCTGGGTGAACTCGGCACGGAAATCCGAGAAAGTTGAATTTCAGATCGTAGGGAGTTTGACCTGGCTCACTTAGAAACACGGCATAGCCTGAATAAAAAATTGCGAATCAGCAACGAAGTACTTCGCCGACAGCTTAACATTCTGGACGTAATTCTGCACCAGCGAGAGAATTTTCTCTGGTGGCATCGGCCAGAAGCGCCTCTGGCCTGTGATCTGACAGAAAAGGCATGTCGCATCGTGTGGGTAATTCAGACCTGCAGAATTTGCTGACGACTGCAAGAAATACCACCAATGGACACCGATAAGCACGGATGTCATGCAAAGTTGAAGGACGCGCATTAAAACACAACCTCAGGTTACCAACTAGAATGGCAACCGGAACAACTTTCGACAGGCCACTTGAGGATGAATCATGCGTAGCGCTGCCAAGTCTATATTTCTCGGATCTACAATCGCCTTACTGGTCATTGTTTCGGACTTGTCCGGGCAGGGGACTCGACTGCTACGCGACCCTGACATATCAGAAAACAAAGTTGCCTTTGTTCATGCCAACGACATTTGGACCGTTGACCGCGAAGGCGGTGAAGCCAAACGACTTACCAGTGGCCAGGGTGGCGAAACAGATCCAGTTTTTTCTCCCGACGGAAAGTTGATTGCATTCACAGCGCAGTATGGCGGCAACTCTGATGTGTATGTCGTTGATGCCGACGGTGGTGAGCCGAAGCGACTGACGTTTCATCCAGGCGAAGATGTCGTGCAAGGTTGGAGCGATGATGAAGTTCTCTTTCGTAGCGGACGGGCTGGCCAGCCTACAAGGTTGTGGCAGTTCTATACCGTTTCACAGGACGGTGGACTGCCGAAGGCATTGGATTTGCCACAGGCTTATCACGGAGAGATGAGTGACGATGGAAAATGGATTGCGTATCAGGAGATCGGTTTGTGGGACCCTGAATGGCGAAACTATCGTGGCGGCCAGGCCCAGCCGATCGGCATCGTTTCGACCAAAGATTGGGAACGGGAAACGACTCCCTGGAAAGGCGAACGTCACCTCGCGCCGGTATGGCTCGACGGAGTTGTTTACTATTTGTCGGAACGGGACTACGCAGCCAACGTTTGGTCCTACGATCCAAAAACCAAAAAAGAAAAACAGCTCACCAAACATAAAGACTTCGACTGCAAAAGCATCGGAGCTGGTGATGGTGTCATCGTTTATGAGCAAGCTGGCTACCTTCATGAACTTGATCCTGAGACAGGCGACTCGTCGCAAATCAATATCAAGGTCTCCCGCGATTTAAACTGGGCTCGACCGCGATGGGAAGATATTTCAGCAGGTGACTTGCGAGATGCCCGACTCTCGCCAACTGGCAAACGAGCGATCTTTGAGGCTCGCGGCGACCTGTTTACAGCGCCGCTGGACAAAGGCAGCTGGAGAAACATTACTCAGACTTCGGGTGTGGCTGACCGGCATGCCGTTTGGTCGCCTGATGGCCAGCAAATTGCCTGGTTCAATGACGAAGGTGGCGAGTATGGAATGGTGATCGCGGATCAACATGGAAAAAATCAGCGCCGTATAAAGATCTCCAAACCAACATTCTATTTCGTGCCAACCTGGTCGCCCGATGGCAAACGAATTGCTTTTACCGACACCGACTATCGATTGTTGGTGCTGGATGTTGAAAGTGGCGATGTCAAACATGTCGACACAGACCGTTACGCACATCCCGACAGATCGCTGAACCCAGTTTGGTCGCCCGACTCGCGTTGGCTGGCCTACTCACGCCGCCTGGAAACGCAACTTCGCGTGATCGCTCTCTACGATACCGAAAACGACGAAACGCAGAACCTTACCAATGGAATGGCGGATTCAATCAGCCCGGTTTGGGACGCGTCAGGCAAGTATTTGTACTTCCTTGGTTCAACTGATTTTGCTCTCAATATCGGTTGGCTGGATATGACTTCATACGATCGTCCGGTCACCCGTTCGCTTTACGTTGCCGTTTTGAATTCCGATGACCCCTCTCCGTTTTTGCCCAAAAGCGACGAAGAAACTGAAAAGGATCCGGAGGACGAAGATTCGGATTCGAAAAAA
>CAYUNP010000035.1:34166-35841 GCA_964446085.1 uncultured Pirellulaceae bacterium
TCGGATTCGAAAAAAGGAGACGGCAAGGACGACTCAAAGGATGCTGACGCTGAAGATGCCGAAGACGATAAAGATGAAAACGACAAGAAAGAGAAAAAGGACGACAAAGTCAAAGTGAAAATCGACTTTGAAAAAATTGGATTTCGAATCGTTGATGCACCTGGGCTCTCGCCGAAAAACTATGTAGGACTTGAGCGAGCACCTGAAGGCAAGGTCTTCGTTCTTGAAGGCGTCGATGGGCAACCAGGAGCGACCGTTCACCAATACTCCATCAAAGAAAAAGAAGCTAAAGCGTTCGCAACCAAAGTCAATTCGATTGCGACTTCACACGATCGCAAAAAGGTATTGCTTCGAACTTCGGGTGGTTGGAAAAGTGCCGATGCTGCCAGTCCACCAAAGGACGGTGGAAAAACAATCGACATCAGCGGTATGCGAGTCAAAGTCGACCCTCGCGCCGAGTGGCGACAGATGTTACGCGAAGGTTGGCGCTTCATGCGGGACTTTCTGTACGTCGACAATGTTCACGGTGCAGATTGGGATGAAGTTTGGGGGTGGTACAGCCCGTGGCTTGAAGATGTGAACCACCGTTCGGATTTCAACTATCTGCTTGATATTGTTTCCGGTGAAGTCGCCGTAGGACACTCTTACGTTCGTGGCGGTGACTTGCCAGAACTGACGAGTCCCAGAACGGGACTACTTGGAATCGACCTGAAAGCTACCAACGGCAAGTATCGAATTGAAAAAATCTATTCCGGCGAAGAATGGACGCCTGGTCTGACTGGACCACTTTCAATTCCTGGTCTGAAGGTGCAAGTGGGCGACTATTTGTTGGCGATCGAAGGACATGAGCTCGACGATGCCACCAACCCTTACGAACTGCTGGAGGGAACGGCGGGCCGTACAATTAACATCACGGTCAATAGCAAGCCTGAACTTGAAGGTGCCGAAGAGGTCACAATCGTCCCGACAGGCAGTGAACGCCAACTGCGGACCTGGGATTGGGTGGCGACCAATCAGCGACGAGTCGACGAATTGAGTGATGGAAAATTGGCTTATGTATGGCTGCCCAATACCGGGCGTGGCGGATACAGCTATTTTAATCGGATGTACTTTGCCCAGCAGAACCGACAGGGCGCCGTGATCGACGAACGAAACAACGGCGGTGGTTCTGCAGCCGATTACATCGTCGACATTTTGGCGCGCGAGTTGACGGGATACTTCAATTCCAACTCGGGTGACAAGCGCCCGTTTACTCAACCGATGGCCGGATTGTTTGGGCCCAAGGTGATGATCATCAATGAGCGAGCCGGATCCGGTGGTGACTTGTTGCCCTATCTGTTCAGGTTCAAAAAAGTGGGTCCGCTGATTGGAACACGGACTTGGGGCGGTCTGGTAGGAACCTGGGATACGCCCCCGTTGATCGATGGCGGTCGTTTCGTTGCTCCTCGCGGTGGCTTTATTGACGTCGATGGCAATTGGGCTGTTGAAGGAGAAGGAGTCGCGCCGGATATCGAAGTCCGCAATGATCCCAAGCTCGTCATCGAAGGTGGTGATCCTCAACTTGAACGGGCCGTCGCCGAAGCTCTTGAATTACTCAAGACGAAGAAGGTTGAATTCAAGCCTGAGCCTGAGCCACCGATTCGAGCACTGCGTCCTGGGGACAAGAAAGAGTAGG
>CAYUNP010000036.1:0-34628 GCA_964446085.1 uncultured Pirellulaceae bacterium
GGCTGACGAAAGTCCACATGTCATCGAGGTGACTTCGGTATGCTGCGGCATCAGCACGGATGTTGGTATCTTCTGATGGTTGCAATCGCAACAGGAATTCGTTGATGAAGTTCTGCTGTGACCGAAGTTCAGGAACCAGATCGGCCAGTTCTTCCAGTTGAGCTTTGGTAAGTTGTTTGTGAATGTTGAGACTGCCAAATCGCTTGGCGTCTTTTCCTTTGACGTCTTTCGAGATCAGTTCCACGATGCCAGGAAATGTGGGATCGTCGATTCGCTTGAGCAGGTCGCGGCGCTGGCGGGTGTTGAGCGGTTTGTCGACCAGGAAAAACAGGCCCATGTCGTTGAAGTTGCCCAGGCTGTTGGTGTCCTGTTTGAGGTATCTGGCCATCAATTTGTCCGGATCAATCAAGCCGACGGCAAGTTTGGTCGGCAGATCTTTTTGCGCTTGTGGGATGCGGCGTTGATGGTTGAAATTCAGCCCCAGTTCACGCTTCAAATGATCGAGCGTACGTTTCGGATCTTCGCCGTATTTCAGGAGTGCCTGGCGATTCTCGATCACGTGAACCTGATTCGTTTTGCCATGACGCTTGATCCAGCGTTTGAGCAACGAGTCGACTTCGTCGAGGTTTTGTTCGTTCTGCGCATGGAGGCAATGGAAGAAGTAATAGTCTTCGCTGCCGGGCACCAACTTTTCGAGGGTTCTGGTTCGATCCTCCGACAGGGCGAACTCTTCCCAGAAGGAGATCTCCTGTGCATGAGTTTCAGTTACGAGTGACATCATTGGCATGAGTGCAATAACCAGAAGCAGAGAAGTAAACCAACGCATGGCTGTATCCTTGAATTTTATAGTTGACCGGAGTTCGACGATCAGTGCATCATTAAGTTCCCACAGAAAATACGTCCAAGCCAGAAAGTTGTTACGAAAGAAGCCGGAAAAAAGCGATATTTTGGGACCAAAAATTTTGATCAGTAACTAGCAGTTTTTGAGTTCAACGATCGGCAACCGGCGGCTAGCGCCTTGCCGCTCACGAAAATTGCATATCGGTTCTCGATTGGGCACTATTGACCTTAAACAGGCGTTCTCCAGCTGCCAAAAAAAAACGAGCAACTTTTCTGTTAATGAATTGCTGATCTGATCGTTACCATCAGGTGCGAATATAAATATAAATATGGAGAAGCCATGAAGTGGTCATTTTTGCTGCTATGTTTTCTGATGCTTCCATTGACGATTGCCCCTCGCGGAAACAGTGTCCCGCTTGGTTTTGAGCTTCGAGAGACGAAAGAGGAACTCAAGCTCGACTACGACGTTTCCGTGGTTGATCACGATACCGGTAGAGTCACGCTTGTCATCACGCTCAAAGACGATGGCCGACTCAAACCGATCCGCAATGTCGATCTGTATATCCCTTCCAAGAAGAAACATGCCGGAGGGGGATTCATGTCGGATTTGAGCCTGTCATTGGACTTGCGCGAAGCTGAAGGCCATCGCGTCGCCCGAGTTCACATCTCCAAAGAACTTGCCGAAAAAGCGGAACTGCGCGTAAAGACAAATCATCTTGACGGCAAGCAGGAACCAATGACCTGGTACTACCACAGGATCAAGTTCAAAGATTTCCCCGCAAAGAAGCAAGGCAAAGCGGGAGACGATGCTTCGAAAAAATCTGACTAACCAGAACCAGGCTACACTTCGGCCTCTGCGCGAAATACATCTTCGTCCAGTTTTCCTTCCCACTTTGCAACGGTGCAGGCGACTGCGATGTCGCCAGTCACATTGGTCAGCGTTCGCATCATGTCGAGGATTCGGTCGAAAGGGAAAATGAATGCGATGATCGCGATCGCCTGTTCTGGCGGCACTTCGATGACTGCGAGGACAGCTGTCGCCAAAAGCAAACCAGCCGATGGAATTCCAGCCGCTCCGATAGAGATCAGTGTCGCCGTAAGGGCAACCATGACATACTGCGACAGTGTGATATCAATTCCCAGTGCCTGCGCGCCGAAGAGCGCGATCAGTCCAAGATAAATCGCGGTTCCATCCATGTTGATCGTGGCGCCAAGAGGCAATACCGAAGCAGCTACCGATTTGTCGACACCGAGATTGGACTCCGCACAGGAGATCGAAATGGGAAGCGTCGCACTGGAAGACGCTGTCGAATAGGCAATGCCCTGGGCGTCGGCGACACCGCGGAAGAATTGACGAAGCGGCAGTTTCAAAACTCCACGCACGATCAGCAATCCGTAGATCAGCACGATCTGCAAAATGCAGCTCGCATAGAGTGCGATCGCAAGCCAGAGCAAATTCGAAAGAATGCCGACTCCCTTGGTGCACATGACCCACGCCATCAGCGCAGCGACTCCGTAAGGGGCTATTTCCATAACCAGCATCGTGACTTTCATCACGACATCCGCAGCGGCATCGAAGAACTTTCGAACCGGATCGGCAGGCGGGCCGACCAACAGAATTCCTACTCCAATCATGATCGAAAAGAAGATCGTCGGCAGAACTTCTCCCGCCGCCAACGCTGCGACAGGGTTTTCCGGAATGATCTCCAACAGGCGATCCACGATGCCGCCGGAGTCCTCCGCTTTCTTCAGTTTTCCTTCTACCGCGTCAGAACTTGCTTCGGTGGCGTTGCCAAGGTCGACTTTTTCGCCCGGTCTTAATACCGTTCCCATCGCCAGGCCCAGTGACACCGCAAAGAAGGTTGTCGCCAGGTACAACGCCATCGTCCGCAGGCCCAGCGAACCAAGCTTTTTCGGGTCGCCCATGGCTGTAACCCCCGCGACCAGCGTCGTGGCGATTAACGGAATGATCAACATCTTGATCAGCCGAACGAACGCCTTGCCAAAAGGATAGATGACGTATTCGCCGATGTATTGAGCACCAGGGACAGCGACTTTTTCCCCATCGATTTCCTGTGTGAACTCAGGAAGTGGAATCACATAGCGTAGCAGGAGCCCGACGACCAGGCCAAAAACAAGGCCAATAAGAACTCGTTTCCAAAGTGTGATTGACTGCCAAGCTTTGAACATCGACGACCCGCTAAGAAAGAACTGACTTACTGAAATCGTAACTCAATTCAGTCGTCGCGTCGAACGTACTGCGGATCGTCGTGACCGTAGAATCCCTTGAACTGTTCGGCCGGATACTTCTCGCGATTGCGAGCCATCTTCTTCTCGAAGGCCTGAGCGATGTCGATATTCATCGAATTCGCAAGCGCCACGCAGTAGCAAATGACATCAGCCAGTTCTTCACCGACTTCATGCCGTTTGGCGTCGTCAAGTTTCTGACTGTCTTCCTGCGTGATCCACTGGAAATGTTCCATCAGTTCGGCGGCTTCGATGGCGATCGACATGCCAAGGTTTTTTGGCGAGTGAAACTGTTTCCAGTCCCGCTCCTCGGTAAACGCAGCGATGCTATCCTTGAGTTGGCTAATCGTGGTTGAGTTATCATCCATGAGCTATTCCATGACTTCCTGGGTTTCTGCAGTGATCAAGTAAGCAAGATACGCATCGCTCCGCACTTTCCTGTTCGGTTGCCGGGATTGGGGCATTGTGGTTTCTCCAAACGGTGCGGGACGAAGATCAGCTACAGGCCAATGATACCAGCCCCAGCCCCACAAAACGTCTGCAAGATTGCACCCATTGCGATGTTTTGATCCTGCTGTACAACTCGACTGGATTGATTGCTTTCGGAATAGCGATTGAGTCTTAAGGATGGGAATTTAAAGTCCATATGTCGATCGAGTCAGAGGTTGATAGCGACCCAACAGTGAGGTTTTTCTGGGGCTTTGCAGCAGCACATTTTTTCTTGTGGCTGGTCGTCTGTTTCATGACCCAGCCGAATATGCCGCTGGACATGGTCGAGATGCTGTATTGGGGACAGCAGTGGCAGCTTGGCTATCACAAGCATCCGCCCTTGCCTGCCTGGATCGCCGCCAGCACATGGTGGCTAGGAGGGGGGCAGCACTTGTTGATGTACTGTGTCTCCCAGTTGACGGTTCTGACAACTTTTTGGGCAGTCTGGCAGTTGGCTCGTGAAGGACTGTCGCCGCGTGCAGCGCTTTGCAGCGTGGTTCTGTTGGAAGGTTGCTACTACTGCACCTTCATGGTCAATGACATCAACAACACAATCATCACGCGTCCGTTTTGGGCGTTGGCGATTCTGTTTCTGTATCGGGCGCTGACTCGCGATTCCAACACGGGACGAAATCTGTATTGGCTGCTGACCGGATTGGTGATTGGTCTGGGGATGATCAGCAAGTACTACATGGGTGTTCTGGTCCTGACGATGCTGGTGATTCCGGTTTTGATTCCGGCAACCAGGGCCAGGTTCAAAACGATGGGGCCCTATCTGCTGACTGCCACGGCTGTGTTGGTGTTTCTGCCTCACTTGATTTGGATGTTTCAAAACGATTTCGTCACCATTGAATATGCACTGCGTCGCAGTGATGAAAAAGGAGGACAAAACGTAGCACTGAATCATTTGATTGCCCCGATCAGTTTTATTGGCTCGCAGCTTGGTGCCTTCCTGCCACTGCTTGTTTTGGCCTGGCCAATGATTCGTGAAAGGAAGCTTCGTAAAAATTCAGCGGCAACAGATGATGGTTCCCATGTTGGGTCAGAGAAAGAGGCGGAGACTACGGCAGGCCAATCGTTTTTCCACCGCTATGTGACGATCGTCGTCCACGGACCGATTGTGATTTACATTCTCGTTGCGTTGGTGATGGGCGCTTCGATTCGCAGTATGTGGGGTGGTCCGCTGTTCAGCTTTTTCGGGGTGTTTCTGTTTTCTACTTTTGAGTTGCCGGCTGATCGTAAAGTTGCCAGCAAGATTTTGCGCGATTCGATCATTGTTGGGTTCTGTATGTTGGCGGCCCTGGCCATTCGTAGCACGGTCGGACCGGGGGTTCGGGACAAGCTTTCGCGCATTCATTTTCCAGGTGTCGAAGCAGCGGATGAACTTGGCAGGCGTTGGCGATCCCGATTTGGAAGTGATCTCGAAAGGATTGGTGGCAGCATGTTCGTCGCGGCGTCCATCAATGCGTACATGCCAGGTCATGTCGATGTTTACGCAGCGCTTTCGGAAGAAGCCAGTCCATGGTTGACTGACGAAGAATTTAACTCCCAGGGAGGCGCTATCGTTTGGGAGATGGTCGAAGACAGGAAATGGCCTCCCCTTGGCTGGATGAAGCGCTTTCCTGATGCTGAGTTGTTGGATCCAATCGAGCTGACCAGTCGAGCCTGGAGTGGTCCGCGAGATGTGAAGATTGGCGTGATGTTTGTCGCTCCGGAGTCAGTGAAGTAGCTTCTCCAATAGCATTGCAGGCTATATGAGCTTGAAAATCAGGACAAAAGAAGCAATGTGATACGGAGTCAGCGTGTTTTTCGCCCCTGCAGTTTTACTGCGGGGTATAATTGCCCGTCAGGTGATGTTCCCAATTCACCATACGGCTCAAGACAGTCCTTCCTTCTAAATGAAAGACCACCATGATTCTGCGTCCAAGTTTCTTTCTGGCAGCGATAGTTTTTGCGTTGGCTCCATCTTTGGTATCGGGACAGATTTTGTTGGACGAGCAATTCAATGGGACTGCCGTTGATACCAACCTCTTTACTTTTTCTGGTGCCGGGGACGAATCGTTCTTTGGACGGACGCAGTTGAATTCCCCCGACCTGCCAGGTGCGTTCAATGCTCCCGAAGTTTCTGGAGGAACGCTGAAGTTGCGATTGCAAACTTTTAATCCTTTTGGTTCTGCAGCAGGTGAACTGTTTTTGGGTGAAGAGATTCGAACGCAACAGATTTTTGCACCAACCGATTCAGCAGGCATCAGCTTTTCAATTCGCTCCCGATTCGTCAACGATGCGACGAATCCGTTACAGGGCGGTCTGGTTGGTGGCATGTTCACGTTTGGGTTAGATCCAAACTCCAATCCACTTGTGCGAGATGAAGTTGATATTGAACTTCTGAGCAATTTGCCAGATGAAGTACTGGCCAACGTTTTTGACGATCAGGGTTTTAACAGTGGCGGCGTTGGATTGCTTGCGCCCGTTCCGGGATTGGATATCACTGAGTTCAACGACTACCGAATCGAACTGACGACCACGGCAATTCGATTCTTTGTCAACGACGAGCTGTTTCACGAAGACCTTGATAATTTGGCGATCGATCCACAGGATTTTCGTTTGAATATCAATGCACCCGATTCCAGTTTCGGCGCCGCTTTTAACTCGGCACTGCAGCCGACAGCCAACCCGGATGAAAACGAGACGTTCATCTTTGAAGTTGACTCTCTGGTTATCCGTCAAATTTCAGCGGTTCCCGAACCGGCATCCGGGGTGTTGATCGGCCTGTTGAGCCTGGGATTGCTTGTTCGTCGAAGAGTGGCAATCCAGGCGTAGATCGATTGGTGGCCAGACGGGCTTACTTGAGCTTGCCTGAACCATCTTTGGTCCTTGCCGTCCGCGAAACGTGGCCCATGAAACTTAGCAAGTCACCAATTTCCTGCGGCGTTAGTTCGTCGATTGATCCTTCTGGCATTGGCGATGTTTTAACCAGTCTTGTGGCTTCGATTTCTTTGGCCGCGTAGCGAACGCGATCTCCATTGGCCAATAGGACAACAAGCGACTTGTCGACGTCTTCCGCAGTCATGCCTTCGATCTGCCGACCATCTTCGAGTTGAATGATGCTGGCACGATAGCGATCTGCAACGTGCGCGCTTGGATTGACAATCGCATCGATCATCTCACGTTTTGAGAATCGGTTCGCCAGATTGGTAAGCTCCGGACCGATCGCGTTACCAGTGCCGCGGCAGCGGTGACATTTCGCGCAATTTGCCGATTGGAAAATCGCATGCCCTCGCATCGCATCAACATTGGCGACAAGCTCAAGATCGTCAAGGATGCCAGCAGTTGAAGAACCGTTGCTTGTCGTTTCGTTGCCGGTAAGAACGGGTTCGCCGTCGGGGAAGGTTCTTTCATACCAGTCCGTCCAGTCTTCCAGCGTTTCTTTCCAGGACTTTCCGTCATTGGATCGCTTGGCACCCGTCCAGTGTTCCAACAAACGCACCGTTGGTGACAGCCCTTCTCCGCGAAGTCGATAGCCAAGTGATATTACGTTTCGGTAGTGCTCTGCATCACGAGGGCGACGTTGCACGCTAACCAGTTGGCCAAGCACCTCGGCACCCGTTGTGTCATCAAGTGTGTCCAGGCTGCTGACAAGGTAGCTCCAGTTGTCGATGGTTGGTTGTTGGGCCAGCCCCATTGAAATTTCGCTGCGACGATCAGGTTCCACAGCCCACAGCTTGCGAAGGTAGTCCATCGAATCAGCGTCGCCGCTTTGCGCCATGACGGCGATGATGCCCGTTCGCAAATGCTTGATTGATTCGCCTTCACGATCGGCAACGGCAGCATCGATTCTGGCAATCTGTGCAACGGTCTCGGGAGACAGCTTTTTCGGCAACAGGAACATGGTTGCCAGAGCAGCATCGGTCCATTGATCTCCGTTCTCGAGAATGGTCGGAATCTGATCCACGTCGATTGTTGAAGTCATCTCCCGGATTCCACGTCGCATGTAGGCAATGTCTGCGTCAGGTGCCGCTGACTGTTTCAGCTCTTCAAGTGTTTTGATGATGCTGATTTTGGATGTTGGCGGAAGTGTTCGGCCAATCGTCTGCATCATCATCGCTACCTGAAATTTGTCGATGCTCGACGTTTCTTCGGATGCGAGGTAAGACTCAAGCCGTCCGTCGAGTCGACCATTTTTCATGTAAGCCAGCAGTCGTGCCAGTTCGTGATTGATCAGCGAATTGCCAGAAGGGAATTCTCCGCCGATGCGGATCGAGAAAGCCGGGATTTTTGCCGGATCAACTTCACCGCGAATCATTGCCAACTGGGCAACACGAAGGATATCAACGAAGTCAGCGTCATTGACGAAACCTTCCATCAACTTGCTGACACGTGCCAGAACTTTGTAGCTGTTTGGAAGGCCTGGATCGGCAATCATCAGAGCGGCTGCACCCTGAATGAAGACTCGGGTCTCTTTCGAGGCCAGGATGTCGTTGCTCCATTCGAAAGATGGAATTCGTTCGAGGAGTCGACGCGCGACCAGTGCTTCGTTGCGATCATATGATTTGAGCATTGGAATGAGCGTCTCGATTGGTGGACGCACTTTCTGGCGAAGCGCCGATTCTGCAGCGATGCGGCGAACCATTGCATTACCATCGGTCATCAATTTGATAACCAGCTTGTCAGAGTTGTTCACCACGCCGCATTGCCGTGCAACAGCCACGCGTACTTCCGGATCACTGTCATCGGCCATGCTTTCCAGGAATTCGGGTGTTGGTTTCGGACCATAGAGCACCATCAAGTCCAATGCTCTGATGCGATAGTCAGCCGGATTTTCTGATTCGGTCGCAACGCCAAGAATGGACTCATTCCAACTGACACCGATCTCGCGACGCAAACGCGCAATCTGTTGACGTCCCCAGGCTGATCCCGGTTGTGGCTGACGGATAACCTTTGCGATTGGAGATTCGTAGTCTTTCATCTCATCTGGAACCTGACCCTTCCAGCTGATGCGATAGACGCCCCCATCGCTCCCGCGACCCCCGGTGCAGAATGAAAGTGCACCGAAAGGATCAACAGCCAGGTCGCAAACGTTCATCGGTTTGCCGGTGGCAAATGTTTTTACTTCACCAACGATTCCGGCGCCACGTGTTTCTGTCCGCATGGAAAGAATGCGTCCCTCGGACCAGTCGGCGAAGAACATCGCTCCCTGATAGCGTAGCGGGAAGTTGATGTGCTGGTAGAGCACGGCGCCCGTTGGAGATCCGCGACCCGTTTCGACAACGGCAGGAACCTGATCGAGAAAGTGCTGTGGGAACTTGGCCCAACCACTTCGCCAGCCAAAGTCTCCGCCAGCAACAGCATCGAAGATCATGGTTGGACGATACCAGGGAGTGCCCTGATCCGTTTCCATGTCGCTGTCATGGAAAAACAGATTGCCTTTTGTGTCAAACACAAGATCGTAAGCATTGCGGATTCCGCCCGCGATGATTTCTGTGCGCTTGCCGTCGAGCATGGTGCGAATGATCGTTCCGCCAGGAGCTTTGACGCCCACGGACTGACCATTTGGATCTTCGTAGCGAGGAACCAGATCGCCTTCGTATGCGTGTTTGTACGGGCTGGAACCGAAGATCCGTCCTTTGGGATAGGTGCCGTTGCCAAGGATAACGTAGAGCAATCCGTCTGAACCCAACTGGATTCCGTGCGCTCCGTGCTCTCCTGGCTGACCGCTGAATTTGACAATCGTCTGAACAATCGAAGCTTTTCCGTCGCCGTCTTTGTCGTCCAGCAGGTACAACGCTTGTCCGTCGGGACCCATGCCCGTGACGTAGACTTTGCCGTTGAGTGGGAGGATGCCCTGAACGGCACTGACTTCATCGCAATAGGTTCTGACTCGTTGAGGATCACCTGGTTGCAATGACGGATCAGCGAGCAACAGGTGGCCGCCTTCTTGCGAAAGGTAGATGCGGCCGAATTCGTCGTACTCCATAGCCACAACAGAGCCAGTTTCTTCGTCGGTCAGGATTTGATCGATTTGAAATTCCGGGTCGATGGTGAACCGCGAATCAAGTATCGAGGCAGCTTTCCCGAAATCAGAATCAGAATCAGAATCGGAATTCGATTCGACGATGGTTGTGTCTTTGTCTTCGCGGTTATCAATCACAATGATCTGGTTCTGCGTTTCGCCATTTGCATTGGTTGTGCTCTCTGGCGTAACAGCCAGGGAGAGAACTTTGGCGACACTCAATTCGTTTGCTTCGAGCCAGCTCATATCGTTGAACCTGGCTTCCGTCCAGCCATCGACTTCACGGATGTAGGTCTTCCATGAACTGTTGCTGACCAGACTGCGAAAACGGGATTCGCCTTTTTCCTTGACGCGGAGACGTAGCGCGAGTCCTGGGTTTCTGCTTTCGAGGTGCCGAACTCTTGCCGTGACTGTGTTAATGCCCGGAAGTAGATTTCCGCTAACGTCAATTTTTACTTTCGTTCCGTAAGACTGACCGCGCGTAACCAGTTGACCATTGAAATACACTTCGTACTCGTCACCCGCAGCGATATGCAGTTCTGCCTGCTCAGGTTTCGCGATCGAAAACCGTTTGCGGTAGAAAACCTCAGCATACGATTCACCAACCCCGGGTACATCGATTTGCGGAGACCAAATGTATTTGGCCTCCTGCCCAAGGGCACTCGACGTTGACATCACGGCAAGGCAGAGCATCGCCATGGCGAGGCAGATGAACTGCGATGGAAGTCGGTTGAATTGACAGGTGTGCTGTTTGAGATCATCCATGATCCACGGACCTTACTTGTGCAGGTTGCGACGATTGAGAACTGTCAGCCATGGGTTTAGTTCCCATGTGTTGGCTAGCAATTCCGATAGGGCATCGTCGAGATTTATCGGCGCCAAAGATGTCCCGATTTGATAGAGATTGACGATTTTCAGGATAATAGCGGCTGCAGTCGTCAATTCTGACAGCAGCTTATGCCGGAATGAGCCCCGATGCCTGGTTCTGCAGGCGCAAGCGACATGACCACATGAGTGTCCACAGAACCGGAAGTGGTGGTCGAAATGGACCCTTCAACAGGTATTTTTGTATTTCCGAGCGTGCCAACGAGGGATCAATTGAAAGAATTAGAGGGTCCGACTAAAAGAAGAATAGGGACTTTTGTGTCCCTTGACAGCATCTTCAATTTTCGGTTTTGGATTCAAAGAATAATGCACTCATTGATAAGCGAATTGTTTGGGAATCGTCAGATCATTTCCCCTCGCAAAACTGCCAAAAACCACGATTATCAGTCGCTTGAAGCCCGATGCCTGCTGGCCAGCGTCGCTTTCAATGCCGATACGGGGCAAGTTTCCATCTTTGGCGATGGGGCCGATGACAGCGTGTTCATTTCGGATAATGGCTCGAATCTGAATCTGAATGTCAACGACGAAGGGTTCGCTTTCCCGTTGAATCAGGTCAACAACATCTTTTTTAATGGTGCCGATGGAGCGGACGTGTTCCGTAACGACTCTGCCGTCCCGTCAAGAGCCAATGGTGGTGACGGTGCAGACCGACTCGTTGGCGGTCCGGGAGCAGACAACTTCGTGGGAGGCGAAGGCAATGACCGCCTGATCGGAAACGGTGGCGATGACCAGCTCCGAGGCAGTGGTGGCGAAGACGACATCGATGGAAACGAAGGTGCTGACTTTATCATTGGTGGAGATGCCAGGGATCGCGTGTTCGGCAATGAAGGCGATGACTTTATTGTGCTTGGTGCAGGAAATGACTTCGCCCAGGGAGGTGATGGCAACGATGAAATTTTCGGCGGTACGGGAACGGATGACATCGTCGGAGGTAATGGCGACGATACGATCTTCGGTCAGGATGGAGACGACAATCTCACTGGCAACGCCGGTAACGATGTGATCAACGGTAACGGGGACAACGATGTGATCAACGGTGGATCCGGTGATGATCGCCTGGTTGGAAATGAGGGCGATGACATTCTCCAGGGTGACATCGGAAACGATACGCTTTTGGGACTCGCTGGCGATGATGATCTGCTTGGCGGTGATGGAGATGACACGATCTTTGCGGGCGACGGAGATGACTTTGCTACCGGTGGCAATGGCGATGACTTTTTCGCTGGCGGACTTGGAGATGACAGTCTCCAGGGTAATGACGGAGATGACTCAATCTTCGGCAACGCAGGCAACGATGCCCTCTTTGGAGGAGTGGGTGAAGACACCCTTGTTGGCAACGATGGAGAAGATAGCCTCGTAGGTGGTGCCAATAATGACCGCCTCATCGGAGGTAACAACATCGACAGAATCGCTGGCGACGGTGGAGACGATATTATCAATGGCGGTAACGCCAATGATGTTTTGCTTGGTGGTGCCGGCAACGATACCATTCTTGGTGGCTCAGGCAGTGATACCCTGCTGGGCGATACAGGCGACGATCAATTGAGCGGCAATGCTGGCTCGGATGTGATTTTCGGTGGCGAAGGAAACGATGGCGTCTTTGGTAACTCTGGCAATGACGAATTGCACGGGGACGAAGGTGATGACATTGTCGTCGGTGCTGATGGTTTTGATTCGGTATTCGGTGAAGAAGGCGACGACTTCCTGCTCGGTGGAGCCGGTCAAGATACTCTGTTGGGCGGCCTCGGAAATGATCGCGTCGACGGACAGGGTGGCGACGATACGATCAATGGAAATTTTGGAAATGATGTCCTGATCGGCTCAGAGGGCATCGATGTGATTCAGGGTGGCGATGGAAACGACTTTATTCGCGGTGGAGACGGCAATGATCGTCTGTTCGGTGAAAATGGTGACGACCGTCTCTTTGGTGAAGGAGGAAACGACGGCCTGATCGGTGGATCCGGCGGCAGTGATTTCCTTTCTGGTGGCGAAGATGATGACCGTGTACTGGTCATCGGTGACGATACTTTTTCAGATCGCACTCCAAACGATGCACAAATTGACTTTCGCAATGGAAGTGCAGTCTGGACCAACGTTGAGCTGCGGGTTCTCGATGACTCATTTCAGAGACTGCATGATGTCATTGGCAACGCTCGTTTGTTGAGAGACCCAATTACCAACCAGCCTTTGGTATTTATCAAGAACGACACAATCCCGGTGGGCACTCACCTGTCGCAATCAGAACTGGTTACGGTCACCACTCAGAGTCGTGATCCAGATACGGGAGAAGTTGTCAGTAACACGATTCTTGAGCGGCAGTATACGCTTGCTGAGTGGGACGAGTCGATTGCAGCGGAAAATACGTTCCGTGTCCTCGAATTGCCGCAGGACATCGCGTTGGCATGGGCTTCTGAGGAAGCCATTACAAATGTATTGCCTTCAGAAATAACGCTCTGGAATCAGTTCCTGTTGTTGACTGACTGGATTCCGGTAGTCAACGAAGACGGTTCACGTAACTCGAATCCTGATCCTGAGTTCTACCAAATTTCGACTGACAATCAGTGGTTCCATCTTCAGGCCGGTTTGTTTGCTGAAGAGTTGGCCATGGAGAATCCTCAGGAAGACTTTGCTTCAATTTGGCGACTGATCTTCGAAGAGGGACGTGAGGACGAAAAAGTGTTCCTCACCAGCAAGGTCTCATTCGTTGAAGATCTGTTTTCCAGACTGGAAATCTTCTAAAACATTCATTGAGCATGGTCAGGACTGATCCACGGCCAGGCTGAACGAACCAGAAAAGGCGAGTCCGATTCAATTGGGCTCGCCTTTTTGCGTTGAGTGCCCTGGCGGTCGCAATCGCAGTGGCGCGAGTAGTTCGCTGACCTCTGTCAAATGCAGCAGTGAGCGCATCGGATCATGCCTTTTTGGCGGCAAAAGGTTTCTTGCGATTTGGATAGCAGGTTCTACAAAGATCGCATTTGGTTCCGTCACACCCGCGCGCGGTGCAGTGTTCGCGACCGTAGAAGATGATTTGCAGGTGCAGGTCGTTCCATGTCGACTCAGGAAACAGCTTCTTGAGGTCCTTTTCAGTTTGTTTGACGTTTTTGCCGTTGGTCAGACCCCAACGCTGAGCCAGTCGGTGAATGTGGGTGTCAACGGGGAATGCCGGAACGCCAAACGCCTGAGCCATCACGACGCTGGCTGTTTTGTGACCCACCCCCGGCAGTCGTTCGAGTGCCTCGAAGTCTTGAGGTACTTTGCCGCCATGTTCAGCGACGAGGATTTGTGACAGCCCGGCGATCGCTTTCGATTTTTGAGGCGACAGTCCACAAGGACGAATGATCTCGAGAATTTTCTCAACAGGAACATCACACATCTTTTTGGCTGAACGCGCCAGGCGGAACAGTTTGGGCGTCACCTGATTGACGCGTTCGTCGGTGCATTGAGCACTAAGCAATACCGCCACCAGCAAGGTATATGGATTGCTGTGTTTGAGCGGAATCGGCGGGTCGGGATAAAGTTCCGCCAGTCGGTGTTGGACAAGTTCTGCGCGATCAGCTTTTTTCATGAATCGTCGTCATCAGAATCGGGGTCTTCATCTTCCTTTTCTGACTTTGGTTCTTTGGACTCCGAATCCGGTTCTTCGGTTTCCATTTTATCCGATTTCTTCTCGGCAGACGT
Organism: uncultured Pirellulaceae bacterium; assembly: GCA_964446085.1. Taxonomy (GTDB): domain Bacteria; phylum Planctomycetota; class Planctomycetia; order Pirellulales; family Pirellulaceae; genus Mariniblastus. The sequence continues at coordinate 14,150 of CAYUNP010000036.1, forward strand.
TTTCTCTGAAGGCTCTTTCGATTCGGATTTTGAATCCTCTTTGGATTCTTCCTTCATCTCAGGTTCCGTTTTCTTGTCGTCGGCAGGCTCAAGTTCGGGTTCATCTGCAGGCTCAAGCTCCGGTTCGTCGGAAGCCGTTTCCTTTTCCGGCATTTCTTTCTTTGGCTCTGGTTCTTCAGGAAGTTCAGGTTCGCCTTTCTTTCGCACTCGATACGAATGATCCCGTTTTCGAATTACTTCTGCACCGATGATTTTGTCTGGTTTGGCCTGCTTGATCGGTCGTTCAGAATCATTGACCGCAACTGCGGTTCGTTCGATCCTTTCGAGCACATTTTTGCCAGAGACAATCCGTCCAAACACGGTGTGCTTCCGGTCCCGGGAATCGTTGTACTTGAAATTGAGGCAGAATTGGCTGCCACCGGTATCACGCCCAGTATGGGCCATCGAAATTGTGCCAGTGAAATTTCGTCGAGCGTCGGCGACTCTGCATTCGCAATCTATCTGATACCCAGGACCGCCCGATCCAATACCTTCCACTTCAAAGCCACCGCCTTGTGCCACGAAATTTTCGATGACGCGATGAAACAGTTTGTCACTGTAATAGCCTGACTCCACCAGCGAAACAAAGTTGCGAACGGTGTTGGGAGCTTCGTTTTCATAAAGTTCCAAAACGATATCGCCGGCGGTCGTTTGAAATTTGACTCGCGGCAAGTCATCTACCATCGCTTCGTTATGTCGAATCACCAACTCATCAAAAACTCGCTTGTCTTTTAGTTCCAGTTGACCAACTTTCGCAGCCTGCTCAAAATATTTTGGATTGATACGAGCTTCAATCAACGCGTGGCCAACATCAAGTACCAGGTTGTCACGTCCAGCTTGTGCGTCGTGTACCATAATTCCCAGCAGGGCACGAATTAACTTTCCATCGCCGGGGTTTTCTTTGAGTTCCACGAGCCCCTGTTTTCGCATCGATTTGATCAGCTTGTTGGCTTCGTCAACAAGGTCACGATACTCGTCCGTCAGGCCTGGCGACACGTCGCCATTGTCAATGGCTTCAAACTTCTCAGTCATTTCCTTGTTGCACTTCGTCCAGGAATCCCACATGGCGGAAAAATTTTCCTGAGCGACTGTATTCGCTGGCCAACAAAGGGAACACATTGCCAGACAGATACCAATCCGAAACAACATCATTAACTCCAAAACTGACTTTGTCAGAGATCAAAACGAAAGGAAGACGTAAGAAAGAGGCGAAAAAACCAGCTTGTTGGTCGGATTATTTTCCGCCATTGCCCTGTATGAGCAAGTCAAATGAACCTGGCGTGTCGGTCGCTTCACTGGCAGGGGGATCCTGATTCCGTGAGCCCGAACCTTTGGAAGCACTTCCGATGTTGGCATCGGGGCGAGCGAAACCGGATTTGAGTTTCGTGGGAACGTAAGGATGCGATCGAGTTCTTTGAACTACGACGCGATTGATCTTCGAAACATTCGCAGCCGATGACAATCGTCCCGAGAGGTCGACGTTTTTGAGTTTCATGACGACATCCATTCCTTCGAGCACGCGGCCAAAGGCGGTGTACTTTCCGTCAAAGGAGCGAGGGTTTGGCTGCTGAGTGATGAAAAACTGTGAACCGCCACGATCTTTGGTTGGCGAAATCATGGACAACGTGCCGCGAAAGTGACTTCGAATGTTTTCTTGGTAGCACTCACAGGGAATCCGATAGCCAGCATCACCCATGCCGTCACCGTTAGGGCTTCCGGTCTGGGCGTATTCACCTGGTTTGACAAGGTGGAAAAGTTTTCCGTCATAAAACTTTTGATCGCGAGCGAGGTGGATAAAATTGGCAACCGTGTTGGGGGCATGATTTTCAAACAATTCGACCAAAATGTTTCCTTCGGTTGTTTCGATCAACACGCGTGGAAGATCGTCTGTGTTTGATTCCAATCTTCGAATCAACAGCTCCTGTTGATATTTGTCGATTGTTTCCGCCAACTCCGTTTTCGCGTCAACAATTCGCCTACTGAGGCTCAGCGTTTGGGCTGCCGAACTCTTGGTGGCTTCTTCAAGTTTGATCAGTGCTGCTTTTGATTCTTCGAACCTTTCAAGTGCATAATTCGCCAGGAATTCATATTCCAAAAGCGATTTGTTTTCGGGAAACTTTTCTTTCAGCATGAAGATCAACTCAAGCGAAGACTCGGGGTCGAATCGGTCATCGAGACCGGCTGGTCGCAGCGTTGAGATAAGGCGGTTTTGCAATATGGTGACGCTCTGTTGGCTCGGTTTTTCGCTGGAGGCAAATGCAGCTTTGGCTTTTGAGAAGACCTGCTTTTCCAATTCAACATTGGCTTTGGTGAGGTTGTCAATTTCTTCTTTGAATTTGTCACGCCGTTTGGGGAAACCGATGGGAAGCGTGCGGTAAAGCTGGTCGATTCGAGCCTTGTTTTTTTTAATCACGTTTTGAAGATTCAAAAACGCTTTTGCTTCTGCGGACATTTCTGTGTCCTGGGTCTGCGGCGCAGCCGAATCTTTGGTCTCCATTGCATCGGACTTGGCACCAGACTGAGGTGTCAGACAGGCATCGACAAGCGTTCCCGACGCCAATGTGAGAACAAGCGCGAAGAAGATGTTTTGAATTTTGAGATACATGTCAGTGTAGCCTTGTCTGAAGGTTCAAATTGCGGCTGTGGGTCAAGGTCGTCAAATCAATCGAATTCATGTGAACTGCCAGTAGCTGGAGCTGGCTGGTCCTATTGCGGTGTAATTTTCTCGAATTTGTATTGGTGATCGCGTTTCCGGATGACGGTTGCTTTTTGGATTTCGCCCGGATTTACAGATCTATTATGTTTTTGTTCGTTCGTCTCCGGATCAATCTCCATGGTGACCGGTAATGTCATGATATTTTCCATTCCCGTTACGACTCGACCAAAAACCGTTTGGCTAACTTCGTCGTTGGACGTCCCATCCCAATCAAGCTCGGGGCTGGGCAACATGGAAACTGCAAACGTCGAGGGAGTAGAATCGCCCTTTTTGGTGCTGGCCATGCTCAGGCTTCCCACAAAATGCCGGCGTGCATTTGGCAGTCTGGATTCGTTTTTTATGAGGTAGTCGAGTCCATTCGTTCGCGTGCGATGAAACTGGCCGGCTTGAGCAATAAAGTCCTTCACTACGGGGTGAAACACAGAGCCATCATAGAATCCTTCCTCAACCAAATGGATGAAATTGGCAACCGTTTCTGGCGCCTCGTTCTCAAACAGTTCAATAATGAGTTCACCACTGTCGAGTTGCAATTTGACTCGGGGCAAATCATCGGCTTCAGCTTCCTTCTGCCGAATCTCCGCTTCCTGTACCCAGTTTTGAGCGAACAATCGGCAGTACCCAAACAGATTTTTGTCGAGTTGCTCTTCGAGTTTGTCGACCGCCTCTTTGGCGAGTGGGTTCTTGATGAACTCAACGCAGAAATCAAAGTGGTTGGATTTGATTCCCGTCAGGGCAAACCGACGGTCAAGCATGATGTCCTTCTTCGGGTAGAACTTCCTGATCTTTTTCAAAACCTGGTAGGCGAGTTGCATTTTGCCCGCGTCATAAAGTTCGCTGGAGACACCACTGGCGATCTCGATCAGCGGCAAGGGAGGGTTTTCGTGTTCAAGAAACCAGTCGATCGTCGCCTGTTCGAGGATAACTTTATGTTCTGAGAGCTCTTTGACCACGCCGGGCCATTTCTCTTTCCACTTGTAAGATTCAGCCAGTGATCCGTCAAAGAAGCGAATGCTGATCGTGCGGCATTCTTTGGCCAGTTTGCGAGCATGCAGCAGGGCGCTGTTGTAACGCGCCTCGGCGTCAGAAATTTCTGCCGGTTCCTGAGCCAACGATGTGTTGGCTGACAGAAAGATGCCCAGCAGGACCAATATTGCGGCTGTCGAGTGTCGCAGGAAGTTGTGAGTAAGGAGTGATCTCATCGTTTCAAATCTGGATGCGATTTTCGGTTCAAACTGTTCCGCCAATGGTATCATATCACCACACCGAAATTGTACGCTTACCGCACCCGTTGAAACATGGCCAAAATTACCCGAGGTAGAAATCTGAAGGACTTCAACAGTCAGCAAGCCAGTGCGGATGTGGGCAAGCTGCGGATCATTGGAGGCAAGTACCGCGGTCGCCAAATCGATTATTCGGGCGACCCGGTAACACGTCCAATGAAGGATGTTACCCGTGAGGCATGTTTTAATTTGGTGGGAGGATATCTCGCCGGAAAAGCAGCTTTCGACCTCTTTGCAGGAACAGGGGCTATTGGGTTGGAGGCAATCAGTCGGGGCGCCAGTCAAGCTTTCCTAATCGAGCGTCACATCCCTACTGTACGGATCGTAGCCTCGAATGTTCAAACCCTTGAGGTTGAATCGGTTGCAGAGGTGATCACATCGGACACTTTTTTCTGGGTGCGTCAATTCTTGGGTGACCGGAAGCAATGGCCAACTGAACCCTGGGCGGTTTTTTGTTGCCCTCCTTACATTCTTTTCGAGGAAGAGAAGGACAATTTGCTGATCACGATTCACAGTCTTCTGGATGTCGCGCCTGAAGGTAGCTTGTTCGTCGTGGAGTCAGATCACCGATTTGAAACGTCTGAGTTGCCCGACTTGGTTTCGTGGCAAACGCGCCACTACCCGCCAGCTTTCATTTCGGTAGCACACAAGCGGGGCTAGAACCGCTTTTGCCGTCAAAGCCTGGCTATTCCAACATCTAGCTAGCGATTTTCATGATGCGAATGCCAATTGTCACTCGACTTGGCTTGGAGCAGATTCCGATGTTTCAGATAGAGACATCGTCGCAACCTGAAACCCAAACTACCGTAGATGCATTCACGATTGGCCCCAACTCCACGACTAACTTCGCTAATCGTCTCGACCGTTGTGTTCGCAGTCCTGTTTCCGATCGGAATAACTGGCGCACAGATCATGAGATCGCCAGGCTCGCAGCAGGTCGAAACCAACCGACAGCAAGATATTCGCTGGCCCAAGCCAGGCCAACTGCTGAAAGAGATTGAGCGATTCGAAGAGTTGGAAGTAACGAGCCAATGGGCTGCTCGAACGAAACAGCTTGTTGTCTACCTGTGCACCGAAACCGCGGTGACCAATCAGGATGCCGCCGATACGTTGATGGCCGTCCACCAGCAATCCCAGGCGATCAACACACTGATGAATCAGATCACCAGTTCCAACACTGGTGGGCAAGCATCATCGGTCGAAGCGACCGAACTGATTTCAGACTTGCAACGGTTTCAATATCGTCTCAACCGACGTCTCGAAGTGTGGGCCACGGTTCTGGATTATTCCGAAGCACGTGACCGAGGAAATGTCACACCGATAAAGACCGTCAGCCTCAGTCGTCTACCGCGCGAATTGGACAGGTTGCTTGCCGCGCAGGATCCTCGCAACACTGACGGCTGGCAGGACTACCTTGCCTGGGATGCACTGGTCAAAGCAGGCCGTGTGACGAACATGGACAAGAAAGCGCGAATCGAGCTTCGCAAAGCCGCTCAGAAATTTCTCGCTCGCTATCATTCTCCAGCGTTGACCGAGGAACAGCGACAGCTGTTTCAGCCTCACTTTTCGCCAGAAATGTTACACTCGATTCGCAGTGTGGCGTCTGGGGAAGTCGAGTTCAACAAGTTGATGACTGCGATCGAAATTCTGGAGAAAGGCGATACCGGAAAGTACCCATACCAGCCAGGCAAGTACGCACTATTTCTTAACAGGCAGTATCAAAACCTGCTTTGGTCAGATGATCCGATTGCCCAAAAGTTGGCTGCAACGATTGACACTCACTGGCGCAACGCCAACGTACGCATCGCGATCAACGAACGCTTGTTGAACCTGATGCTGCCCCAGGTGCCCGCCATGACCGAACCCGTTTCGGAACGTGTGCAGGGCGCCAAAGTCTCAGGACAAAGCCTGATCGAGAACCAGCTCCAGATTGCACTGATTCCAAATCCAAACGAAATCTCACTGGGTATCGAAACCGTTGGACAAGTTACTTCCGAGACGGTTTCCGAGAAGAGCGGGTTCATCTTTCAAAACCGTGGCATGGCCGATTTTAAAGTCTTTCAAAAACTGGCCTTCAGTCGAACAGGCGTGACATCAGAAGCACCCTTTGCAACATCATCAGCAAAGCAACGTCTGATTGCGATGCGAGGAAGTTTTGATCGCGTTCCACTAATTGGACGACTGACGCGAATGATCGCCAAGCAAAAGGTTGAAGAGTCTACTCCTGCGGCCAATCAGTTAACACGGGAACGTGTCGAATCTGGTGCCAAGACACGCGTCGAACAGGAAGTAAACCAACTTGTTGGCCAGCTGCGCCGAGGGATGCACAAGCATGTCCTGTCCAGATTGATTTCGATGGACCTCGAACCGGAGACCGTTCAGCTTAGTACTTCGCAGCAGCGAATTGTTGGACGATATCGTGTCGCTGGCCGCGACCAAATGGCTGCTTTTCAACCTCGACCAACTGATTTCGAATCGGATCTTCTAACGGTGCAGTTTCACCAGTCGGCGATCAATAATTTGATTGACCGGTTTGAGCTCAACGGCAAGGAATTTAACGCGGTTACACTCGGCAAGCATGTCGCTGCAATCACAGGTATCCCATATCAGTCCCCAAGCGCCAACGCCGACGCAAGGTTCAAGTTCGCAAAATACGATGCTGTCCGACTTGAATTTGAAGAAGGGGTTGCGAGTCTGACCTTCAATTTTCGCAGTTTCCAAATTGGTAAAGGTCGCCCCTGGAAGAATTTTGCAATCAAGGCGAATTTCAAGCCGCGATACGTTGGGACACAGGTTGTTCTGGAACTGGACAATTTCTTCCCAATCAAATCCAAATCGAAGCTGGGATTTGGTGATCATGTCGCAATTCGAGGAGCTTTCAAAGTCATTCTCGAAGAGCAGTACGCATTTGATCTGATGCCGCAAACAGTACAGGCGAAAGTTCCAAACCTTGTCTTTGCCATTGATCGGCTCTCGCTTGCTGATGGCTGGTGTGGCGTTGCGATTGAAAACGTTGCTAACGTAGTCCTCCAACAGCCACCTGTTGAAACCCTTCGCACAGCACGTCAGTTGCAGTCCAGATAGCGTTTGTTTTCTGTGGCTGCAGCGTCTCGCCGCAGTTCTGTGCATCCAATTCTGCAGCGAGACGCCGCAGCCACCTCCCCGCTGTTTTTCGGTTAAACCAATTCATGTGGCGGGAGATGATCAAACTTTCGCAGCTCAATTTCGATTATCGAACTGGTTTCCATTGAGGTCGCTTGACCGCCGTCGAAGGCGAAGTTGGCAACCTTGTCGGGGCAGAGTTGCGTCCGGATACCGATGAAGACCGACTGCGCTGAGACCGACTGCCCCGCGCGCCCGAAACCCAGCGTCTGTCATTGCTTGTCCAGCCAACAACTTCATCATTGCTGATGGCCGCTGTCGGTGGCTTGATTTCGATTTGCCGTGTGGCGACGTATTCGATGTTGTCGATCATCATGGAAACGCGAATGATCACGCGCTTGCTGACAGGAATGCGATCGGTCCACGGCAGATGTAGCAGCGTTCCTGTGTTGCCGAATTCGTCACGTGAGAGGAACAGTTTCAGTTCTTCTGGCAAAAACGTCCACTTGCCGATTTCTCCCACCAGCTGATCAGTGACTGTGATCGTCATTTCACCTGTTTTGTCAACGAAAGCTCCGTCGCGATCAAGTGTTTTGACCAGCAACTCGATGACGTCATCGCCGGCGATCCCGTCGAGGTCTTTTCCACGTGTACCCGAGGTAGCAATTTCAATGCGATCGACTTCGCTGTCTGCAAGATCAAGATCAAGATCTTCGTACCCGACTTTGAGTTCAGGGGAATCCGGCAGAGACAACGTTTGATCCGTCTGATCCGATTCTGAAGATGTACCTTCAGCAGGAGTTGGGTTGCTTTCGGCTGGAGTTGGTCCCAGTTCGAGGTTAAAGGAATCTGGTTGTGCTGCGGGTGTGGGTAAAACTTCTACGCCCGGCTGGATGATTTGCTGATCAGGGAACACTTGTCCAGGAATCGGCTGGCCTTCGTAGTAAATTTCGCCACCCAGAGGAGCTTGTTGGATCGGCGCAGAATACGGTAGCGTTTCATCGTAGTAAATCACGTCGCCCTGAATCACCGGGTATCCGTCGGAGATAACCGGCGTGCCCGCAACTTGAGTACCAAGGACCACGCCGCTACCGATGACACCATTGGAAATCACATTTCCATGGCCGCCATTGAGCATTGACGCCTGCTGCGACTGAAGTGCGTAGTACTTGTCTTCAAGATCCAGAATTTCAGCGCGAAGAAGCGCTGTCTCGCGTTGACACTGCAAGGACGCGGTCTGACACCCTGGAGCAATCACCAACAGGAGACCGCCAAGCAAAATCGAAGTTGTGAAAAAGCGCATTTCGGACGCCCGTTAACTGCATGGGAACTAACTCAATGCAGTCTTTACGGGAAAAACACACTTGGACGCAATGTCAATCAATGGCGGCATCTCAGCCAGTGACGACTTCTGTTTCCAGTTCCGCGTCTGCTTTGAGCGAATTGGTGATAAAGCAGGCACCCTTGGCCTTCTTGAGAAGACTCTCAGCCCGGGCAACATCTGCATCGCCATCAACGACCAGGCGAGCTTTTACCTTGAAGCCAATGAATTGCACGCCCGTATCGGATTTGTCCAATTCGCCGGTGACTTCGCAAGAAAGATCTTTCCAGGCGTACTTTGACATGCCAGCAACCGCCCGAAATGATAGCAAAAAGCAATCTGCGACTGCCGCAACCAGCAGATCCTCCGGCGACCACTTGTCACCCGGTCCCCCGAATTCCTTGGGGGCGTTGGATTCAAGTGAATCCAGGCCTTCGATGTCGATGTTTACCGAACCCGAGTCCGTTGCTTTGGCGGTCGCAGTGTAAAAGTGATGAAAATTCATAGTGTTACTCTGAAGCTGGCTGAACTGTAGACGAGTCGGTTCGACTCGAACGTCGCGTTGTGGTTTTTTTCTGGCTTAGCCCTGCGCTTCGTCGATGCTGGCCACAACGCGGTCAATCAAATTGAATTCACGGGCCTGTTCCGAGCTCATGAAGTTGTCACGATCGGTGTTCTCTTCGATCTCTTCAACTGTTTTGCCCGTGTGATGCGCGATCAGGCGATTCAGATCCTTTTTGATCGTTCGCAAATGCTCGCGGTGGATCAGGATTTCTTCAGCTGTTCCCTGCATACCAGCAAGTGGTTGGTGAATCATGATGCTGGCATTGGGCAGCGCGAATCGCTTTCCAGCGGCACCGGCAGTCAACAGCATCGCACCCATCGAAGCTGCCTGGCCCATGCAGTACGTTGCCACGTCACAGCTAACGAACTGCATCGTGTCGTAAATCGCCAAGCCAGCAGTAACGCTTCCACCAGGCGAATTGATGTACAGGTGAATGTCTTTTTTGGGATCTTCTGACTGCAGAAACAGCATTTGAGCGACCAGCGAGTTCGCCAGATCCGCGGTTACCTGCTGACCCAGAAAGATAATTCTGTCTTTGAGCAGTCGGCTGTAGATATCGTAAACGCGTTCTTCGCGACCAGTGTTGTCGACAACGTAAGGAACGATGGGCATATTTTATTGCTCCGGTTAGAAACCGTGTATTTGAAAATCTGTTCGGTAAAGGAATCGACTACTCGTCGTCCTTGGATGGCTTGGCGGTGATTTGATCGACCAAACCGTATTCTTTCGCCTGCTCGGCAGTCAGGAAAAAGTCGCGATCGATGTCTTTTGCAATTTGCTCAACATCTTTTCCGCAGGAATCGGCAAGGATCTGGTTCAGCACGCCGCGATTACGAATGATCTCGTCGGCCTGAATTTCGATATCGCTGACCTGTCCGTTGACGCCGCCATAGGGCTGGTGAATCATCACACGTGAATTCGGCAGGCAAAATCGTTTGCCTTTGGTGCCACCGGCAAGCAGCACGGCCGCACCGCTGGCGGCCTGACCGACGCAGAATGTCGCCACGGGGCAGTTCAGGATCTGCATCACGTCGTAGATCGCCAGTGTCGCAATCACGTCTCCGCCCGGAGAGTTAATATAGAAGTTGATATCCTTGCGTTTGTTTTCGCTTTGCAGATAGAGCAGCTTCATCACGACTTCGTTGGCGTTGCCGGTGTGGATTTCACCTTGCAGAAAGACAATTCTGTTTTCCAACAGCAAGTCACCGAGCGTCATCGTCCGCTGTCGCTGGTACGACGCGTGCGCGCTGGCATTGCTTATGCCGGGCAAGTTCATGGCTTGCAATTCGTTCTCGGACGAGGGATTTGAAAATGGGTCGGTTGGTTGAAAAGGGTTCAAGGCACGATCCTTATCCTTAAAGTTACGTTTGTTCTTGTTGAAACCTACCGTTAACCGACGAAACGGACAAGGCGGGCATTCCGGGCACGCTTTTACCCGCGTAAAGTAACCTTCGCCACACGTAGATAGGTGACAATGCCGACAATCAACGCGGTCTTGAGATCCATCGACCGCTTATCGGCAGCTATAATCAGATGGCCACGATAAATTCCATACACCAAACAAGCCTCGGGACATATTGATGAATGCGAAATCCAAATCAGCTTACGGGCTCTCTTTCTTCATCCGCATTGGCGTGCTGCTGTTTTTGCTGGTCGTCGTGGGCGGCGCATTTGCCTATGACCGGTTCGTTTTGGTTCCCGCCGGGGAACAGGGAGTTGACCGCATCATCAACGCGTGTCCGACGACCGGTAACGTGGAGCGGGCTGCTGTCCTCAAAGCCGCAGGCTGTGAACCAACCTCAACAGAAACCGCTGGTCGCTATCAAATCGACGACTGGACATTCGGCCGCATACTGCCAAATTTGGCTGGCCACAAAGTAACGGTGTTGTATCTCAACGGACAAGTCACCGAAACAATCCGCGGAGGGATCTCGGACGAAGACCGCGCGGCGCTTAAGGAATAGAACTGGTTTCAAAAAACAGAGAGACGCGGTGATCGTTCATTTTTTTGCGCGAATCTGTTGAGCTGCTGCAACTCACTGAAGAAGTGTTGGTATCTATCGAGTCTCGCAGTTGCACCAATCGGAGCACGAGTCCGACTCGGCCCGTTACTTCCAGTTTCAGGTGGACTGACTCGAGGTGATGCCGAATGGTTCTTGTGGAGATTTTCAATTCCTCCGCAGCTTCCTGTCGGGTTTTGCCTTCGAAGATCAGACGGCACACCTGGATTTCGCGCCTCGTCAAGTTTGCCAGTTTTGCAATTCGTGGCCAGGCCGCTTTGCCAATGAGCGCCTTTCCGGGAGCATCGTTCCAGATGGTATCCAGTTCATTGGGCAGTTCAGTATTTGTTGGCACCAGTCTCGTTGCGTTCATGCAAATCCCCTTTTGAAGTCGCGTCTATTGATGAGGCGAGCCTTTCGACAATCTGTGACAGAGAAAATGATTTTTTCCTGAATTCGTAAAGCAGGGGTGAAGCTTGCGGCATCAATGTGAAATCAGGAAGTTCAATCGTTATCGAAAACGCCACAAAGCCTGTTTCAAATCGGGTCGAAGCAAATATGATTGGAACGTCTGTACTCGCTGGTCCGGTTCGATGCCAATTCAATGACAACAGAGGAAAACGAACCTGATGATTCTGAATTGGCGGGTCGCCTTGACCGACTGTGGAATGACAGTCAGAGCCTTCCTGTTACTGCCACGACAACGCAACAGTTTGGGCAATACCAAATTCAACGAGTCGTAGGAGCGGGTGCCTTCGGAATCGTCTACCTCGCGACGAGCCTTGAGACGAACAAGCCTGTTGCACTGAAAATTCCACGAACCGAAGTTCTGGTCGACAAAGACAAACTTCAGCGCTTCGTCAACGAAGCCAGGCTCATTGCAGACCTGAATCATCAAAACATCGTGGCTTTGTTGAAGTCAGACATTGTTGGGCCAATTCCCTGGCTGGCGACCGAGTGGTGCGACGGATCGGATCTCGGGCAATGGATTCAACAACAGTCTGCCCAACCTTCCGCAGACCCCAACTGGAAAGAGATTGCGAACTTTCTGGCGCAGGTCGCTGATGCCGTTGAGCATGTGCACCAACAGGGGATCGCGCACCGGGACTTGAAGCCTGCCAATATCATGCTGTGCATCAAGGACGATTCCATGAGTCGTTCGCTGGGCGACTTCATTCCCAAGGTCGCAGACTTCGGCATGAGCAAGTTGCACGACGGAGAGTTGGCGGGCACTCAATCGAGCGTGATTTTGGGCACGCCGTTTTACATGGCACCTGAGCAAATGGAGGGACACAAAAAGTCAAATTCATCGAGCACGCAAGCGGTGATGAATTCCGATATCTATTCATTGGGCGCCGTTCTCTTTGAGCTACTTACGGGGTCGCCGCCAGTACAGGGAGACAACTATTTTGAGGTCATGACAAATGCAAAAAGCCCGCAGCGTCCGCGAGCGTCGAAACAGCTGCCGGGTATTCCCGCAGGCATCGATAGAATCTGTTCCACCTGCCTGCGAATGAATCCGGAAGCTCGCTACGAAACGGCTGCCCGATTAGCCGCCGACTTGCGTCGCTTTGCCAATGGCGAATCGATCGTGGGGCGGAAATATCCAATCGGAAAACGCTACGCTTTCTGGCATCGCCTGCAACCGTGGAAGAAAATCGCAGGCGCCTTTACGGTTTTCTACTGCTTTGTCATCGGTTTGTGGTTCGCGGCAAGTGCCTGCGGATTTTACATGTTCAATGAAATGCCAGCCCGTGAATCTCTCGCCATGGCTCCCCAGGCGATCTCGTTGATGCTCACATCGATCCTGCTGCCAGGCTTTGTCGGATGGCGCTGTTGGTCCGGAAAGACCTGGGCAGCGGTCGTCGGGTTTCTGTTGAACTTACCCAAAGCTTTTGTCTATGGATCTGGCATGTTTGGTTGGCCAATGATGTTCAGCCAGTATTACGAAAACTACAGTCCCTATCTTTCGTTCTCGGTTCACCTGTTCTTCTTCATCTTCACCGCGACCCAGATGATTCTGTATCTCTGTGCGATTCGATGTCGTGTCCGATAGTTGTCGTAGCACGCTGCCAACGTAGTGCGAGCGACTAACTTTCGCCCAGCCCTTCACGAAGCTGTTTGGCAGCTCGCGACCAGAGTTGTCGCGCGTTGGATTCGCTGATGCCTAACTGCGTCGCGATGTCAGAATAACTCAAGCCAAACCGATGGCGAGCCTCGATGACGAACCGCTGTCGTTCGGGCAATTCGTTAACCAGTTGCTTCAGCTCGGCATCCGATTCCTCCCGGCGAATCATCACGCTGGGCGTGTCCTGCTTTGATTGAAGACTCGACAGGCCCATCTGGTGTTCCCGTTCCAAAGAACGTTTGTGAGTTTGAGTGTACTGTTTCGATTGATCCAGCAAGTTGTTGACGACAATGCTCTTCAACCACTGCCGAATCTCGCCCTCGGAATCTCCATTGAAGTTGGCGATCGATTGGCGAGCTTCCAACATGCTGATCTGGACGATGTCCGATGCGCCGAATTTCGCTTGCAGCGCTTTGCCGATGCGTGTTTTGGCAACCATCAGCAAATACGTTTCGAACTGCCTGACAATTTGAGCCAGCGCCAGTTCATTGCCTTGTTTGGCTTGCGCGATTACCTGGCTCCAGCCGAATTCGGCATTCGAACCACCTTGAGCGAGGCCGGAAGGGGTACTCATGAAATCTCGTCTGGATGGAAGATCAGGGAAGCAGTCGCACGTAACCAGTCTATTCGATTCTCTACCCCAAGCGCATTTGAAAGCGCGACTGGAATCGGTTAAATCAGTCACTTCCAGAGCAGTGGGCCGGACGATTTGGCAGGGTTCGGCGCCGATTTCGATTGGCCACAGATTTCAGGGCTCGATCCCAATGGTCATCACGGGTTCGACTTCTCCAACTTTCGAAAGCTGAATTGACTTTCGCGTGATGCTTTCTTCATCGGTCCCAAAGCCACGTAGAATCGTCACGTAAACCTTGTTGCGAGTCGAAGTTCGATTCTGTCCACTGCCGAAGAATTTGGCTTTGAGTTGATACTTGCCGCGTGGAGCATTCGCGTTGTAGTACATCTCTGGTCCGAAGCCCGTCGTGATGTCGGAAGACAACTGCCCGCCGCTGCGAGTCTTCTTGTGCTGGTAGTAGCACTCTTCACCGGACGGTTCCACGATGTGCATGTCGACATCGGTTTGGTCCTGATTCCACATCATCGTAATCACAATGTCAGCCGTCCCAAAAGGAAGATGCTTGCCCAATGTCTCCAGCCGAGCTGCAGCGAAATCCTTGACCGATGAATCGAGTTTGCCCGAAACAATTTTCCGCAGCAAGTGAATGTACTCCGCTGCAACGATCTGTTTAAACTCACCGCCTTGTCGCTGGAATGTGCCGTTCATCGCGATTTCGTAGTACACGATCGCCATGTCTGCTTTTCCCAGCTGAGTCAAGCACTGTCCGATGGCTGGATAGATGTTGCCCTGGAAAGGACGTGCTTTCGCGACGCGGCGTAGCAAGTGAAACGCCTGGGCAGGTCGCTCCATCTCCATCGCAGTGAATGCAATGTCGCGAGCTACGATGATGTCGCCAGGATTTCGCTCCACCAGAGAGCTGTAAACTTTGATCGCGTCATCGACTGACGAAGCCACACGGCGATTCGCCTCCGCGGAGACTCGTCCGTAATCCAGTTGCTCCTGTTTGAGCAAACTCAAATACGCGCCCGAAAGCCCTTCTTTGGTCGTCAACGTACAATCCAGCGGTTTGGAGATGGCTTCGATTTTGATGTCGTCCATTGCCAGCTTGAGCGCCGTCGGCATTTCAAACTTCATCCCCGGCATCGATTCAAGCCGGCTCAACCAGGCTTGCAGTTTGGCTTTCGGATCGGCAAGTTGCTGTGCGAACTTGTCGAGCGTTTCAGAAACGAGTTTCGAAGTTGCTTTCGCTTTGACGACGAACAGATCTTCTTGCGGCTTGATGTCGAATCGCTTGTAGTCTTCTTCCGACTCCAGCATCAACAGGCTGCAAGTCTTGCCCGTAACGCGAAAGTTTCGGGCATAAGCAGCCGAAACGTCGAACACCTGTGAACCCAGGCTTTCCAGTTGGCCGACTGAAACCTGTCCGTACATCCGCGACGCGAGTTCCGAATCGATCTTTGTCGGCGTCAGTGCCACGGTTTTCGATTCGTTGGCTTGTTGGAATTCAAGCTGGATCGAATCGTCAACGTTGCCTCGTCCAACAACTGTGATCGTTTGACCAGGATAAACCCATTGGACACGTCCCGCGGTCAGGATGTCACTGGCGCCGGCTGCTTCGACCGACTTCAGTTGCCATGGCCGCTTGCGATGAGCCATCGATGCGGTTTTGATTTCATCTTCCGAAGCGACGCTAAAGACGGCACCGCCAGATTGGCCTGCCAGGAATCGCAAGCCAGAGATTGCCGTACCAGTCAGGCCGGTTTGATACGCGAACAGACTGCCAAGCTGCGGCTGTTTCAAAAGTCGATCGATCAATCGCAAATCCGTTTCACCCCAGGTCGCGGCTCCATCGCTGAGCAAAAACAGGTCGGGACGATTGTCTTCGCTGCCCGCCCATTTGGCTTTGACAACCGATTCGACCGCGCCGTAGAGGTCAGTGGCTCCTTCGAGTGCCAGGTTTTCCATCGTCTGTTTCAGAGCCGCAACGTTCTCTGGCGTGTTGGCAACGTATTTGCCTTTCCAGAAATGGCTGTCAACGTTAAAGAACAGGACGTCGAACTCTTTGAGAGAATCACGATTGTTGTTCAGCGTCGATTCGAGCAGGTTTAACCACACGTTGAACTTGTCTGGCGAACTGCTGAGCGAAGTGTCAACCATGAAGATGGCTCGCGAGTTGGCAGTCGCTTCTTCGACGGGCAGGTCCGGAGTCATTTGCACGGTCCAGAATTCGCCCTGTTCATTGGCTGATCGCAGTAAGGCATTTTTTGCACCGGTTGCCGAAAGTCGAATGTTGGAAAAGTCCTGTGCTCCTCCGGTTTCGAACACGTAGCGCTTCTGCAGTTTGCCTTCAACTTCAGCAGCAATCGGATCGACTTCCGGAGTGACCGCATAGGAGACGCCTTCGAGTTCCTGGACGTTCATCTCGATGCGACACTCTCCGGTTTGCTCAGGAAGGCTGAGCTCAAAGTTCAATCCATCCTTCGACCGCTTCAGGTTCACATCGTATCCAACCACGATTCGATGAAGTTTCTTTGGAGCCAGTGGAAAGACTTTGGCACTGAAGACGCCCGCGCCCGACCATTCGACCAGAGCCGGATCGACTTTGCGTCGCACGGTTTCACGAAACGCATGAGCTGCTTTTTCTCGCGGCACCATGCGAGCTTCTTTGACGTTGTCCCATTGTCCTTTGCGAGTCCGTTTGACATCGCTTGCGGCCAGTGAAACGAATTGCGTTCCATCGCGATGGAATTCTTCAGCGGCGAGTTTGCCTTTGGGTGAGTACTCGTACGCGCTTTCGCCGAACGCGAAGTAGTACAGCGACGCGTCGTCAGGCAATCGGAGTTTGAAGTTTCCTTCGAGTTGTCGCTCGCGATCGTTGTAGTAAAAGTAGTCGACCAGGACGCGTGCCCGAAACCCATCGACTTGCGCGTTGACTTGCATGCCGGTGAGGCTGAGTTCCTCTTTGTCTCCGACCATCAGGCGTGTTGTGTTAGGGATGGCTTTAACGCGTTTCCATGATTTGGGTTTGGCTTTCTTGCGCTCCAACCTTTCCAGTTTTTCCGGAATGTCTTTCAGGGTAATTTTTAGTTCGTCTTTTGTTTCAGCTGACGTTTCTTCAAGCTCAGCAAGTTGTTCTTTAAGGGTTTTCACTGCGGCTATTGCTTTTTTGTAATCAGGGTGCCCAGTACCAACTTTATTCCTGACGGTTTGGGCTCTGGATTCTGTCGCGTAGAGTTGTATTTTGAGATTTTCCCCACGTTGTTGTCCGTTTTCTTTTGGTTGCTGTCCGCCTTCACCCGGTTGCTGCCCACCTTCACCTGGTTGCTGCCCACCTTCGCCCGGTTGCTGTCCGCCTTGTTGCATACCTTCGCTTGGCTGCAAGATTATTCCATCGCCATCAATATCGATTGACTCAAGCGAGAAGCCTTGGGTTCCTCTCAGCGTTGACGATTTGCCGTCTTGCGCACCTGCCAGTAGATCGTCGAGAAGTTCACTTGATGACGGGTCGGTTGTTGTTCGCCGATCGTGAGACGAGAACGTTTCCACGTCAAATGTGCCGTCATGATTTCGGTCAGGGCTGATTGCGAGTTTGTCGGTCAGGGTTCTTCTATCTCCTTCCACGCTAGAAGACCCAGTGGGTAGTTTTGGAGCGGGCATGGTTAGTATTCCATCAAACTCACTTTCATCCACTAATTCCGCATCCATTGCCGCGAGTGCTGGTTGGTTTTTGCCTTTTTGTTGCCCGTCTTGTCCTGGAATCGCAAAGTAATCGGCTTCCAATATTGAGTCACCTTTTGAGTCAATAGGGCCGCGCAACGCTCTTTTGCCGTTGATCAAGCCCATCGCAATGTCATCGTTCTTCATCGTGTTGATATTCACTTTGCCGGCCATCGAGATATCGGCGTATCTTGAACGTTCTGATTTGTTTGCTTCCCACTCATCCGCATCCGGGAAAACGATGCCATTTTGGACCACGATTTCAGAAGGTTTCAATTGATCCACACCTTCGTCGAAGGGAGTGGAGAAGGTCCAACTGTTATTGTCGTCCATTGCAACATCGCTTTCGCCGCGATGCGTTTGTTGATAG
Source organism: uncultured Pirellulaceae bacterium (assembly GCA_964446085.1). Classification (GTDB taxonomy): domain Bacteria; phylum Planctomycetota; class Planctomycetia; order Pirellulales; family Pirellulaceae; genus Mariniblastus. The sequence goes on from CAYUNP010000036.1 coordinate 31,965, forward strand.
ATCCAGCCACCAAGTAAGACTGTTGCCAAACATGCGGAAGTCGCCCACCCAATCCAGCGTCGGCTCGAGCCGGTCTTCACGTTTGTTGGCTTTGTCGTCGTCGCAAGTGAAACCTTCTGTTCATCACTCAAGCTGAGTTTCTCTTCGCCCAGATAGGCATCGCCAAGCAAACCAACGGTGCTACGAATTTCTTCCACGGCAGCTTCGAGTTCAGGCGAATCCTGAATCGCCTGTTCGATTTCAGCAGCTTCGGCCGCCGAAAGTTCGCCAAGGACATAGCTTGTAAGTCGTGGATCGTTTTGGTCAATCATGGGATTGGTCTTCAGTGTGAAGTAATTGTGGAACGGTGTCTCCACCGTTTGCTGCGTGTCCACGGTGGAGACCACCGTGCTACATTTGGCTTACGGCACCATCCTCTGCCGTAGCTTCGAAATCGCTGTATGCAAAATCACGCCAACATGAGAGCTGGTGATTCCCATCACATCGGCGATCTCTCGATACGTTAGCCCGCCATGAAACTTCAGCCGCAATGCTTCTTGCTGTTGGTCAGGTAAACGCGAAACGTGTTGTAACAATCCGGCTGCCGTTTCCACTTTCTCGATGGCAAGGGCTGGACCGCCCGAATCGTCAACCTGACTGGCAAGTTGATCTCTGATTTGTTCTTTCGAAGAAACTTTCATCCGACTTTCCTTCCGACAGACATCGATCGCGCGGTTGCGGCAAACGGTATACAGCCACTTGGCGAGCTTCGGACGCATCTCATGTTCGCTCTGTTTGCAGAGCTTCATGAACGTGTCCTGAACCACGTCGCGTGCTGACTCAAGATCGAAGACAAAGTGCTGGGCATAGCGCAGCAGTGGCCCTTCGTACTGCTCGATCGCAGCATCGATCCACGCCTGGGATGCCGATTCTTCCATCTGGAGAGTTTCCGTTTCGTTCGCGTTTCAATGAGATAACGGACTGGAGAACGGTTTATTAGGACGAATTCAGAAAAAGAACGCAATTCAATTTAGCAGCCTGAGAGAGGTCAGGTGGCATAGGCTTCCAGCCTGTGAACAGCATGTCGGCGCATCGGCAAAGTGAGCGCAAGACGCTCACAATTGGTGCAGCATCATCGCAAAAAAATCGTATTGTCAAACAGCGCCGGGAACTGAATCGCAGCCAGAAACGGGCCTGCAATCAATGCAGAACACAGGCTGGAAGCCTATGCGACCGCTATACGTCGAAGTCATCCAGCTGATCGACCAAATCATCCAGATCATCCTTTGGCTCGTTGGCGCGATTTTCCTGTCGCTTTTTGAGCCCCGTCATCCCCACGGCATCGCGACCGACCATCACGAGTTGCTCATCGCGTTCCAACGCAGCAATCTCTTCGGCGGACTTGTTGCTTTCGGGAGCTCCAAACAACTGCGACAAGTCGATCTTCATGCTTGCTGCGGCATCAGCCGAACCAGCGATCGCAGGCGTCTTGTGTTGCGGGAACATGATCGCGTTCTCGGGGCAGACGCGACTGCAGGCTGGACAGCCCTTGCGACAGTTGTCCGGTTGTTCAACGAGAATCGTATCAATGCGGTCAACGCCGTAGACTCCGAACAGACAGAAGTCGATGCACTCCATGCAATTCGTGCAGCGACTGTAGTCGATCACGGGATACCAACGTCGCCCGTCGTTCTCTTCGATCCGCTGTACGACTGGTTCGCTGGGCTCCGCCTGTGCAGCAACGACAGGCAGCGCATTCGAAGCCGGAGCCGATCCGCCCAGTCCCACGACCTGAACCGAGTTCTCTGCATGGATGCGTTTGATCTCTTCGATGTACTCGTTGGCACGCGTCGTGGTTTTGAAGTCCAGGCAGTAGATCTTGCGATCAGGAATCTCGCGTTGATCGATCACGCGATCCTTGTCGTCGGCTTCTTCTTCAGCATCTTCGTCGTCGAATTCTTCGTCTTCGTTCTTGAGCAGCGTTTCGCCAACGTGGCCGTGGATCTGATTCCGGTCCAACACCCAATGAGCCGCTCGTTCAAATAGCCACGAGCACACGACCATGTTGCCGCCGAGCTTTTTCAGCGCCAGCATACCAGTTCCATCGGCTTTGAGATCGTACAGGTTGGGCACGACGGTAACATCGATGCCGCTTTCGATCATCAAGCCCATGACGATATCTTCTTCCAGCTTCTTCTTTTTGGGATTCTTGCTGGGGCTTTGTGAGATGACGACTGACAGGCGTTTGGCCATTTGAATATTTCTTTCCTTGGTAGGGATGTGCCTCAAATACAAGCCCGAAGCGCAAGCGAGTGAATATCCTGGCGGCGTCCGATTCACTCGCTTGCGCTTCGGGCTTGTATTTTTGGCTGCGTCTATTGTAATCCTTTTTCCGATTCAAAGTTCCGGGAAATTTCCTGCAACAAACGATTGCGGCTGGAAGCATTGGAAGCCACAACCGCGAATCGAGGCGGATGACCAAATGTGTCCAGCCGTTATGATAGGTTTCTTCTGAACACTGCTTTCTGAACACTGCGTTCTCTCCAATGCCCGACCCCCAGCAATCCTCACTCTTTGACACCCAGCCAGATCCCTGGCAGCTGGATGATCAGGACGATTGGTTGGCGGCTCGGATTGTGTTTGCTGCCCCACCGTTTGGGCCGTATGACTACTCGATTCCAACGG
>CAYUNP010000037.1:0-29346 GCA_964446085.1 uncultured Pirellulaceae bacterium
TAAACGATTGCCTTGAATCTCAGTGGAAGGTTGATGTTTAAGCGGTCTCTAGTTCAAAACCCTGGCAGCGTCGTTGATCTTTGGTAACATTCCCGTAACGAAACATGGACGGGAATATGCCCAGCGAAACACTCAAACGTAAAACACAAACTCCGCGCCTTAAGCGTTCAAGGCGTTCTCCCAAATCGGCGTTTCGCATGATCGACCTGTTTGCCGGCGTTGGCGGAACGCGGCTGGGGATGGAGTCGATCGGCGGCCAGTGCGTTTGGACCAGCGAATGGGATAAGTACAGCCAGAAGACCTACGCGACGAACTTCCCGGACGAACATTCAATCCACGGCGACATCCGTGAAGCTCATGAGAAAGAGATTCCGGATTTCGATTTTCTGGTAGGTGGTTTTCCCTGCCAACCTTTTTCGATCGCTGGCGTTTCAAAAAAGAATTCACTCGGCAAGCCTCACGGTTTTGAATGCAAGACGCAGGGCACACTATTTTTTGACGTCGCCCGCATTATTGACCATCATCGCCCCGCAGCGTTTGTGCTCGAAAATGTGAAGAACCTTCTGAGCCATCGCAAAGGCGAAACCTTCAAAGTCATCCGCGAGACTCTGCAGGACGAACTTGGATATGAAGTTCACTATAAAGTCATCGACGCCAAACATTTCCTGCCGCAGCATCGCGAGCGGATTTTCATCGTCGGCTTTCGCGAGCCAACCAGTTTTAGCTGGAGCAAGTTGAAACTTCCTGAACCGAATCACAAGCTGCGCTCGATCCTTCACCCGCAAGACGGAACGGAAATCGCGGAAGAGCCATTCACCGTCGGCGCCAAAGCAAAGGTCAACCCAAAGTATGTCCTCTCGGACAAGCTCTGGGATTATTTGCAGCGCTATGCCGCGAAGCATAAAGCAAAAGGCAACGGTTTTGGATTTGGCCTGGTCACACCAGACGACATCGCGCGAACCTTGTCAGCCCGCTACTACAAAGACGGCAGCGAAATTTTGATCAAGCGCGGACCACGCAGCAATCCGAGACGACTTACGCCGCGCGAGTGTGCTCGGCTGATGGGCTTTCCAGACGACTGGCAGATTCCAGTTTCTGATACTCAGGCATATCGCCAGTTTGGCAACAGCGTTGCCGTGCCGGTCGTGAAGGCCGTCGCGAAACTGGTGCAACCACACTTAAAGAAAATTCTCAAATCATAACTGGAGTGAACATGGACATTACAAGCCCGAAGCGCAAGCGAGTGAATCGACCGCATTATTCACTCGCTCGCGCTTCGGGCTTGTATTTGCTGCACGCCGCAGCTCTCCTGATATTTATGTTTTCGGTATCGCCTGTATTCGCTCAGGACAAAACGTCAAAGATCCGAACCGTTTCCGAAATCGAAACTGTTGTTTCAAGGATCGCGTTTGGTTCATGTGGCCATCAGGACCACGATCAACCGATTCTCAACACGGTTGTTGCCAAAAAACCCGAACTGTTCATCTATCTCGGTGACAACATCTATGGCGACACCAAAGACATGGAAGTCCTCAAAGCCAAGTACAACAAACTTGGATCCAAAAAAGAATTCCAAAACCTGCGAGCCAACATTCCAACGCTTTCCGTTTGGGACGATCACGACTATGGCTGGAATGATGCCGGGAAAGAGTACGCGTTCAAAGGGCGATCCAAAGATATCTTTCTCGAATTCTGGAACGTTCCCTCAGACAGCCTGCGACGGGAACATCCGGGGATTTATGGTTCCCACTTTTTCACCGACAAGAAACGCACGGCGCAAATTATTTTGCTCGACACGCGCACGTTTCGCGATCCACTCAAACGCAATGGCCGCGACTTGCCCAAAGATACAAAGTTCAAAAACGACTATCAGCCAGATCCCGCGCCGGAGAAAACGCTCCTCGGTGACCAACAGTGGAAATGGCTTGCGGAGGAACTGAAAAAACCTGCTGACTTGCGCATTGTCTGTTCGTCGATTCAGTTTGGTCACCAGTACAACGGTTGGGAGTCCTGGACGAATCTGCCGCTTCAGCAACAGAAGATGGTTCAAACGATTCGCGATGCCAAAGCAAACGGAGTCGTGTTTATCTCCGGCGATGTGCACTGGGGCGAAATTTCAAAGCGTGACTTTGATGATGTATATCCGCTCTACGATGTCACTGCGAGCGGGCTGACGATGGATTGGCACAACACCGAGCCCAACAAGTTTCGCGTCGGTGAAGTTTGGCGCAAGAATCATTTTGGCATGATCGAAGTCGATTGGTCGGCGGACGATCCGAAGGTCACGATGCAGATCATCGACGTTGACGGTGCGGTGCAAAACACGCACAGTGTGTCGCTTTCGGATTTGCAGTTTCCCGGTAGTGAATGAGCGGCAAGTAAATTGATTGATGCTCACAATCATTTGCAGGACCCGCGTTTTGATGGCGATCAGGCTGCGATCATTACAACCATGCAGGATGTCGGCGTTAGCTCATGCGTCGTAAACGGAACCGAGTCCGCAGACTGGTCGGCGGTTGCAAAGTTGGCTGAGAGCTATCCGACGTTGGTGCTTCCTGCTTTCGGTTTGCATCCGTGGAAAGTGAAGGGCAGGGCGGAAGGCTGGCTTGAGACGCTTCGCGATTTTCTGACTCGTTTTCCCAGCGCCGGCGTCGGAGAAATTGGGCTCGACCGCTGGATCGAAGATCACGATATCGATGACCAACTGGTCGTGTTTCGGAAACAACTGGATCTCGCACTTGAACTGAGTCGGCCGTGTACGATTCATTGTCTGCGAGCGTGGGGACAGCTCTTGAAAGAACTTGCATCACGTGAATCGTTGCCGCGATTTCTGGTGCACTCGTTCGGAGGTTCGATTGAAACGGGTAGGAAGCTTGCTGACCTTGGCGCGTATTTTTCATTCTCGGGCCATTTTCTACATTCGCGAAAAGAGAAAGTCGTCGAAGTCTTTCGTCAGCTTCCGAAGGATCGGATTCTGGTAGAGACCGATGCGCCCGATATGATTCCGCCGGAATCGGATCGGCCCTATGGCAATGACGTGATTAATCATCCCGCCAATCTCGCAAGGATTCAGAAGCGACTGATGGAACTAACGGGAGTGACGGCTGAAGAACTTGAGGCCAATACGAGACGTTGGTGGCGAGTTTCGTAATTAAGGCTGGGTGTTGTTTGAACAGGAGCAAACGAAGGAAACGGAGTCCAGTCGTATGAGGCTCTGTTCATAACCCGCCGCGTGAGCAAGGGATCGATCCCTCGCTTACGCGTCGGCCTATACAGGAAATTACATGAACCGCTGCATGTCGTTTGTAGTATAAGGCCGGTACTACGAACCTCGTTGCGACTTCGATGCAATTCTATCGTTAACAAGGGATCGATCCCTCGCTTACGCGTCGGGTTATGATTTGCGTCGATTGGCTAACTCGGTCTCAACGTCTTCTTCTTCTCCTCTGTTGCTGCTGACGTTTTGAAACGCCGCCTTTGATCGGCAACTGCGCATTCTCGTCAGGCGTAACGCCGAGCACCAAATCAAACTCGGCTTTCAGTTCACCAAACTTCGAATCGACAACCGGCTTGTATTCGGCGGTGATTGCCAGCCGGCTTTCTTCGTCACGAATTCGACGGAACAGTCCGTCCTTTTCGTTGCTCGCAAGACCACGGGTTAGCATCTGGGTCGTCAACACACGTTGTCCGTTGATCGAAACCGCAAAGTGAATATGTGGCACGCGTCCCGGATAGGCGACAGGTTTGATCGTGCGGAAATAGTATTCGCCTTTGAGGTTGGTCAGGAACCTGCCATAGCCCTGGAAGTTCGTGTCTCGATCCTTGGCGCCATTGGAGCCCGAATGAATGTAGGCGCCCGTGTTATCGACTTGCCAGATTTCAACGAACGCATTGTTGATCGGTTTTCCAGCCGCGTTCAGAACCCGGCCGCTCAAGTGAGTGATGTCTCCAACGGCGGGAGTGATCGCGTCGTTGATCACCAGTAGATCGTTGTCAGTATCCAACGGAAGTTTGTCCGGATAGAACGGGCCTTCCGCCATCTGCGGAGTCTTCATCAGTTCTTCCGCAAATCGGCCCGGAGTGTTCATTGCGTTGGCGAACTTCACTGCCCAGGCACTGCCTCCAATGCCAGCGCCGAGAGCCGCGAGAGTCAGGAATTTTCGACGTGGTAGATACAGGTCCTGGTCGCTATTGGAAATTCGCATGTGATTCCGATCGAAAATGGATTAAGAAATGAACTCAAGTAGCAAAACGCCGTGTTAAAAACAGTCACGAAATTGAACCGATATACGCGTTACAGCGCCGTCAAAAATCTGCCCGAACAACCAGGGAAGGGTGACCCGGTTGAAACCATAATTTTTGCCGAGTTACGATAAATGCTCCCATAGCGTCTATTCAAACGTGACACTCAATAGATAGAACCCGCGAAACGTTCGAATGGACCGAGCCATCAGACGAAAACCTGATTTTCCACTGCAGAATGGAGTGCTGTCAAAATTTATGCTCGACTTTCAATGTGTGAAGTCCGGGTTTGCTGCAGCTGAGAGATTTTCTGGTCGAGAAAAACTGAACTTAATTTTCTGTCTCCAGGAAGTAAAAAGAGGCAGTTCACCTATTCGGTCGACTCAGCATGCCTTTGCGAACAGCGATATTGTTCAATTCGTCGATGACCGAAGTCAGAAGCTGAAGTTTTCGCACCTTGTCATCTTCAGAATACTTGTCCGATAGTTCGACAGCTTTTTTAGCTGCCAGTTCCGGATCGATCCAAGCGTATGATTTGAGCAACATGTTGTTGTCAAAAGCTGACCAGGTCGGATCGCCATAAAGCCAGGCTCCATTTTCAAAGGCAGGGTCCAGAATCTGTTTTGCAATCTGCGGATCGTGAACGGCAACCATTCTGACCAGGTTCGCAAAAACCATATTGAGTTGATAGCTGTCAATTTTCGGCGGAGCGTGTTCCAGGGTTGCGAACAGCAATTCGTCGAACTCGGCTGTGGTGAGTGATTCAAACTTTGGAAGCTCTTCAAGAATCTCTTTCGCCGGGTCGTGCCCAAAATACGAAACGCGACAAGCCTCTCTTGCTGAGGTTGCCAACTGCAAAAGTTTGGCACGCTCTGAGCCCGCAGGCATGTGGCGAGCTGCCAGCATGATCGCTTCCACTTTGGCGGCGGAATCTGGCATCGTTTCGGCATGCGTTTGAATCCACTCGGCGAGAGGTTCGTACTTTGCATGTGAAAGGTCGATCGACGTCAGGGTTTGTGACAGCCCCGTTGCCTCAAACTTGACATTGCTTTCTTTGCAAACAGCATCCAGATCCTGATCACCAGCGAGCGATGCATAAGTCAGACACTGTGCAATGATGCCAGGTATTTCAACTTCCCGGGCGGTGAGCCGAGTCAATTCGATGGCGGCGCTGGCATCAACCAGGCCCAGCACCGGAGCGAATATTCTCGATTCCGCCATGAGAACTTTTGCTTCCTTCGATTTGAGTTGTGCCTGAAGTTCATCTGCTGATTCCCACGCGTCGCCAACAAGTTCTTTGGCAACGTCAATTTTTCCGTCAATCACCAGCATGCCAGCCAGTTGCCCGACAGCGATCATCGCATTGGTCCCGGAACACTCGCCGACTTTGACGATCGCTTCTCCGTAGAGTTCTTCTTTGGAATCTTCGTCTTCAGAGAGCAACGCGCACTGCGAAAGAAGTGCTGCTTTCTGTTGTGGCGGCAGCGGCGAAGCCATCAGTATTTTGACGGACTCCTCAGGAGCGTTCAGGAAAATATCAGGCGCATTCATCAGCAAAATCGTTGATTGATGTTGATAGGCAAGTGGCACAGCAATGGTACTTCGGAAAGCATCGAAGTCTGCGTGCAACTGCGATTTGAAATACATGCTCTGGCGGTAGTACGTTGACTCCTTCGGCTTGGGAACCTCCAGCTTCGCCAGCAAGTTCTTTGCCTGTTCGTGAAAGGGCTTCCAGTCTTTCTCCAGCCACGCAATGTTTTTTGGTTTGTCGCTTTGCAGTTCGAGTGAAAGTTCGATTTTGGATTCGATGTTCTCCAGGACAGCAAGCTTGAGCCCGTAGCCTTTGGCTTTCACGGCAACCAACTGCCGGGTATCCAATAACTGCAACTTCGCGATTCCATTTTCGTCTGAAGTCGCGATTTGTTTCTCACTGTCGATGCCAAGAAAAACAATCCTGGCATCTTTGACTGGCTGCTTCGAAGATACATCTTTGATCGACACGGTTGTGTTGGTCAGCGCGGGAAGCTTGAAAAGCGAAAACTTGCCCAAATCGATGGACTCCTTACCGACCTTTAACGCCCCGGCGATGAACGGAAACCGCAAATCGCGATAGCCGTCAGCGGTGACCAGGACTTGAATGCGCTCTTTGAACTGTGTGGTTGGCGAGTACTCAAAACGCCCGTTTTCGTCGCTGCTCACGCCTGGGAAATCAGGAATCATCAAGACAGCCTGGAGTTGTTCGCCACGGTAGCCTTCAGCCTGCGAGGCATTGGCGACCGAGAGTTTAATGTTGGCGCCGGGAACAGGTATCCCGCTTTGGTCGATAACTGTTCCGGCAATTGAAGCGACGGGTTGTGTCACGACCGGGATCGAAACTTCTTCCGAATGTCCTGACGTCACTGAGATGTTGGCATCTGAGGGTGTGGACTGATTGCCAAAACTGGCTTTGAGAGCAACGGTTGTATCCGCAGGAAGTCCGTTGACTTCGAAGTCTCCGGACTGATTTGAGAGCACTGATTTGGTGATCGTGAATCGTTCGCTTTGAATCGTGTAGTCGACTTTTGCACCGGCCACGATTTGGCCTTGCTCGTCAGTAACTCGCCCGCGAACCGTTCGCGACCGTGTCATCTCGATAGGCTTGGGTTCGCCGTTAACCATTTTGATGCGATCCAACATGACGCCGAACGGATCGCTCACCTGATACTGCCCGGTTGCGTCAAAGGGAAACAGTTGGCCTGATGGTTTTTCGTCAACGGGAACTCGAATGGCCACACTTCCATCGGGAGCCGTTTTTCCGCTTGCGCCAAAGGGGCTGGTATGAATGCTTGTGATTGCATTGCCATCCCCGTCTACAAATCGAATTTTGATTTCCTTTGATTCATAGAGTTTCGAAATGATTTCAAGCGGAGAATTTTCTGGCGTGAGCGAAGCTGCTTCCGCAAGATCCTTGATGCTGCCGCAATACGTGACTGAAGAACGGTCGGCCAGACCAAACGATACGGCACCAAAAACGACATTGTCAGAAGATGCTTTTGCGCTATCGTCAAGCGAATGCATGGACCATGAAAGGGGCGTCAGGACTGTTTCATTTCGTTGAAACAGTCCTCCTCCGGTGATGATGACTTTTTTGCCGGCCAACTCAGAGGGCTTCACATTTTCCGGGAGTTCAAATTTGCCTTCCACGCTTCCGGTTTTTGGAAGCTGAACGACGTGCATTCCATCCAGCGTAGTAAGCGGTAGCCGAAAGTTCCAATTGGAATCGCTGCTGAGATATACGCCTTCCAGATTTTCTCTGGAGACGCCTTCCATTTGGAAAACCCCATCGCCGAGATGTCGCGCGGCTTTGAGCACGTCGAGCTTCAGCGGCAGTTTGTTTCCAGAAACTTGAGCCAACTTGATTTGCACATCGGAGACTGCAGACCCGTCCTGATTGATGGCTTTCAGTTTCCAGGCAGGGCACGGCTTGACCGAGACATCCATTGGAAAGTCAACCAACATCCGCTCACGTTGGAACTTTGTGATGGAAGTTTCGAAGTCCGGTGCCTGAATGATCAGCAAGTGTTCCGTTCTTTCGTTGACGGCATTCCATCGCGCATCCGAACCGGGGATGCGAATATCGAAAGCGCCGCCCTGGTCACACTTGGCGGATGAAGTTGGAGGCTCCTGCAGCAAATATTGCAAAATCCCGAAAGGTTCGGTGGGCAGTGTGACCAGGAACGCCGTTGCATTGGAGAGTGGCTCGCCCTGTTCGTCTTTGACCACGCCGAACATGCGGTATTCAGTCGGAGCCTGCGTGAGTAGTTCTTCCTGGGCGGATGTTTCCGACAAAGAATGTGTTTGCAGAACGAGAACGATCAGTGTCAGGCAAAGAGTCAAAAGTCGCATGGCTGTTCCTGTGGATAGTTTTCTGCTTTTTACAAATACAAGCCCGAAGCGCAAGCGAGTGAATCAGTACGGCTATTCACTCGCTTGCGCTTCGGGCTTGTATTTGTTGCCCTTCTCATTCTTTATCCGCCACCGAAACGGTCGACGAAATCAGTCCCGCCAGGGGACCCGTGTTAAACTCAAGCGTCGAAGTGACTTGTGAGGCAGCAACACTCTCTGGGATCCGGACCCGGATCGGACAGAACGCGCCTCAGGAGAATCCCGACGATCCCGTTTCCAGTTCGCGCTGTGGCGAGTTGCTATACGCAAAGAGTCGATTCTCGCTATTGGCCGATTGCTTACCTTTCCTCGAACCGATCAGGTAACAACCGGAAGCCGACGTCAAGGTTGGTGTCAGAGTCAACATGGAGTTCGCGCTTTTCTTTTGCAAGGCAACACCTGATGATAATTTCAACTCACCCAAAAGTTCAATTTCTTTTTTGTCTTCGTCCGCAATCGAAACCGTCTTGTCCGTTTGGTGACTCGAAAACGCAAATTTGAAAACGCCCTCTTCAGAAGTGACTTCAAATTGCAGGCTGTCGATACGCCAATCGCCAACGGGAACTTCCACCGGCGCGTCGATCGATTTGATCGGAATGCCGATTCCCGAGCTGGAACCAAGCTGTCCTGAAATCGAAGTGACTTTCGCGTTCTCGTCGAGCAGTTGAATCGATGGAACCAGGAAACCGGATCCCGTCACTTCCGCGAGCCTGACGGATTCGCCAGAAACGCTACCAGCAATCCCGTAAACCTTCCCGCGGATCTTGCGCATTCCCTGAGCCGGAATTCGCTCGGTCAGCCGACTGATTTTTCCGTTACCATCAAAGTCAACGAACAAACGGTCTTCCGGATCGAACCAAAGCCCGTTGGCGTTTTTGTCTTCCAGTTTGGCATCACGAAGTTCGCCGTCGAAGTTTGCTTTGCCCTGGCGAATCCCGGCCGTCGACAGATACCATTTCGAAGATGACTTGTCGTGACGAATACGAACGCGCTGTTTTGCCGTTCGATCCCATTGCGGGCCATACTCGGCGGACAACTCGACAAACCAGATTCCCGGTTCGCTACTTTTAAAAGCCTCAGTGTCGGAAAACTTCTGGTTTCGATTCACATCGACGTAGATGCGAGACGCATTGTCAGGATGAAATTTGAGGCAGATCGCGCGCGATGAACCGTCTCCATACTGAAACGAGAAAAACTGGGACGCGTCGTCCTGTTCTTTTTCCAGTGTCGAACGATCGACTTTCTCTGGTAGGCCCTGTTGAATCCCGGTTTCAGAATACCGAAGCTCTGTGGCAACGAATTCCAGTTTCGAATTTACTTCCGGTTGATTGCCTTTGTCTTCGGCGATCAGTGGCTGGGAAGAGCCCGCAAAGCTGGTCAATGCCACGGAAAAGCAAAGGAGGCACAATTTCTGTTTCAGCATCATCTTTTCTCCACAACGGCCAGGGACATTTCGAGTCTGCTCAACTACCAGCATAGCATGGTTGCGTTTGCCATTCAAAAATCAGCTTGGGAAATAGAAGCAGTGGTTTAGGGCTGACAAGACAAGCGGCTTGGGCAACAATATGCGCCTTAATGCAGCCCCTTTTTGTTTGAACCAACGATACTCATGGCAAGCCAACCCAAGATCATTTACACACTCACTGACGAAGCACCTGCTCTGGCGACTCGATCGCTGCTGCCGATTGTCGAAGCGTTCACGGGTACCTGTGGAATCGAAGTCGAAACCCGCGACATCTCGCTGGCCGGGCGGATCCTTGCCGCGTTTTCGGATTCGCTGACCGACGCGCAAAAGACACATGATGCCCTGGCAGAACTTGGCAAGATGGCAACCACGCCAGAAGCCAACATTATCAAGCTGCCCAACATCAGTGCTTCGGTTCCGCAAGCCAAAGCTGCGATCGAAGAACTGCAAGCCAAAGGCTATGCCGTTCCTGACTTCCCGGACGATCCGCAAACCGACGCTGAAAAGGAAATCAAAAAGCGCTACGCCAAAGTGATGGGAAGCGCGGTCAATCCGGTCCTGCGAGAAGGTAACTCGGATCGTCGAGCTCCCAACGCGGTCAAGAATTATGCCAAGAAGAATCCGCACTCGATGGGTGCCTGGTCTGGCGATTCGAAATCGCACGTTGCCACAATGGGACAGGATGACTTTCGCAGTAGCGAAAAATCTCACACCTTCGACGCGGCCGACACATTGAAGGTGGAACTCGTCACGCCGGACGGCAAGGCGACGGTTCTCAAGGAAGGCATCGATGTCCTGGCTGGAGAAGTTGTCGATGCAACGGCTTTGAATTGCCAGAAACTCCAAGCCTTCCTCGCGGCTCAGATTGCCCAGGCAAAAGAGCAGGGCGTTCTGTTCTCCTTGCACATGAAGGCCACGATGATGAAGGTCTCTGATCCGATCATCTTCGGCCACGCGGTCAAGGTTTACTTTAAAGATGTGTTCGCCCAGCACGGTGAACTACTTGAAGAAGCCGGTGCAAATCCAAACAACGGACTCGGCAATGTTCTCGATGCGATTGAAACGTTGCCGGAAGCCAAAAAGCAAATCATCATGGCTGACGTTCGGGCCGCACTTGATAACGGTCCCGATATCGCGATGGTGAATTCGGATAAAGGCATCACCAACCTTCACGTGCCAAGCGACGTGATCATTGACGCTTCGATGCCAGCGATGATTCGAACTTCCGGGCAGATGTGGAATGCTGACGGAAAACAGCAGGATACAAAAGCCGTCATTCCTGACAGCAGCTACGCGGCGCTGTACGAAGAAACCGTTCAGTTCTGCAAGAAGCACGGCGCTTTCGATCCGACGAAGATGGGCACCGTTCCCAACGTGGGCTTGATGGCCAAGAAAGCCGAAGAGTACGGTTCGCACGACAAGACGTTTGAGATTCCGGAAGTTGCCGATGGCTCAACGGTTCGCGTTGTCAACAAAGCGGGTGATGCTGTGTTTACTCACGATGTTGCGACAGGCGATATCTGGCGGATGTGCATGGTGAAGGATGCTCCGATTCGCGACTGGGTGAAGCTGGCCGTAACGCGGGCTCGGGCGATGGGTGCTCCAGCGGTGTTCTGGCTTGATGCCGATCGTGCACACGATGCTCAACTGATCACAAAAGTGAAGGCCTACCTCGCCGATCACGATACCGACGGACTGCAGATCGAAATCCTCTCGCCACAGGAAGCCACCAAGTTCACTCTGGCCCGCGTTAAAGATGGACAGGATACGCTTTCGGTTACGGGCAACGTTCTTCGTGATTACCTGACCGACCTGTTTCCGATTCTGGAACTCGGCACCAGTGCCAAGATGCTTTCCATCGTTCCGCTGATGAATGGTGGTGGCCTGTTCGAAACCGGAGCCGGTGGTTCGGCGCCGAAACACGTGCAGCAGTTCGTCCAGGAAAACCATTTGCGTTGGGATTCACTCGGCGAGTTCCTTGCTCTGGCGGTTTCGCTGGAACATCTCAGCGAATCATGTGGCAATGCGAAAGCAGCCGTTCTTGCGACGGCGCTCGATGCTGCGACCGGACAGTTGCTCGACAATGGAAAATCTCCATCGCGGAAAGTCAACGAGCTCGATAACCGCGGAAGCCATTTCTACCTGGCGATGTATTGGGCTCAGGCTCTGGCGGCTCAGGATGACGACGCGGATTTGAAAGCAAAGTTTGCTCCATTGGCCGAAGCACTGACTGCGAAAGAATCCCAGATCGTCGAGGAATTGAATTCTGCTCAGGGTAAGGCGATGGAGTTGGATGGCTACTACTTCCCAAGCGAAGAAAAAGTTGCCGCCGCCATGCGACCAAGTGCAACGTTCAACGAAGCGTTGGCCACGTTGTCGTAGCGGCAACGTTGGGGAGTTAAAAATGTGGCTGCGGCGTCTCGCCGCAGTTCTTTAGCGCAATACTGCGGCGAGACGCCGCAGCCACGACTGGAAGCCACAAACACGAACCATGTTGGTATGATGAATCCATGACGGACAACGCTGCCCACAACAAAACGCTCGAATCACTAAAACAGTTGCTGCAAGACGCGTTCGCCGACAACCTGGTTTCGATGGTCCGCTATGGGGAGCCATCCGAGAAAATCCAGGTGTTGATCGTTGTGAAAACGCTCGAAGCGGCTGACTGGACGCTTATGTCGAGCGCTTTTGATCGACTTCGCGGCCGAGCTTCCGTTGAGCCGATGTTGCTGACAGAGCAATCGCTCAAGTCATCGACGGACATTTTCCCGATTCTGATTCACGAGATGAAGAAGGGCTATCAGGTCGTTCAAGGCGAAGACATTGTTGCTGGTCTGGAAGTACAACGTTCGCACCTTCGCTTGCGTTGCGAACAGGAACTCAGAAGCCTGCAGTTACGGATGCAGGGAATCTGCCTGATGCATTTCGCTTCTCCGCATCGCCTGCGAACTGCGTTGACTCGAGACTATGAATCGTTTTCCGGTCTGTTAAAAATCGCATTCGAGCTTGGCAATGTTTCCTACGAGTCGGACGATGGTTTGCTGCGAACTTTCGCCTCAAAGTTTGATCTGGAGATTGAGCCACTTTTGTCTGCGAAGGAGTTTGCGGAAGGCGATGGAACTTTCGATGAGGAAACATTTGGTGGCGTTTACGTTGCGTTGATGACTGCCGTTCGCAAAGCTGCAAACTTTGCAGACCAAATGCCGGAAGCCTAGATTCGGGACCAGAATCCTGTCTGCCAAACCACCATTTCGATTTCAACAGTTCACCGTCGTCGACGACCGCGCTGCGATGAAAATCGGAACCGACGCCGTGTTGCTTGGTGCCTGGGCGCCGACGCGTGAAGCGAAACGGATTCTCGATATTGGAACGGGCTGCGGCATCATCGCGTTGATGCTGGCTCAGCGAACGGCAAAGATCCACAGCACGATCGGTGCGATCGATATCGACGAAGATGCAGCACGACAAGCTGTCGAAAATTTTGTGGCTTCTCCCTGGTCTGAACGCCTGCCATGTCGGCACGAAGAAGTTCATTGTTCGGTCCAACCGTTTTCAATTGCAAAGGCCGACTATCGGTTTGACTTGATCGTATGCAATCCACCGTTTTTCAGGTTTCCCGGCTCGTTGTCCGAGTTCTCCCGAAACGTGGCTCGGCATGCGTCCAGGGATGAGCGCAGACAACTATTCGAAAGCATGTATCGACTACTCGACGTCAACGGGCGGCTTTGTCTGGTTTTGCCTTTTCAACAGTTGGATTCGATTCTTGAATTGTGTGGTTCGTTTGGGCTCTGTATTTGGAATCGAACCGATGTTCGCCCGACGCCAAATTCTTCACCAAAGCGAGTCTTGCTCGAATTTGGAACCATCGACTCAGGTGAGAAACAAGTGCACAGCGAGTTGATCGTGGAAACATCTCGGCATCAATACAGCGAAGATTACGCGAACCTGACGCGCGACTTTCATTTGCGCTACGCATGATTGTCAAACGGCGCGACGGGTTTGCCCTCTGGAGGTGAAACCCTAATTCGGGATTCCATTCGCCTGCTGTGATGTGATGAGCGGATAATACGCGGCAAAAACAGGACACTTGGCGGAGTGTCAAGATCGCTGCCGTCGTCAAGGTCAATGCAAACTGTATTAATTGCTCAATCGCAAAAGAGGTGGCTCCGATACAAGATTTCATTGCAGAGCTTTCTGGTCAACTACATGCGATTTCAATTTTCAATTTTCGGAATCTCCCTGATAGCGATTTGCGCGCTCATTGGGGCTACGTGGGTCCAGAGTCAAACCACAGCGATCAAGAAAATTTCGCCTCAAGAACATCTTGATTTTTTGACTTCAGCGACTCGTCTGACTCCTCCAGCGGAAGACAGTTCATTCAAGCCGCGCACTGAAGTTGATCGTGATGTTCAACCGGCAGGCTTCACGTCGCCGATCCAGGGTGAGCCAGAGGTTGCCAGTTCAGCGGGAAATTCAGTACGCCTGATTGCCACGACGGACAACGAAAAGTATGGCAACAGGGCGATTGGATCCGTGCCAATTGAGTCGCGTTTGGCACCGGCCCGATTTCAGGAATTGCTTCGCTTCAACACGGCAGCTCCGCCATCGAGTCGAAGAATTCCCGACGCGCCTCGTGCTGATCCAGGTTCCCTTGATGGCGAAACGTTAAACGGATTTCAGTTGCCAAAACTGCCACCCAACAAAGCGGTTGATACGGGTGCATCGGCCCGGGCAGAATTCAATCCACCTTTAACGCCAGTCATCTCGGCGCCTGCAACGGATTCCGATGCAACATCGCGGCTGGAGGAATCGCGCGAAAGAAACTGGATTGACGTCGAGAACATCGAAGGCGAGATAACTTCGCCGCCGAGTGTGTCGAACCTTCCTGTGCGAAACAGTGACCAGCTCAAAAGTGTGACTCCGATGATGGTGGTCGAATCCGATGCGTCGCCGGACCTGCTCCTGCAAGCGGCTCGCAACGCAGTGCGAATTCGGGATTTCAAGGCAGCCGTCGAACGATTCCTGTTGTACGTGAAAAAGCAACCCGATTCTGCCGAAGTGCGATTTGAGTTCGCGGGCGTTCTTGCTCAAATTGGTCGACTTGAAGCCGCAGCTGCCCAGTTCGAACACCTGCGGGTCCAATCACCTGGAAACAAAAAGTACTTGCGCGGCTATGCCGATTTGTTGTTGAGGCTGAATCAGAACGATCGCGTTGAATCGATTCTCCTTCAACTGGTTCAAGTTCCCGAACAGCGGAGTCGTGCGGCGACCGAACTTCTCAGAGTCTACTCTTCGACTCGGCGGAAGCAGGCTGCGATCAAGATTTACGAGCAGTATTTGCAGCATCAGTTTCCGGCCAATGGCGAAGATCAACTGAAGCTCGCGCAACTGCTCAATGAAATCAATTTGTCGGATCAGGCTCTGGAAGTTCTGACTTCGCTTGAATCAGCCAACCCGCTCAACGCGATAGTCATTCGTGAGCTGGTGGTCGCCAAGGTACGCGTCGGAGACCAGGTTGCTACTGCGGACTACGTGCAGAAACTGACTTCCATTGAACCCGAAAATATTGCGATTCGGGATTCGTTGGCCCGGCAACTTCACAACGAAGGTTTCTTCCAGACAGCGATGATGGTCGATCAACAGATTCTGACGTTCGACCCATCGTATCGGGATTCGCTGATTCGAACGGCCAATGCTCACTTGACGATGTACGATCCGACCAGCGCGATCGGGACGCTCAAAAGTTATTCGGGTCACCAGGACGACCCGGACTTCCTCGCGGCGCAGGGTCAATACCATTCGATGCTCGGTGAACACGCTGATGCGTTTGCCTGCTACCAGCGAGTGTTGGCACAGGATCCGAACCACAAATCGCGTTTTGGGTTGGGGACGGCTTACATGCGAAGCGGCCAGTTTCGTCGGGCGGCTGCCGAGTTCTCCAAAGTCCAGTGTTCATGCGATCCGTGCAACGGCACCAATCAGGAGTTCCTTTCCGCTCAACTTTCGCGAGCAAGATCGCTGGCTCAATCAGGTTTGTATTGCGAAGCGGTCGAAGTGGTGCAGTCCGTCAACGGAAGCTGCGAACTGGCCAACCGGGATCAGGTGATCGATGCGTCGCTGGATGTGTTGTCGCTTTCGAAAAGCTACACCGTTGGAATCGAGTTGGCCCGCAATGCCTTGCAACAGGCCAGCGGTCGGAATCGGCGAGCAGCTCAGCTGCGGGCAAAGCTGGGACTGTTGATGGTTCGCGACGGAAAGTACGCTGCGGGTCTGAAAGAGTTCGAAGTGCTCAAGCAACACAATAGCAAGGTTACGCCGGAGCAAGTCTACGGCACGTATCGGGCTCACAAAATGCTGGGCAATACGAGCGAGGCGCACGATTCTCTGTTCGATCATTTTGGGTTACTCTCAAGTGACACTTTTCTTCGAGTTCGCGTTTCCGAACTGGCGATGGAAGATTGCGATTGCTGTTTGGCCCTGGAGATACTGTCGCATTTGAACCGCTTGTGCAAAGCGAATGTGATGGTTGGCAATCGTCTTGGGGAAGCCTGCCTACAATGTACTTCCTGCGAAGGGTCCGGGCAGTGTGCGAAGTATTTTTGCGACGTATTGAAGTCGTCACCGTCGAACGTGCAAGCGATGCTTGGGATGGCGCGGCTTCATTCGCGACGCGGCGAATATCAGTACGCGGAAAAATATTTCAATCAGGCACTGCGGCACACGCCAGAGAACATTGAACTGCTCCGCGAGTCTGCCCGAATGGTAAAACAGTGGCAGGGGCCGCACGCCGCAAATCAGCTTTACAATCGTGCGAGCGCCATTTCAACGGGCGACGAACTCTTTGATATCGCCCAGGCCTCACCAGAACGGATCGTCGAACTTGAGCAGGATTATCGATCACTCAATGCAATGAACAATCTGGTCGCGACCGAAAGGGAAGCCAAAACGCTTGGCGGCTGGCGACCGCTAAGTGCCATTAAGAAATTTGAAGGTCTCGCCGCGCTTGAGCCCACCAATACAGATGCACTTTTCGAGATCGCTCAAGCACATAGTGGCCTCAATCGAACGAATTGTGCGATCGGGACCTATCAGAAGATCCTGGCCATCAACCCATGCAGTCATGAATCCAGGATCGCTCTGGAACGAAACCTGTTGGAGCTGCGACCTCGATTGAATTTTTTCGCAGACTTTCGTTACGAGCAAGGTCGTGGCAGTGTGTTGAATATCCAGCGAAACACGATCGGAACGAGCATCGAATTTCCACTGCGCGATGAGGACGAACTGATTCGGCTCGGCTATCAAAAGGTTGACTATCGTCCGGGAGATGGAGCGAACCTTTCGGCGGACGTGCCGTTTGCACGAATCCAGTTCAAGCCGATTTGGCCGCTGCTGACCTGGGCAGAGTTGAAGTTTAACTCTTTCAACAACCAGCTTGACTCGCGAATCAACTTTGATGCCGGTTTCAAGTATCGCTACTTTGAGAACGCTTCGTTCCGGGGCACCGCCTTACAGGAAAACGTGTTTCAAAACTCGGAATCGATTGCGCAGAACATCTTTCGTACCGGCATTGAAGTGGGACACTTCTGGCAACCGAGTCAGCGATTCACGATCGATACATTTTATCGTTACTGGGACTACTCGGACGACAACAGTGCTCATGTCGGCGGGATCTATACGGGCTACTTGCTGCGGCCGGGCCGGCGACAGGTTAGTTGGCTGACGAATCTGTACACGACGTTCTTCGACGAAGAAACAATTATCCCGAATCCACCATCGCTTGTCGGTGCAATTCATCCGTACTTCTCACCGCGGAGCTTCGGGATTCTCACCGGAGGTTTTGAGTGCAAAAAGACGTTCAGCTGTAACAGCTTCAAAGGAGCCAACCTCAAATCGGTTACGACGTTTGTGGGCGGAAGCATCGACAACGAAGGTGTTGGCTACGTGATTGGTCGCGGCGAATACAACAACGACATCGCAAACTGGTTGACGTTCCGCGCCTACGGCGAGGCAGTTGGCTCGTCCGTGTTTGACTTGATCAATGTGGGCCTCAGTGTGACGGGGAGGTTTTAAAAAGCCACGCATGCCGTCGGGGCCAGAGGGAATACCCCCGTTGAAAAGCAGATCACGACCTTTGGCGGGAGCTACCTTTTAAGCCTACAGATAGTGACGGGACACTTTGCCAGGGGCGATGTCGTGAAAGCTGCAACACAATTTACCAACGAATGCATGTTCAGAATCACTGTGGTGTTTCTTGTTCTGTGCGTTCATGGGTTGGTTTCGAAAGGTTCAGCACAGACCGATCGGCTCCAGGGCATTGGAGTTTCACTTGCCGGTCCGGAGTTCGGCGGCGACAAGACAACGTTTTGTAACCTCCGTCCTGGCGTTGTCGATGTGGACTACGTTTTTCCCAAAGAGGAAACGGTTCAGTTTTTCGCAGGCCAGGGCGCGGACTTTCTGCGGCTGCCGATTCGTTGGGAGCGTCTGCAGAGTCAACCCGGCGGATCACTTGATGAGTCCTACCTGAAGCACATTCTTGTGTTCTGCGATTTTGCGCGGAAGCACAAGATTGGCGTTCTTGTCGACTTGCACAATTACGGACGCTATCGACGGAAGTCAAACGGCGCAGTGCAAGCGATCGTGATCGATCAAAAAGTTGACGGACAGATTCCGGTCTCACGGGATCATTTCGCGGATCTTTGGCGCCGACTGGCAACGCGACTTGCTTTGCATCAAGCGGTGATTGGTTACGGTTTGATGAATGAGCCTCATGATATGGGCGATTCAGACTGGAAGGCGATTTCGCAGACGGCAGTTGATTCCATTCGCACGGTTGATCGCAGAACCACCATCGTGGTGGCTGGCGATCAGTGGTCTTCGGCCGTCAACTTTGCCGAAGCCAATGGTGCTCGAGCCTGGATCTCCGATTTGATTGGGCCCATTGTCTACGAAGCTCATCTGTACTTCGACAGTGACGCAGCGGGTAAGTATCAACGATCGTTCGCTACCGAAGCGAAGCTGGATCGAAACCTTGGCAATCGAGCCGACCTGAGAATCAACCCTTTTCTTCAGTGGTGCCAGAAGAACTCCGTGCGAGGGATCCTTGGCGAAGTCGGTAGCCCTGCAGATCTCCGCTGGAAGCCGTTGCTTCAAACCGCTGCTTCCAGATGTCTGAAGCAGGACGTGCCTGTTTGCTACTGGGCAGCCGGGCCGTGGTGGGACCAATACCCGCTTTCAATTCAGCCTAAAGACAACCAGCCGGCGGCCCAATGGCGTTGGCTTCTTGAGACAAAACAAAAATCCCCAGAACACCTCCCCAGAAACCTGTTGAGTGACCATGAAGAATAAACATCGCCAACTTTGTATCGTTGGAACAATCGCAATTTGCGTCGTCTATCTGGCGTATCGCCTGATGTTCACGTTGAATCTGGATACACCTGCTGCAGCAACGTTTTCGATCATGTTGTACGTTGCCGAGTTGT
Organism: uncultured Pirellulaceae bacterium; assembly: GCA_964446085.1. Classification (GTDB taxonomy): domain Bacteria; phylum Planctomycetota; class Planctomycetia; order Pirellulales; family Pirellulaceae; genus Mariniblastus. The sequence continues at coordinate 19,111 of CAYUNP010000037.1, forward strand.
ACGGAAACATTCTGATGTTCCTGTATTTTTTCCAGATCTGGGATTTGGAAACACCCAAGCCGGTTCCTCCGATCAAGAACGCGACGGTCGACGTGATGATTCCGACCTACAACGAAGAACTCGAACTGTTACGGGGAACGATCGAAGCTGCCCTGGCAATGGATTATGCACACACGGTCCACGTGCTCGATGATGGCAACCGTCCTGAACTGCGCGAACTTTGTGAAGAACTGGGTGCCAACTACTTCAAACGTGATTCAAACATCCATGCCAAAGCTGGCAACCTGAACCACGCGCTCGAGCAGACGACGGGTGAGTTCGTTGTCATTTTCGATGCGGACCATATTGCCGAACGACACTTCATTACGCGGACGATCGGATACTTCAGCGATGACAAGCTTGGATTCGTGCAGACGCCGCACGCGTTCTATAACTTCGACAGTTTTCAGGGCACGTTGAACTACGAAAAGAAACTTTACTGGGAAGAAGGCCATCTGTTTTACAACGTGGTTCAACCTGGAAAGAACAACTGGAACGCGGTTTCATTCTGTGGAAGCGCAGCCATTTTTCGACGTGAAGCGCTCGAAGACGTTGGCTTGATCGCGGTTGAAAGTATCACTGAAGATCTCCAAACCGGAATCCGAATTCACGCCAACGGCTGGAAGTCCATTTACGTCAATGAACGACTCGTCAGCGGCCTGGCGGCTCCGGATATCGAAACGTTTACCAAGCAACGATTGCGGTGGGGTGAAGGTAACCTCGGAACCATCTTCTACGACAACCCGATCACCAAGCCGGGTTTGAATTTCGCGCAACGATTGAACTATCTGGCATCGATGCTCAATTGGACAACCGGTGTTCAGAAGTTACTGATGTACGTGACGCCAATCTTGATGCTGTTGACGGGGATCGGTCCCGTGGCTGAAATTTCGTGGCTGCTGGTTTCTATCACGGCCGTTTATCTGCTTTGTGTCTGGTTTACGGTCAAAAATACAGGCAATGGCTATGTGCGACTGATCGATACCGAGATCACTCAGATGGCGACGTTCTGGACTCAGTGCCGGGGAACGTGGCGTGCAATCTTCAATCGCAGGAACTCAAAGTTTGTCGTGACCAGGAAAAGTGGTTCTGTTTCGAATAGCCTGCATCGCTATTTGCGACCACACTACACCCTGATTGCGGCCAGTGCTTTGGCGATTGGTTGGGCAGCAGCACGCTACTTCATGGGTGCTGCGGAGGACATTTCCGGAATGCTGATCTGCGGCGGTCTGGTTTTGGTCAACTGTGGCTTCGCATGGGTCGTGATTCGCCGCGCTCTGGCACAACGCCGAATGCACTGGCGCCATCCTGTTGCTGCTCATGTTGACTACTCGTTCGAAAATACTGATGGAGCAATTGTCGACGGGCAGGGCATTACCAAAGACCTGTCAGAAGCAGGGGCTTCGCTGGTTTGTTATCAGCCAATCGACGGATATGACGTCTACATCACGATCACTGCTGGTGACAAGCAGGTCGATATTGCAGCTCAGATTCGCAATCGTACTGAAATCACAAATCAATCGCTCAAACGGGGTGGGAAAGTAACTGCGTACCGCTACGGCCTGTTGTTTGAAGAACTGAACTCGGCGCAAAAACGGAACTTGTGGCATATCTGTACCAAGTACGCTGTTGCTCGGCACTATCATAACTTCGATCCAAACACCGACGGGAGTCTGATTAAAGAAGTTACCCGCGAGAATGATCTCGAAGCATGTCTGCCGGTTCAGTTGACGCTTTCCAATTCCGACTCTCACTCCAATTCCAATCTGGTTTCGCCAGAGTCGCTCGTTACCGAGACGGTCAACAACGAAGGATTTGTCGTTCTTTCATCCGAACAATTGACTGAAGAGGAAATGAAAGCAAACAGCTTCGCCAGCATTGAGAGTATGTTCGGTCCGATCGAAGGTAAGGTCACGTTGACTGAGGAAGCACCCGTGGCCCTTGGGCAAATGGATCTGTTTGCACGCCGCTATCAATTCGAGTCGTTTGAAGGCGAGTGTCGCGGTTGTCTGGCCAACCTTCTTAACCAGGCGGATGATCCACACGTCGTTCAGACGACTTCGGTTTTGCCATCCGGGACGCGAACCTCATCCGCGTGGCCAAATTCGATCGTGGCAGGTATTTCCGCGCTGGCGGCATCGGTCGCAGTCATTGGCGCCTGTTTTGTGTATCCCGACGACGCACTAATTACAAAAGCGATCTTGCGGGAAGAAGTCAACGAACAGGGAATGCGTCGTCTTGGCGAGCTTTCAAAAATCTACGAAGCCAATCCGATGGTTAACGAAGCACAGTGTCTGCGACTCCGGAGGGCTTTCAAAAACATAGGCGACACCGAGTCGCTCAGTCGAATCAACGAAGCGCTGGCCAACAGCGAAGTCGGCACAACGAGTGCAAAACTGCAGCGCGGGTACGCGCTGGAACAGCTTGGCCGAGCTGACGAAGCAGCCGCGCAGTTCGATGAACTGATCGAAGAGATCGACGAACTGAGCACCGAAGCGTCAAAGTATCAGCTCCTGATCGCAAGTGCCCGCAACGCGGCGAATCGAGGCATACACGAGCGTGCGACGGATCTGTTTGCCATTGTTTGGGAAACAGGAAAGCACAACAAAGAAATTCGAGCTGAATTCGCCGGCTTGCTCGCAAAGCAAGGGCGAGATGCGTTGGCAGCAAAGATCCTGGGATCCGGTTCACTTTCTGTCAGCGACCGTTTTCTGATGGCCTCTCTGCAACGGAAGCTCGAGAAACCCGAGCTGGCGAGAAAGGTACTGGATTCAATTTCGTCACCGGAGCACCAGTTCAGAGTCCAATTGGAAAAAGGTCGGTTGGAACTCTGGTCGAAGAACTACGACAGGGCGGCAGAGATTTTTGAAGCTCTATTGCTCGAAGATGCAACCAGGACTGAAGTACAGGTGCTGCTCGTTCAGTCGCTTTCGTGGGGCAAGAGACATCGTGCTGCTCTGACGCGGGGTTACGAATTCGAAAACCAGCAACAAGAAATGATGCCCGATGCCGTGTTGGCGATGTTGGAATCGATTGCTGAAGTCGACGCTTTGACGACTCAGGACCATCAATGGCTGGTTGCAACTTTTGAGCGAGTCGATCAAGCCAGCGGATGGGAAGAACCCCGGTGGAATGATTCTGCGGTCAGGTTTGCGCATGCGATCGAGCGTATCGACGAACCCGGATTGGCGGCCCAGCGTCTGGCAAGACTGTTGGGATTTTTTCCGGAGTCGCACGATTTGCAGTGGTCGTACACAAACGTCCTGTATGCCATGGGTACGGCGGCCGAACAGGAGCGTTACGAAGAGGCGCTTCAGTTACAGCAGGATCTGCTCTTGAAGGAACCGGGAAATCAGGAAGCACGCTACCACTATGCAACCAATCTGTATCGACTGAAAAAATACGAACTCGCTGGAAGAGAATTTGATCAGCTGGTGCGAATGGTGCTCGGTCGCCAGGTGCAGATGACGTTTGCTTCGTCTCAGGGAAAAACGGCGACGCCCAGGGAAGTCAACGATCAACAAGTCGACTGGTTGCTTGGAGCGGTCGAAAACATGATCGCCCTGCAGCAATATGAAAAGGCCACCGAAACCATGCGAAGTGCACTGGATGCTTACATGCATCGACGAACAGGTACGCACGAATTGCATTTTCGATTTGCCAGAAATCTCAGTCAGTTGAATCTGGATGTTGACGCGCAAACGTTCTTTGACAGCCTGCTCGAACACAACGCTTTCAATGACGACAAACCTCTTCTGGCAGAACTGTTGCTCGCTGCTGCTTCCAATAGTGCCAGGCTCAACAATTCCGATGAAATGAAATCCCGTTACGGCAAGGCGCTTCTTTTGTGGCGAGAAATCCATGAATCCTCTCCTTCCGATGTCAGCAACTGGAAGGGATATCTCGACGCAACAGGAAGTGCGCCAACGCTGGTCAACGATGATGTACAGAACATTGCCAGGATCATTGAGGCGTTTCAAAGTCAACCAGAACTTGCAGAAGACATCACGCTTACCAGTCGATTGATCGATGTGATGATCCGTGTTGAGCGGTCAGATGATGCACTTGTGATTGCGGTAGAAAACTTCAAACGGTTTGGCAACGACGAGGGTGCTCGATTTCGTCTGGCAAACAACCTACAGGCACTTTCCCAATTCGCCGAAGCAGAAACACACTTTGATTTTTTGATCCGTGAAAATGCATTTGAACTCGACAGTCAAACACGTGGCCAGATGATGGTCGCGGCGGCTCGAAACAGTGTCCTGCTTGGAAGGTTTGAACGATCAAACGAAATCTATGAACTGCTGTGGAGTCTCGGTATCAAAAGTCGAGATCATGAAGTGGAGCAAGCTGTCGTTCTGGAACGACTTGGGTTCCAGTCCCGGGCGAATCGAATCTTCAATGGCCAACCGTTGAGCCTTGAACAGAAACATCGGATTGCAGCGATGTACACTCGTGTAAAACTGCACGAAAATGCACATCGTGTTTACCAGAGTATCCTCGACGAGTTTCCGGGAGAAGAAATTGCCCGTCTCGAAGCAGTGAAGAGCTTGATCTGGATGCACAATTTTGATCAGGCGATACCGCGGCTGAACGAGTTGCGCAAGGAGAGTCCGGATGATCCGGCGATCTTCCTGATGCAGGCACAGGCGATGTTCTATTCAGGGAATCACGATCACGCCCTGGCTCAACTGAGACGAAGAATCAAAAACGAGCCGGAAAATCACAACTACTGGATTACATGGTTGAAGTTCATTGGCCAGCTGCCGGAAAATCGGGTCGTCGACGCGCAAATGGTGATGTCACTGGCAGACCGTTTGATCCGGCAAAGAGGCCAATCCATGAGTCCAACGCAACTGGCGAAGCTGTTGGCCAAACCGCTTGCCCGCAGTGGCAAAGTTGATCAGGCCGTTGAGTTGCTGGAGTCCGCACTCAAATTGAACAAAATGGATCCTCAAATCAATTTTGAACTGGGAGAAGTCCAGATTATCGCTCGTCGGTATCAGGCTGCGATCAACCATTTCGAGATCGCATGGAACGCAGATGAACTCAAAGAAAAAGTTCGCTATCGGCTTGCCGATGCATTGCGAAGAAACGGCGAGTTCACGAAGGCAATCGAAATGATCGGCACTGGCGATCCTGAAGACGTAGTTGGTTTGGAACTGCTGTCCTCAATTTACATTGATTCCAAAGAGTTCGATGTCGCTCGCAAAATTAGTGAACAACTTGTGCGGGATTATCCTGAGTCAATCCGATATCAAACACGACTGGCCAACACCTACCTGTGGGAAGGCCAATACGAAATCGCTGCTCAACGCCTCGGGAAATTGAATGTCGCTCATCCAGAAGACCGGGAAATCCGGTTTCGGCTGGGCCAGGCTTTGCTGTGGGGTGGAGACAATCTCGAAGCGAAAAAGATATTCCTGGCCATGCTGGAACACGACCCGAACAATTCAGAAGTTTGGGGGCCGTATATTGAGGCACTTGCTGGTGAACGGTTCGTGTCCATGAAAGATCCGATGCTGGTTTACATTCAACAGAAGTTCCGGCAACTTTCGCCAGATCAGGCGATCCGAATCGCGATTCAAATGTCCTCAATTCATCTGAAACAGGGACAAGTCGATCAAGCGGCACGGCAACTCGAGCCGTGGATCGATAGTGGCAAGGATAGTCTGGAATTTCAGATTCAGTGGGCTACCGTCCTTTCGGCGAACAGCCAACAGGAGAACGCTCGTTCGGTGATGCAAGGTGTTATGCAACGAATCGGCAATAATGATCCTTTGTTGACTCGGGCCAGATTTACCAATGCAGATGTTCTTTACCACGTTGGTGAGTATGAACTTGCATTGGAAGCCTATCGCGATATCCATGTGAATATTGAATCGTTGACCGAGCGTGAATCTGAATCCATCCTGCGATCACTGGCTCGCGTTCACGTTCAGCTTGGAGATCTTGAAGAAGCCATTCGCTTTTTTGAGCAGGCCAATGCGTTCACTCGTAATCCATCCGAGCACGTTTCTGAACTGGCGGGCGTTCTGGCTCAAGCCGGATATGACGACCGGGCGTTGTCAATGTTGACTCCGCTGGAATCACTTCCGCACAGTGCTCACTACCTGAAAGCCAACATCTTTGCAAAGCAAGGGCGGTTTCGGGACGCGTCGGAAATCTATCGAATTCTGATTTCCATGGATGCTGCAAACAGGAAGTCGTGGCTTGGTCTCGGTAATGTTTCTGCATGGGGCAAAGACTACAAGTCGGCTGAGTTTGCCTATCAGCAGATTCTTCAACGCGAACCGAACAATGTCGATGTGCAGGCTCGTTTGGCACGCGTCCATTCGTGGAACGGCAAACATGAAGAAGCGATAACTTTGCTTGTGCAGTTGCTCGAAAGTAACGCCGATGACAGGGAGCTTCTGATTTCACTGGTTCAGTCTGCGGCCGATGGCAGTGGGAGCAACAATCCTGCTGTCAAAGCCTATTTGCTCAAAGCCTATAACCAATTGGATTCGAGTTGGCATGGCGACGATGCGGTTACGTTAGCTAAAGCCATGATTCGCAACGGGCTCGTGGATCGAGCATTGAAAACGATGGAGCAGATAGTCAAATCGCATCCTTCGAATCAGAACTATCGACGTCACCTTGCGGATGAGCTTCATCAACTTGGATTTTTCGATCGAGCTGATTTTCACTATCGTGTCCTGTTGGAGGTGTCAGAACGAAACTCGACGGTTTCGATTCCTGTTGTTCTCCGAACCGACAGGAATGACCGTGGATCAAGTATCCTGGCCAGTTGGGACAGCGAAAATTAGTCAGTGTTCGTAGCAATCGAGATTGCATAATTCCGTGTGGGTGCCATGCTCACGCGCAGCGTTGAGCATGTTTCGTTGGTGAGCAGGCCGGGCAAGCTGTTCTCATCGAAAACCAATGCAAGGTTGTCCATGACAAGCGTGGACCATGGCACCGATCCCGAAAAAAACAGCTATGCGATCGTTCCGTAGATGATTCGATTCATCGGAGTAATCTCGACTGGAATCGATCCCCAACGGATCCGATATCCTGCAGTCTCCAAACGATACGTACGATCGATGTCGAATGCGGTCTCGAGTCCGAATTGAGTTTGCATCGACAACGGAGCCTCGCATGCCGACCGCGGATAGCAACACGGCAGAATCGCAATCGGTCCGCCAGACTTGATCGCCACGTCGATGCATAAATCCGAGAGCACTCCGCAAGCGTGGGCGCTGACGATCGCCATGCCCGGCTCAATCCACGGATCCTCGACGCTGATCTTCTCAGCACGATTGTCGATCTTGTCAGCGACCCATGGGGCCACCGTCTCGGCAACGGCAAGCAATTTCTGACGGCTCTCTGGTTCGTTTTGATCGATCAGAATCACTTGCTGCACTTCCCGTTCAAACATGGCAAACAGGATTCCAAGCAAACCATGGCCGCAACAAAGATCAGCAACCGTTTTTGCTCGCGTTGATTTTCGAATCCGTGCGAAAAACTCAAACGATTCCAAAACTTCCTTGATCGGCAACAGTCGCGCCGCCGCAATGGCTCGCAGAAATTTGTCCTGAAGTTTGTCAGAACCAAAATGCTCTGTCGCGATCTCCGAATGAAACTTCTGTCGGGAGCTTAGCCACTCGGTTCGCTCAAGGTCGTTCAGTTGCGGCAGGAATTTGAATCGACTGCTGGCCGGTTGGTTCACGAGGGCTTCCACTGTGGTAGAGGTTTGAGTTGTCGATCATCCATCACGCTTCGAATCAGTTGCAGGCGTTTGGCAGAGCTGGGCGTCAGACGATCGAGTCTCCGCCACCAGGCTTCTTCGCGCCGTAGTCGATCATCAAATTGTTCGTCCTGTCGATTCAAAGCGAAAGGACCAAACAGCAACGCGGCTTCCCGATTCAAATTCACATAGGCCGGATCGTTCGTGTCCTTTGACTTTACAAATGACATAATCGTAAAGCTGCGTTTCCCTGCAGTGCGATGGTCGTCCACAAGGTGAAAGCAGTTTTCCAACGCCCATTTTCGAAGGATTTCCGATTTGTGAAAGACCTGCAAAATCACGCGCGGCGGAATTCGATCCGGATGAGCCACCAGAATATCTTGCATGTGTTCGGCACCCATGCCACAGATGCTCAAACTACATGCCTCACCAACTTCGATCGGTTCCAGCCCGTCACCGAATCGAACCTCTGCGGGCAATCCGGCAAGTGCCCGCACAGAATTGTCATAGGGAGTCTGTTTGTCCTCGACCGCGATGCCGTACTTGATGTGACCCTGATTCAGCAACGTGACCAGCAAGCCTCCGTGATCGGAACCGATATCGATATGAGTTGTTGATCGAATCTGCCTGGCAACCGCAGCCAGTCGATCATCAAGTTTCACGTTCACAGTTCCAATCCCTGGATCTCGCGTTCCACTTCGTTTCTGATGTCGTTGTGAAGTTTCTCAATGACGGTGCGAACTTTCTTTAGTTGCCCGTTGTACATATTGATGACGACTTTGGATTTGCGGATCGGCGTCTTGCTCGATCGAAGTCGACGACAAAAGTGAAGTCGAACCTTAATTTCGGTGTCTTTGACTTTCGTGAATCGCATGCATTTGTTGATCCAGCGAATCAGTTTTCGCAGAGTTTTCTTGTGAGCATTTGGAGTCAACGAAAACTGTTCGTCGATTTCGGCACACAGTGAATTGGCAAACGCTGCTTCGTCCTGTTGCAAGAACAGCAGGTAAGTCAGCAGTTCTTTGTTGTCCTTCTTAAATCGAGCCAACCGCAGGCAGGCGTCGAGAAGCTCTCCGTGCTCCAGCCGGACAAGTTCCTTCTTGAGTTCGGCTATGGAAGCGGCTTTCATGGGCAGGGCCTGAGAGTGTTTGACGTAGGATATCCAAGTATATCCGATATCTTTTAGGCCAAAATGACGCCCATGCGCCATACAGGATCGTGGCTGCGGCGTCTCGCCGCAGTTCTTTTGCCAAATACTGCGGCGAGACGCCGCAGCCACAAAAAGGAGGCCCAGATAACCAATGAATTCCACTTGCAAATCGTTTGCATTTGCGTAACATCGTGGACTTCGGAATTCACAACGAAAGAACCATGATGATTGCAGAATCAAAGAAACTCCCTGTGACCGTGCTCAGCGGCTTTTTGGGAGCTGGCAAGACTACGCTTCTGAACCACATTTTGTCGAATCGCGAGGGGCTTAAGGTTGCGGTTATCGTCAACGACATGAGCGAAGTCAACATTGACGCTGCACTGGTTCGTGATGGCAACGCCCAACTTTCGAGAACCGAAGAGCAGCTCGTTGAGATGTCCAACGGATGTATCTGCTGCACGCTTCGCGAAGATCTGTTGATCGAAGTTAAACGGCTGGCCGAAGAAAATCGCTTCGACTACCTGCTGATCGAGTCGACGGGAATCAGCGAGCCAATGCCCGTTGCCGAGACATTCACCTTCGAAGATGAGGAAGGAGAGAGCCTCTCTCACGTTTCAGAGCTCGACACAATGGTCACCGTTGTCGATGCAGCGAACTTCCTGAAGGACTTTGGATCGTGGGATGATCTGAAAGACCGAAACATGGCTCTTGGCGAAGAAGACGATCGCAACATTGTCGATTTGCTGGTGGATCAGGTTGAGTTTGCAAACGTGATCATCGTCAACAAAACCGACCTGGTATCGCCCGCGCAGATTGGCATGATCAAGAAAATCATTAGCCAGTTGAACAGCACTGCGACGGTTCTTGAATCCACCAAGAGCAGTGTGCCGCTTGACAAAATCCTTGGCACGGGTCGCTTCAAGTTTGATGAAGCCCAGGAGATGTCGTCTGAGTGGTTGGCGATTCCACGCGGTGAAGAAGAAACTGAAACTGAAGAGTACGGTATCTCAAATTTTGTGTTTCGCAGTGATCGCCCGTTCCATCCCCAGCGACTTTGGGACGCGATTGGTGACGACATGGAGACAGGACTTTTTCAGAACGTGTTGCGGAGCAAAGGGATTGCATGGGTCGCTTCACGCAATGACTGGGCTTACAACTGGTCGCAAGCCGGATGTTCAGTGATGCTTGAGCCCGCAGGTTTCTGGTGGGCTTCTGCTCCGGAAGATTCCTGGCCCGAAGACGAAGAAACGATTGCCGAGATCAAGGCGCGGATGGTTCATGATCAGTACGGCGATCGCCAGCAGGAACTGGTTTTCAT
>CAYUNP010000037.1:29446-32086 GCA_964446085.1 uncultured Pirellulaceae bacterium
ACTGTGTTGTCCGGATTTCTGGGGTCGGGCAAGACGACGTTGCTCAATCACGTCTTGTCCAACCGGGCTGGCTTGCGAGTTGCGGTCATCGTCAACGACATGAGCGAAGTCAACATTGACTCGCAGTTGGTCGCTGGCGGCGAAGCAGCGCTTAGTCGAACAGAAGAAAAACTGGTCGAGATGACCAACGGTTGCATCTGCTGCACGTTGCGCGAAGACCTGCTTGCCGAAGTCGCCGCTTTGTCGAAGGAAGGTCGCTTTGACTACCTGTTGATTGAGTCGACCGGGATTTCCGAACCGGCTCCTGTGGCTGACACTTTCACGTTTGCCATCGGTGACGGTATGCCGCTTTCCGAAGTCGCCACGTTGGACACAATGGTCACAATGGTGGACGCCGCCAACTTTATGGAAGATCTCAGGCTTGGCAAAGATCTGCAGAGCATTGAACAGGCCGCGACGGATGAAGACATTCGAACGGTTGCTGATCTTCTGACCGAACAGGTTGAATTTGCAAACGTCATCGTGTTGAACAAAACGGACCTGGTTGACGAAGCGACATTGGCTACGATTGAAGCTTTCATTGAACAGCTGAACCCCTACGCTCTGAAGCTGCGATCTTCCTTTGGCCAGATTGAATCGTCAAAGATCATGGGAACCGGGCGATTCGATTTTGAGGTCGCCAGGCAGAGCAAGGGTTGGCAGCTGACGTTACGCGACGACGGCGCCAGCGAAGTCGAAGAGTACGGGGTGAGCAGTTTTGTGTTTCGAGCCCGACGTCCTTTTCATCCACAAAGGTTCTTCGACCGTCTCAACGCGGACTGGGATGGAGTGCTGCGAAGCAAAGGCTTCTTCTGGCTGGCGAGCAAGCTGGACAAAATCGGTGTGTGGTCGCAGGCGGGACGCGTGGCACGTCTGGATTTTGGCGGATTCTGGTGGGCAGCGGTGCCTCGGGAACACTGGCCTGAGTCGGAAGTGTTCGATGCCGAGCTGGAGAAAAAGTGGCATCCCGAAGTCGGTGATTGCCGTCAGGAGCTGGTCTTTATCGGGATCGGCCTCGATGAGAAGTCGATCACGGAATCATTGGAGGCGTGTTTGCTGACCGATGAAGAATTCGCGCGGGGGATCGAAGCCTGGCAACAGCTTGAAGATCCATTTCCACCCTGGAATATGAGCATTGATGATGCTCTTGCGGCACAACTGGAATGACTGCGAGGTGGCATCGGCTTCCAAGCCTGTGATCAAAATGCAGCCACAGGCTGGAAGCGCTGGAAGCCTATGCCACCTTCAACGGAGTCTTTTAACTCGCCGGAGTGTACGGCAAGTGCGAACCATGAAGCACGATCTTCAGTTGGCCATCGACGTTGATCGTGTAGGCGAAGGAGTACTCAACTTTTACGTCCTCGCCCCCTTCGTGCGGCGTGAAATAGTAGTTGCCCATGGCGACTGCCATGTCACCGGTGATTTTGGTGCCGATGCTCTCCCAGCGAACTGCCGACCAGGGCTTGATCGCAAAGCCATGATCTTCGGGATAGTCACTGTTGCCACCCACGAAGTAAGACAGCGCTCCGTCAAAATCCAGACGAAACTGTTTTTGCGCTGCCAGCGTTGGCTTGAACAGGACCTGACCATCCTGGTAATTGTAGAACTCGTTGATGTGTTCTTCCGCAGCGGCTTTGTAGTCGCCCTTTTCCAAAAAAACCTTGCCAATTTTGACGATGCCTTCTCCCCATGCTCTTTGGGCTTCAAAAATCAACTGGTCTGCAATCATGCCGCTCTCCGCGTTTCCTTAAGTGGTTGAAAAATCTGCAACTTCGAGAGATTTTAGCCGTAATTGCAATTGGATTGCAATTCCATTAAGGCCAAAATGCATAAAAATTGCATGTGCATTAGAAACGCATCTAGGACCAACGGCTTGGTCTCAGCATCGAAGCGTTGGTCCACAATTGAGGATTGTTGCAGTGAGTCTTGTCGATCGAAAATTATCTCTGCAGCCGGGGTTGCATCAGTTTCCCCTGAATACCTTTGGTGGCGTAAAGGATTTGATGCATCCAGTCGAGGTTCGAGAGCGCGACACGCTGATGTTTACCTGTTCAGAGCTTGGGTCGGCGCCCGACGATGTTTCTTTTCATACTCCCAATCGCTGCGTGATCCTGCAGCACCTTGCTGCTTCGATTCCCTCGAGAAACGAATCAAGGAACATCAAGGGTCTCGCTTTTGACGACGTGGAATCGTTGATTGACAAGTACGATTTCCGGCACGTCATCGTATGTGGTCACCTTGATTGCGGGGTGATTCGAAACTGGCTGAGTCCTCTTGCTGCTGGGCATTCTGACATCGGCAGTTTTCGGGCAAGATTTGAACGGGGCACGCGCGAGCTGGTCGACGAACGTTATGCCGTAACCACTTTCGAACAGCGATTAACGTTGATGATTTGCGAGCACGTCCTTTGCCAAATTGACAATCTCCTAACGCATACCTTTTTTGCTCAGCGGGTCCAAAAAGGCGTGACCTCGGTGCACGGGTGGGTTGTCGACGACGAGTCCGCTCGCGTATTCGGCTACAACGATGCAGAGTCCGCTTTCGTACCGATCTAACGGTGAATCAGTGAGCGTTCGGTAAATACTGAACCGACGCAAATGA
>CAYUNP010000037.1:32186-34432 GCA_964446085.1 uncultured Pirellulaceae bacterium
AGTCGGCCGAGTTTTGCGATCCTGGGCAATAGGCCGATTTCACAAAGGTTGCCAAAAAATGTACCGCCCATGGACGCGAGTTAGACGTCGGCCATTCAGCATTTCACCTGTAACGATGAGCGCAAAATTCTCTTCCTTCGCTTCGAAATGCAATCATGAACGGGACTTGGACGATCCGCGATCAGGATCAGAACGGCGAAACCTGACCTACCGCCTTTCTCTGACGCCCAGGTCAGGGGACTTTCCCTTGAATGGAAGACCGACGTTGATTCCGGCGTCAATGCAGGCACTTCTCGGTCGCAAGCTGAAAAAGTTGGGACTTGAAGGATCGCTGGTTTGAAAAAAGAGCGGATTATCAATCCCAAGATTCCAGGTGTTAAAGGAGTTATCGACTCCATTGCCCAAAAAATTCCCTTGCGGGTTCTGGAATTCAATGCAATTCGAAATTCGCATGTCCTGCGTGAAGCCCACAAAACCGGACGCGTTTCGACAGGCAACACAATGGAAAACCCGGTTCGGGAGCGAAGCTCCATTGTTGTCGAAACCAACAACACGGTTGTCCCAGGCAATGCAATACTGAAATTGGTGGTCGCCGGATTCGCCGATCGGACTTCCCATCTTGAATCCATTTCCGTCGCCATCTCCCAGGCCGTTAAGAAACGCCCAGCAGTCGTCGATCAGGCAATCCGTTGAACGCCAAAAGTCATACCCGTCATCGGAATTTTCGTAGGCGTCACAGGCAAACAACTGACATCGATTGGAATCAATTTTGATGGCAAATCCATCCGAATTCTGTCCATTGGTAGCCAAATCGAAATTGCCGTGAGCCACGCAGAAAAAGAACGTCAGATCGGGGCTGCGGTATGTGTCAAAGCCCGATCCATTGTTCGTATGGCATTCAACGTTGGCGAATTCAAGGAAACGACTGTCGTTGATCGAAATGCCCGCGCCGTTTGAATTTCGACACGTCAGATTCTCAATAACCCAATGTTCGGCTCCGTTGAATTTTAGCGGAGCTGGATTGCCTCCGGAAATCAACGATCCGTCAAAGATCGTGTTGCCCCTGGAAATCAGTGTGATTGGGGCAGACGCAGTACCGCTGCGAAATACGTTTAGTGAATCTTTGAGGGACCAGACGCCACTGGCCAATCGGATTCGATCACCTGGAGAGGCAGAATTAAGACTGTTTCTGAGTTGATCTTCGTTGCTTGCAAAAAAGTCTTCTCCGAAGCAGCTACTTGTGAGGATGAAGGTGAGTAGCAAACAGTTGAATAGTCTGGTTTTCATCGGAATTCCATGGTCGGGTGTTCTGGATGTAAGTGGAGTGGTTCGAGAACTTGGAATTGTCGAGACTCGACGCCCTGCTACTTCACTGGTTGGGCAATGGAGATACGGCAAGGGCCAGGATATAAGTCAGAAATGCGATTGGTTTTGTCGCTTAAACTCCTTCATAACATGAGGAGGAAGTATGGAGCCAAGATTCAAAAAGCCGTGCAAAGGCTTATTCATCTTCCCGCTATAGGGTTACCGTAAGAATCGGGCTTGAACCGACAAAGAAAATATTGCGGTGCAAAAAATATTGGGCTGTAAAAAAGCGCCCGAGCCTGAAATTCGTGGCGAGCCTACTCGCAATTGTTGCAGTGGCCGCGGAGCAGAATTTCGGTGACTTCGCCGAACTCCTGGCTGAGGCGAAGGCTGCCAGCGGTTAGCTTGATTTCGTCCATGCAGGATACGGTGCCGCAATCGACGCAAACGAAATGTGGATGTGCTGAAGCGTGACCATCGTCCGCAATGAGCTCGAAACGCCAAACTCGATCTCCCAATTCTGTACGGCGAAGCAGACCAGCGGTCGCCATGTCGTTGAGGTTGCGGAAAACAGTTGCCTTGTCGACTCCCAAATCCTGTAGCTCTTCGGCGACTTCCGCATGAGTCAGCGGTGAAGTTGCCTGGTGTAAAAGCTTGAGCGTCGCGATTCTCGCGGGCGTTGCACGCAAACCAGCTTCGCGAATGGCGAGCTTGATGGGTTCGGATTGGTCGGATTTGGGATCGCTCATGGTTCAGATGGCTTCGCTACTCGGCGGGTCAACTCTGATCTGAACCAATCTTAACATACATCCGATGACAACCAACAGTTTGTCCAGTGAAAGCGGCCAGTTGGTGAGTGGTTCGTTTCACCCGTTCTCTGTTTTTTACGAAAAATGCTCGCGAGAAAGCACCTGTAAAGACGAAATCCTATATGCATACGG
>CAYUNP010000038.1:0-34283 GCA_964446085.1 uncultured Pirellulaceae bacterium
GTGCCCGGCAAGAGCTACGGAGCCTCTGTTTCGGCTCCTCGCAAATACATGAATGGCATGATGAATATGAACATCGGCGACGCGTTCTCAGGCGTCGTCGTCAAGCCAGGTGAAACTAAAGACTTGGGGCAGTTGAGACCGGGAGCCAAAGAGCGCGGCCTGCTACAAGACAACATTGCGGTGGAAAGCAAATGACCTGGGCACCTTATCAACCGACTGATGAAATCCCATGGAACCTGCAGCGAGTGGTGCATCTGCATCGGCGGGCAGGTTTTGCGGCGCCGTGGTCAGCGATACAGCGTGATTTGGCGGATGGCCCAGACGATTCGATTGCACGTCTGCTCAACGGCGACGCAGTCGACAAGCCAAACGATTCCGATGCGATGGCCGCAACGATTGGAGACGCGGCAATCGCATCGGGTAACTCACAACGCCTCAAAGCATGGTGGCTGTACCGGATGGTGACCACGTCCGACCCACTTGGTGAACGGCTCGCGCTGATGTGGCACAACCATTTTGCAACCAGCAATCGTAAAGTGAAAAATCTGCCGTTGATGCGCGAACAAAACGAACTGTTTCGCAAGTACGGTCGTGGGCCATTCAGTGAACTACTTTCCAATGTTGTCAAACATCCAGCCATGATGCTGTGGCTCGATGCGGACTCCAATCGAAAAGGAAAAGCGAACGAGAATTTGGCTCGTGAATTGTTGGAGCTGTTTACCCTGGGCGTGGGAGAATACTCTGAATCTGACGTTAAACAGACCGCTCGAGCGCTCACTGGATGGGCGGTGATCAACGACAAATTCGAATACAGGAAGACGCGTCACGACGACAGTGATTTAACAATCCTGGGCAAGACGCAGTCGTTCGATGGAGATCAGTTGCTGGAGATGTTGCTCAGTAAACCTGCGACGGCCAAACGAATCGCGTGGCGGATTTGTAAAACGTTCATGGGAGAAGATGTCGTTGACGAAACGGCACTGAAGGATCTGGCAGATGGGTTGGTCAACAACGATTTGAATATCGGTTGGGCGATTGAGACTGTGCTGCGTTCGGAGCTGTTTTTCATTGATGCAAATATCGGATCGAAAGTGCTCGGTCCTGTCGAATACATCGTGGGTGCGATCCGCTGTCTGGAACTCGACCAATCTCCTCCCAGTTCGATGATTCTGACTCAATGGGCGGAGCGAATAGGACAAAACCTGTTTTACCCGCCCAATGTTGGCGGTTGGAACGAAGGACGATCTTGGCTTGGTTCGCGTTCCGTTATTGCACGAGCAAATTTTGCCAACGCGTTGGTCAAAGGTGAGCTTTGGCATCCAGCGAGTGTTCCGGATTTCGATCAGCTTGCCAATCGGAATGGCATTGCCGAAGGGTTACCAAAACGAATCAGTTGGTTGGCAGAATTGTTTTGGGGCGGTGCTTCAACGGATGCAGTTAGAGAAACAGAGGCAAAGTTAAAGGCTGTAAAGAATGGTTCGATGGCCACGGCAGTAGCACTGCTGCTGTCCGGGGCTCAACACCAGTTGGCGTAATTTGATGGCGAACCTGAATACAAGCCCGAAGCGCAAGCGAGTGAATCAGTAACATCACGAATATTCACTCGCTTGCGCTTCGGGCTTGTATTAGCGATAAAAAATTGTGGATAAATCTTGAAAGGCGAAATCATGCTCTCACGAAGAACCTTCCTGCAGAAAAGTTCGATCGTATCATTGGCGCCGGTCCTGCCCCATGTTTTCGGCAGGACTGCAAACGCGGCCAAGTTAGAAGCTGACGAAAAGGTGTTAATTGTCATTCAACTTGACGGCGGCAACGATGGGCTCAACACGGTCATTCCGTTTGCTGATGATGGTTATGGGAAGGCGCGAAAGAAGCTTCGAATTCCGACGAAGGATATTCTTAAAATTGACGATCACGTTGGATTGCATCCGTCGATGCGCTCAGCAAAGGCCCTGTTCGACGACGGGCGACTTTCGATTGTTCAGGATGTTGGCTACCCCAACCCGAATCGATCGCACTTTACCAGCATGAAGATCTGGCAAACGGCAAGATTTGATGTCGATCAACACAATGACAACGGTTGGCTTGGTAGAACGCTCGATTTAAAAAGCTTCGAAGGCAAAAAGAGCGCGATCTTCGTTGGACAACAGGAAACGCCAGTCGCATTGTGGGGACGAAAGTCGGAAGCGATTTCTTTGTCACGAAGTTCTGATCTGCAGCTCGCTCTGGATCCGTTTAAACCAGAAAACAAATCCGAGACTAAATCGGACCTGGAACAATTCGTTTCCAGGCAAGTGCTTTCCGCTTATGCATCAGCTGAAAAATTCAAACGGCAGGGCGCGGGAATATCAAATGATTCGAAGTATCCGACTACGCGACTGGGATCGCAATTGAAACTCGTTTCACAACTATTGAAAAGCGGCTCACGGAGTCGAATTTATTACACATCGCAAAGTGGATACGACACACATTCATCGCAACTTTTTAGTCACAGTAGGCTGCTGCGGGAATACGCTGACGCGTTGAAGGCTCTGCTTGATGATTTGAAAGAAGCGGGGTTGGACGATCGCGTTGTCGTGATGACGTTTAGCGAGTTCGGCCGCCGCATTGGCGAAAACAACTCTGAGGGCACGGACCACGGCACTGCCGGTCCGGTGTTTCTCGCAGGTACACCTGTCAAAGGCGGCTTGTTGGGTGATCCACCCAATCTCTCTGACGCGGTCGACGGCGACCTGAAAGTTCAACAGGATTTTCGCAGCATCTACGCGACGATCCTGGATCAGTGGCTAGATGTCGATCCCGGTTCCGTGTTAGGGAGTGACCATGCAGCACTATCCTTGTTTCTGTAAACGCCAAAGCCCACTGAGGAGGTGGTGCCAATGTTTTTTGACACCAGCTCGATCAGGTTAAATGTTCCAACAGGAAAAAATCTGGCAACGAACTGCTTGCCAGCCGTCCATCATTTCTGTTGTGTTTCGTTTTTGCGAGACGCTTTTACCTCTGCAGCGGGAGTTGAAGGACGAAGATTCTCTTCTACTTCGGGTTTGATTTCGACCAACTTGTTAACCTGGCCTGATTGTTTGTGCAATTCAAAAGCATCGTACAAATCACCAATTGCGGTTCGAGCTTCAAATCGAAGTTTGTCGCCGTCGATGTGGATGACTTGATAAAGTTGTGTGTCTTCGCCGATTCGCTCCATGAAGGCGTACTTTGTGTTGTCATACATTTTTGGTCCGCTAACTGACACGACATAGACTGTGCCCGCTTCTTTGTCGATAACCTGTATGCCAGTTGCTTCGTTCTCTGTCCCAACTTCCAATTTTTCATTTCGCTGCGGAAAATCTTTGGCCACTGAATCTGATTTGGGAACTTCGAGCACCGTGCGACCGTAGCTGTGGTCATGACCCTGAAGAACAAGGTCCACCTTGTATTTGTCAATTACCGGTTTCCAAAGTCTTCGAAGTTCCACGTTGTCTTTCTTTTTTCTGGCCGTCGAATAAAGCGGATGATGGAATGTGCAAACGACCCAGGGACATTTGTTGGCAGCGAGCACTCCATCAAGCCACTTGGCCTGTTCTTCGTGCATCGACAGGGAGTTCATTCCGATAATTCGCAGATTGTGATACGTCACGGTGTAGCAAGTTTCATCCAGGCCAGCTGGACCGTTGCTTGGAAAAGTGAAGACTTTTTGCCAATGTTTCGACAGGTGACGTCGGACTCCGTCAACCTTGACGTGCTCATGATTGCCTGGGATTGCGACTGAAGGGGTCATCGCGTTGAGCCAGGATCCAGCTCCAAACCACTCGCCCCATTCGGCATCAGCTTCAGCGTGATTTACCAAGTCGCCTGCGTGTAAAATAAATGCCGCCTTGGGAGCATCCCGATGGGCCTCACGAATGACGCGGGACCACATCGATCGAATGTTGTTTTGGGCATCACCAAAGTAGATGAATGAGAATGGCTCATTCTCGGCAGAGGCCGTTCGGAACTGAAACCACTCGCTCCAGTTCGTTCCATCACCGACTCGATAGACGTACGGGATTCCGGGTTTCAAGTCGCGAAATGTCAGGCTGTGATAGTGCGCCGTGTTGAGATCGGATTTAAGCGCCTCCGAGGTAGCGACGAACTGTTTGGCTTTGGGCTCAAACCCGGGGCCCGCTTCAGCTTCTGCAATCTGCGCCAATCCGGTGGTAACATCGATCGACGTGCGCCATGTCACGGTTTGGGTTGTTCCTGGATCTTCATTGAGTGTTAAAACGATTCGATCTGGCATTGCAGATGGAGCATAAATCGCCGCGGCATCAACCGCAGTAACTGAGGGATGATCGTGGTCGTGGCTATCTGCTTGAGCCAAAAGCAAAGTAGCGCACAGGGAAACGATAGCGATTGACAATACGTTGGACGCAAGTTTCATTTTGTGTTCCGAAATAGATGGTCAGTTGAGTTGATTGTGTTTGTTGATGTACTCTTCCATGATTGGATCTTTCATGACTACCTGTTCCCACTCACCAATGGGCACATTGAACTCGCCTCCGATCGGAGCTTCGAGCGGCATGATCCATCCGTCAGGCAGTTCCGCCTGGGTAAGGTCCACCTGTGGGTCGATCATCAATTGGGGTGTTCGCCCGTTAAGTGAACTGAGCGCGAAGGCGCGAACAGTAACATTTTCGATTCCTTTTGCACGGTAGAATTCATCGATGAAAAGCGCAAAATCGCGTATCATGAAAGGGTCGCGGGACATTCGAAAAAGCTGGTGCAATTTCAAATGCGGCTTCAGGTCGAATCTGGCCCACTTTTGAGTGTCCTCGTCGATCGTATAAA
Source organism: uncultured Pirellulaceae bacterium (assembly GCA_964446085.1). Classification (GTDB taxonomy): domain Bacteria; phylum Planctomycetota; class Planctomycetia; order Pirellulales; family Pirellulaceae; genus Mariniblastus. The sequence continues at coordinate 4,822 of CAYUNP010000038.1, forward strand.
ACCGGATCGCGCTGTTCTTTCCGCGGAGCTTCATGTGCCAGGAAAAATGATGGTGTCGTTCGGTCCAGTTGGTGTTCTCTCTTACCAACAGATGCCGCAGTGGAAGCAGAGTCTGAAGGGCCACAAAGACGATCAGAAAACCATGCAGCAACGGCTTGAACTTTGGCTTTGGAGCATGGTCAACATCTTTTTCTTTCAATGGTACAAAGACGAATCCGAGTAGTCGTCTTGGCCAATCAGGTGAGAAATAGATCGTGGTCAGGAAGATCATTAACCATGGGAATATTCCGATTCTGAAAAGCGACGCATTAAGCAAGTGAAATGCAAGGCACATGCAGAAGCCAAGAACCCGAGTCCTGCGGTAGAGAAGAAGTCCCACAATGAACAAGTCAAACAACATGCCGGACCAGACAAACGCTGTGACAAACCAGTCTTGAGTGCAAAATGGCCCAATCAAAAGATGATTTTGTTTGGTTTCCAGAACCTGCACCATTGGGTAGCCGCAGATCCAGTCCCAATTGATTTTTGCGATGCCGCCGAAAAAATAAACCAGCCCAATCTGGAACTGGAATAGCCACAGTGACCAGCGCGGAATCGTCTGCCGCGTTTTTAGCCGCAGCGTATCAAAGCCCAATCCTCGATAGGTTGGACAAACGACAAACAGAATGCTCAACAGGCAGACAAAATAGTAATGGTTCTGGTAAGTCGCCTTGTCGAGCAGAAAAATGTAACAAAAACCGATCGCAAAAACGATGCTGCTGAATCGGTAAAAAACTCCAAATAGCATGCCGCAAGCCGCGACAAGGACAATCAGAAAATGCAGATGCAATCCTCGCCCCGGCCAAACCTGCACCCAGTCAAATCCCGTGTAGGGAAACAGGAAGCTGGGCTCGTAGTAATTGGTCGTGATTTTGTCGAGCACGATATGCATCGTAAGCCAGAAGATCATGACGGCGGCGAACGAAATTCGTACAAACGCTACCGACGCACCATCGACTGGCTCATCCGCGATTTTTAGCAACTTGTCGATTTGCGATGCCATGTTGGAACTTTCAATGCAGACCTTGGACAACCGAAACGAGGTGAATCTCAGTCATCATCCTCATCGTCACCACGACGTCGTCTTTTCTGCTTCTTTGGAACGGCGACCAGTTCGAAAGTACTCCCTTCGGACTTGACTTCCACCGTCCTGGATTCATCTGCAATTTCACAATTGTGCTTTGGAGGAATCTCGCGTTTGTTGACACTTTCGTCATCGGGACGTTTTGATTCTGTCAAAGAAACCGTGTGGCTTCCAACGACGGCACCGTCCTTGTTTCCGTAAGTCGTCATTTCGAATTTTCCGTCAACAATTTTGGCGTAGGCAGGCTTGCCACCTTTTGCCTTTTCCGATTTTGGAATCGGAGTGAAAGTGATGATCCCACTCTGCAGCGGAGTCCCATCAGCAGTCTTGATTGTTCCACGAGCCTGAGCCACTGAAAAGTCTCCGCGAGGACCACAGCCAGTGACACTTATGGAGACCAACAACAGGAAAATAGAGATGCGACAAACAGAAGCATGGTTCAACTGAATTTGCATTTAAAAATCTCCTATCGTTCCGCCGTCGAGCCTGGATCCGAGATTGAAATAGGTCGTTGCTCCCACATCCTGGCTGATGAAGTGAACGCTTCCATCTGAGAAACCGAACTGGGCTCCACCGGGGTGAAAGCTCCACGCACAATCGTCATCCACTGCAGTCCACCATTGATCGGGGCCACCACCAATCCAACAGTTGATTCCGCGTCCTTCTTCGCCAGGCTTGCAGAAAATTGGTTCGTCGCGATTGGGAGCTCCCGCCCAAATCGGCCAATCATCGCCTTCTTCACCGGGATATGACGACTCGCAAATGAGGATTGTGTTGCTGCTACCGTCAGAAATGTTGCCAAAAGTGCATTCGACGACGCCGCGATCATTAACTCCGTCACGCTGCTTCATCAAAATTCCATCGTTATCCGGACCTGAGTTCCCTTTGTAGTCACTTGTGCCATACCCGGCGTGTTCTTCATTGAGATTGACCGTGCCAAATACAGGACTTGAGAGAGTCGAAGGAGCAACATCATCAAGCGTAGAAGATGGGCAACGGAAAGCAGGAATGTTCTGTTCGCCGTTGACAATGATCGCGCCAGTCGAGGCTAGAGTTTCCTGGAACACGCCTGGTGTGATTCCGATTCGTGGCTCCAGGCTATCTGCAAGATTACCCTGTTCGAGAAACGGCAACGCTTGAGCAGCCCAACCCCAGCCGTCATCGTCAAAACCAGCATCGTCATCGACGTCGGTGAGTGCACCGGCAGGAAAATGCTGATGAGAGCTTTCAAAGTTCATCAATGCCAAAGAGACTTGACGAATATTGTTGGCACATTGGGTGCGTCGAGCTGCCTCTCGAACTTGTTGAACTGCGGGCAAAAGCATACCGATAAGGATGCCGATGATTGCGATTACCACCAATAATTCGACAAGCGTAAATCCACGCCTCTTCATAATCAGTCTCCGGTTGAATTGATATTGAGACAGAACAAACTTGTGTCTCAACTTCCAGGCTTTATAGCGATCGACTGTTAAGATTTTGTTAGGCTGATATCAAAATTTGAAATTTTGAATGCGCAATCCGCTCTTTTGTGAGGTGTTTTTCTGAATCGCCAAGTTCGTAGAAATACAAAACAAAAGCTCAACACATTGATGCGTGTCGAGCTTTGCAAGATTCGAGTCTGCTACTTTGACAACAAAGTTGAGATCTTTGTTAGATCTGGCGTCGTCGTTTGAATGAAAGTAACGTGCCTAACATTGTTAGTACCGCGATTGCTCCTGGCTCGGGGACAGCAGAAATAGATCCAGGAGAACCGACATCTCCATTGGACGCAGTGATCGCTCCGTTAACACCAGCGACGCTGAGCGTTGGTGTTCCATCGGGGTTAAGCTGCGTGAAGTCGAATGAACTAACTCCCGTGTTTCCTGGAAATTCAACGAAGTCAATCAGATTGAAATTGGCTCCGGCAACATTTGGGTCAGTGTCAAACAAAGAGATTTCGTCGCCATTGGATGATAGACCAGAGAAGGTGTCGTTTCCGGTGAAGTCTTCTTCTGTCAGCACCTGAATGGCAGAATTAAGGCTAAAAATATCGCGAAATGTAACTTCTGTTGTCGCATCGCCTTCAAGAACGATCAGCGATTCACCTGCTGCGATTGAGAAATTTCCAAAGACTGCTCCGTCATCTCCAGCAGGACCATCGTCATCCCAGAAGAATCCATCCAAGGCAACTGTTGAGCCACTGGTATTGGTGATCTCAAACCAGTCTTCGCCCAGTGAATTGTTGCTGGAGACCTCGGTGATGCTCAGTTGAGCGGATGCAGATGCGGCTACAAAACCAAATCCGACGACTGCTACCAGCATCGCCAAAACTCTGAAACGATAGTTCATTTGAACTCCTGAAAAATCATGATGTAACTTTTCAAAGAAGCTATCTTCTATTTATGAAATTTCAGTTAACACATTGTTTGCTGAAAGTTAAATCTTGGGAATTACCTCGAGGCTGCCTCGCCCTGAACGCATTCGTCGCTAACAGAACCGACAGTCAAGTTCAGCTGTTTGATGATCTCGATCCGAGTGCTATTGCCAAATCCCGCTGAGGAAATGGTATCGAAGTTTTCTTCTGACTCTAGATCGATCAGTCGGCGGAATGTGGCGTTGGGAAGGGATGATTTCATCGGCAGTGAATTGCTTGCCGGTTCTTGAGCAATTTCCATTAACGCTGCAACGCGTTCTTCGATCGGAGGGTGCGTTCGCAGCACGGAGGGTTGTTTCCGACGTACGCCGGGGCGTAAAAGTTTCGGATTTTCGATGCATCGCAAGGGTAAGGAACGTTGCTCTGCCAGTTTCTGAGAAAACTCCATGAGTGCTGCGACTCGGTTCCTGGTTGCCGGATGAGTGCGAAGCATGGCCGGTTGTTGTGGCATTCCGGGTTGCAGTAGTTGTCAAACATCCAGCCATGATGCTGTGGCTCGATGCGGACTTTATGCTTGTCGTGGGAACCGTTCTGATTCCGATGTGAAGGAAACGGCGCGAGCACACTGGCTGGGCGGTGATCAACGCCCCGTTGGAATACAGAGACGTGCAACGAGGCAAACTGACGATTCTTGTGCATCGTCACCAAAACGACCTGGAAACTGATCTCGACATCTTTCACCAACTTGAAAAGAAGGCCGATTGCGCCTTAATTTCGGTGTAAGAAAAGAATTTGCTCACTGTCTCAAATGAGGTTAAAATCATATTTGCGCCGCCTTGCTTCTACGTCACCTCCGCTATCCAGCTGAGGCCTGCCTATAATTTTTTGAGGACGCTCTGATGGTTCGTTATTTTTTGGGATTGAGTTTGTTGGTCCTGTTAGTGGGATGTACGAATTCGCAACCGCAAGCCAATACGCAAACCAGTGCGGAAGAATTGAGTAGTGAAACTCATGCGTCATCGCCGCAACGGTTAATGCCGCCGGGGCTGGAGCGAGATAAATTTAGTGTTGACGAGATTGGTGATTTTATCGATTTGAATGTGCCAGAAGGATTTGCTCGAGGCACAACCGAAGCCATCATTATTGACACCGGTTCGTTTAAAGAGCCAATCGGAATAAAAGGCGCGTTTCGCGGCAAGATTGTGGTCACCGGCGATGATGAAGAAGGTGAAATCAGTGTGCCTGTTGCTCGAGGGGTGCCCAACAAAATGCCCGTTGGAGGTCTCATGGATCCGGCGTTTCGACGAGTGGGGCCGATCTCCAGTTTTCCAGGTATTCAACAAACCGAGTTTTCGCCTCCCGATCCGTCACTGGCTGTCGGTCCGGAACATATTGTCGAAGTGGTCAATTCGGCGATTGCAATTTATACGAAAGACGGAACGGCGACATTCACGCAGCGTTTGAATTCGCGCCCTGGTCAGCCTGGTTTTTTCCAGGAACTGGCTGCTGAGGATTTTGTATTTGATCCGAAAGTTATGTATGACCCAACCATCGAACGTTTTTTCATTGTCGCGTTAGAACTAATTGGCGCGGATTCCTTCATCAACATTGCGATTTCGGATGACGAAGACCCCAACGGAATTTGGTTTCGTTACCGCACTTGTTCTACGGTACAAATCGGGGACGGTTTTTACTTCTTTGACTATCCGGGATGGGGCTATGATGAAGACGGGATCTATGTGACGGGAAATCTGTTTCTGCGCGCAGGCACAGGGCCCAATTTTGTTGGCGCGTTGTTCCGATCGTTTGATAAGACACCGTTGCTGGTCGGAGATCCTGCTCTATTCACAGACATCAGTAATCCCGGTGCCTTTTCGGTTCAGTGTGCTCAAACCTTCGGTAACAATTCCGCTCCGTTCTTTATCGGTGGTGATACCTTTTCCAGTCTGGAAATTATCGCGCTTCAAGATCCGCTCGACTCACCTTCCTTCGACTCGTTTCGGCTGACGGTGCCCAGTTTTGGCTCAGCAGGGTCCGCTCCCAACGGAAACGGAAATGGAGGAAGCTTGATTCAGACGGTTGACACGCGCGTCTTCAACATCAATTGGCGAGATGGAAGTTTGTGGGCCGCACATACAGTTGGTGGAAATGACGGTAGCGCCGCCGTTGCAAGGTGGTACGAGATCGCGACGAATGATTGGCCCCAATCGGGTGTACCGACTCTTGAGCAAAGTGGCGAAATCGATCCTGGAAATTCGGTCTCTACGTTTTTCCCTGCGATCTACACAGACGCTGCCGGAAATACAGCGGTTGTCATGGCGCACAGTAGCCCGACTGAGACCGCGAGTGTTGCGATCTCTGGTCGAATTGCAACTGACCCTCCGGGCATGATGAGTGAACCGATAATTTTTGCGACGGGGGATTTCGCGACGACTGGACGTTGGGGAGATTACTTTGATATTGCCCTCGACCCCACAGACAACACGACGTTCTGGACAATCGGCGAAGTAACGTCCAGTTCTGCGGGTGGCTGGATCACATCTATCGACAGTATTCAGGTTTCTCCGCCGCCGACAGTGGCGGGTGTCGAACTGAATGTAGGAGAAGCACAACGGTCTGCTGTTGAATCGATCACGATTACTCTTGATGGTGATGTCGAATTCGCCGAAGGAGCTATTTCTGTTGTGCAGCGAAGCACGGCGACACAGCCGACTTTTGCTCCCGTCTCGGTCAGCGTTTCGCAGCAGCTGATCAACGATCAAACGATCGCCACGGTTCAATTCGATTCTCTGGTCCGCAATTCAGAGAACGCACTGGTAGACGGAAACTATCAGCTTACGCTGACGGCTGATCTGGTTACCCGCAGCGGAGTTCCGATGAGCGAAGACTTTGTCTTTGGTGACGAGGAGTCCGATGGATTCTTTGTCTTTTACGGTGACTCTGACGGAAACAGAACCGTCAACGTCTTTGACTTGCTCTCGTTTCGTCAAAGCTTCGGGACGTTTTCTGGAGATACAAACTATTCGTTCTTTATGGATTTCGACGCGGGAGGCTCGATCGATGTTTTTGACTTGCTCCAGTTCCGAATTCGATTCGGCAACACGCTGCCATTCACTTTTGGATCGTCATTGAAGGCACCTTTGAAGCTTCAAGCTGGATCCGTGACTCCTGTAGAAAAGCTTGGAACCGGCAAGTAGCCTGTTTCGCGTTCGGGTTATAAACTAAAGCATTCGATGGAGATCAACTGCTGGAAACGTTGTTGAACCATTCACGACTGCGAAACGAATCGCGTGGCTGATTTGCATACGTTCATGGAGGAAGGCGTCGTGCGGATAAATGTTGATGCGGAATCTGTTGGGTGATCGTTTCGAGCCTTTGCCGGTGTTCAATTCGTAGGCAGTGGACCGTTGGCGGACCGAAAAGACAGGGAACAGGCGAATACGCCCAACAATTCGGTGCTGCTATTTCCAGAGTCCGCTAAGAAAATGATAACGCGGCTTTGTTTTGATTCTCGCTTGGCCGATGGGTGGGATTCGGCGCTCATCGGTGAACACGTCTTCGGGTAAGGAACGTTGCTCTGCCAGCTCCTGAGCAAATTCCATGAGTGCTGCAACTCGATCCTCGGTTGGCGGATGAGTGCGAAGCATGGCTGGTTGTTGTCGTCGCATTCCGGGACGCAGTAGTTTTTGCAACATGCCGCCTGAAGCTACGCGATCCACTTTTTCAAGTGCCGAAGCCAAACCTTGAGCATCGCCCGTCAACTCGGCGGCGCCTTTGTCGGCGTTGAATTCACGTGTTCTTGAGAGGGCCAGTTGCAGCATCACAGCGACGGTGGGTGAGAAAAACAGAATGATTCCCGTGGTCATAAACGGAATAGCAGAATTTCCCGCCACACTGCCGAAGGAGAGAAGCATCATGAAAAGGCCGACGCGAGACAGCACTGAGATCGTTCGCGAAAAGATGTCGGCAACTCCCAGGACGGTTGTGTCCCGACACCTGACGTGTGTGAGTTCATGAGCCAGAATTCCGGCGAGCTCTCTCGGGTTCATCATGCGGATGATGCCGTCGGTCAACGCGACCGCCGATGAAGCTCCCTTTCCGACTGCAAACGCGTTAGGCATTCGTGTCGGAATGTAGTAGAGCTTCGGGAAGGGATCCAGTTCGGCACGGCGGCAGAGCTCATGATAGATTGCAAACAGCTGCGGTGCCTGTTGAGGATGGATTGGTTGCGCTTTGTACATTCGCAGCACAAGTGCAGCGGACGCTCGCGATCCTGCCGCCAGGCCAAACAGGGATAACAGCACGGCGGCAATGAGCCCCATTTTTCCACCAAGCAGAAAACCGACGAATCCAGACAGCACGGCCATCGCTGCGATTAGCAGGATGGTTTGAAAAGTGTTAGCTGAATCATTTGTTCGCATTGCTCAACGCTCGGCGCGGCCGGTTACTTGCTCGAAACAATCACTTCAAACGGGCGATGGTCACTGGTCTTTTCGTCGTCGGGGAAATCGCCATCGCGAACAATGACTTTGCAACTGGTGCGCCATTTCTTCGCTGGCCCGGCGACGAATCCAAAGTCCAACATGCTGCCCGGATAGTCATCTTTTCCGTCAGGTTGTTCCGGGTTGTCGTACCAGTTGGTGTCGATCAGTTCGATCGGTTCGATCCACTGCCAAACGTTGTCTTTCATGAACAGGCGAAAAGCCTCGTTTCCCTTTCGGGTATCGAACACGTAGTCGAAGTTGTAATCACCCAATGCAATGACCGGCATCGTTTGCTCTCGTCCCCATTTGACGAGATCTTTGGCTTGAACCTGTCGAATCTCTTCTTTGCCGCGAGCAAGATGGTTCACCATCACAAGCAGTTCTTTGCCAGAGAGTGGTTCCTTGAATTGACCGACCAACGGGCTGCGATAGCGATACTTGTAGTTGATGTCGTCCAGTTCGAACTTGCGCACAAAATTCAGCGAGTTCCTGTTGTAGATCAACATCATCCGGTCGTTGCGGCCGGAATCAGTGAGGATGTAGTTGTAGCTGTCGCCACAGGCCGTACAGAATTCTTTGGCGGCTCCGGGCAAGACTTCTGTCAGTGCGATCAGGTCATAGTTGCCCAGTGCTGCGAGTTCTTTGGTAATTGTCGCTGGATCCGACCCTTCCGATTCAACATTCCACGAAAGAAATTTCAGGCTGAAGGGAACGTCTCCGGTCGACTCGGGGATGGATCCAATAATTGAATCGGATGCGGCAGATCCAGAAGTCGCCGGATTCCTGGCGTTGGCTTCGGCATCAGAAACTGGTACGGGAGCGGTTTCGGGACGCTGTGAACCGTGTTCTGTTGATGACGGCAGTTCGCCCACTTTTTTTGTTTGATCACAACCAATGGTGAGAGTCAAAATTGCAAAAATTAAAAACGAAAATTTGTGCATGTCATTGGTCTTGTCTGTGGTCATAGTGTTGACTCAATATTTGACTCCATGGCTGTAATTCTGCCAATGCCGCACCTCCATGCAAAATCGCATTGGAGCTCATGATTGTCCAATTGATTACATGACCAATTGATTGCGATACACTCGTGTTGTCAAATGGGTCACCGCTCGTCTCACCTCAGAACTCGAAGCCATGTTCATTAACGAAGATTTCCTTTTACAGTCTACTGCAGCCAGGACCCTTTACCACGATTTCGCGGCGGCACAGCCGATCATCGACTATCACAACCACCTGTCACCACAGGACATTGCTGAAAATCGACGTTTCGACAATCTCTACGATATGTGGGTCGATCACGATCACTACAAATGGCGAGCGATGCGGGCCAACGGTGTTCCAGAGTCGCACTGCACTGGAGATGCGTCGCCCAAAGAGAAGTTTCTGGCGTTTGCGAAGACTGTTCCCAACACGCTGCGAAACCCACTGTATCACTGGACGCATTTGGAGCTAAAGAGATTCTTCGACGTAGATGAATTGCTCTCTGAATCAAATGCTGAATCAATCTGGAATCGTTGCAATGAGCAGATTGAAAGCCGGGATGATCTGCGAACGCGCGGCATTCTGGAGAAGTTTGATGTGCGGGCGCTGTGCACCACCGACGACCCTACCGACTCCCTCGAGCACCATATCGCTGTCGCAGAGGATGACAGTTTCAATGTAGGTGTCTTCCCTGCCTTTCGCCCTGACTGGAGTCTTTTTGTTCATCTCCCTGAAGAGTTTCAGAACTGGGTTCGAAAACTTGAATCGTCCAGCGGTACGTCAGTAACTTCGTTTGCTGAATTTCTTGATGCGATTCGAAATCGACACGACTTTTTTCACTCGATGGGTTCACGGCTTTCTGACCACGGTTGCCAGTACGTGCCAGCGTCGTTTTGCAGCAAGCAGGAAGCGGAATCAATATTCGATGCCGCAATGGCTGGGACTGCCGCAAATGAAACTCAGCATGATATGTTTTCGACTTTCATGCTTCTTTATCTGGCCGAACTGGATCACGAGAAGGACTGGACGAATCAGTTTCATGTTGGTGTCTTTCGCAACAACAACACGAGGTTGTTTGAGTTGGCCGGGCGCGATCTGGGCTGCGATTCGATCGGCGATCAGCCGCAAGGTAAAACGATGGGCAAATTCTTTGATGCTCTTGATCGAAAAGACAAGTTGCCCAAAACGATCGTTTACAACCTGAATCCGAGCGACAACTATCTGATCAGCACGATGATCGGAAACTTTCAGGATGGGCGTACCGCCGGGAAAATGCAATTCGGTTCAGGGTGGTGGTATCTCGACCAGATGGAAGGCATGCTCTGGCAGCTCAATACGCTTTCCAACACTGGATTGCTGTCGCGATTTGTCGGGATGTTGACCGATTCAAGAAGCTTTATGTCGTTCACGCGTCACGAGTACTTTCGTCGTATCCTTTGCAACCTGCTGGGCGGGGAAATGGAATCCGGCCTGCTTCCCAATGATATGGCACTGGTCGGCGGAATGGTCGAGCGGATCTGTTACGGTAACGCGAAAGAGTTTCTGCAACTGCCAACCAGTGCGTAATTCAGCTTGGTTCAGCAACAGTATCCGAAGACGCGGTCAAATTTTCAGGCTTTGATGTCGGCGCGATGAACGAAAATTGCAAAGGCCTGTGGGCTGATTAGCCATGGATCGGCCAGTTGCTGCAACCAGTCCTGGGAAATGGAATCGGAATTCGGAAACGGCGTTTCGTTTTCCTGGGCAATAACTTCGCGCCAGAATGTAGCGCGCGAGTCGCCCTGCTCTTCCAGCCAGTTTGCGTAGGCAACCTTGTGCTCAAGTGCGAGTGGCTTCGGACGAGCTGCATTGAGAATGATTCTTCTTCAGGACGCCACGAGAATGTTGGGGGGGTGAGGTTTCAGGGAAAAGCAGCTCGCTGAGGGAAGATTTAAAATTCTCAATGGGCGGCAATCTGGCATCCGAGTCAGCATCGGAGCCGTCTTCTTTTGGAGCTGAAATTCACTCGAGTGATGATCTTGCGCGACTCATCGTTGCGAAATGTGACAACTTCTTAACAAAGCAGCCGGTCTTAAATGATCGTTTCTTCATAAATCGGAGCACACGTCCAACACGTGACCGTTGGTAACCTAAGTTCTTCTTGATAGATGCTGTGTTTGTCGGTTTTTACCGATGCATTGCAGGTTTTTCGGTTTCGATTTCGTGGGTGGAGGTCTGTCAAAGGCGTTTGCAGTCACGTTAATTGCAATTTTTGTAGTTTAGGACCGCTTTGTTTGCCGAATATTACGTAGTAACCGATGTGATCTTTCCGAGGATCCCTGTTTAATGTTAATGTTTCTTAAAGTAGCTCAGAGTTTGCCACAGCAAAGAGTTGAGTATGTTTGCAAATGACCTATTGATTGCGACTGCGATTATTGGTGCTTTGGCCGGGTTGGCCTTCATCGCCGGGCGCCAGGTTCATGCAAATCGCAAGTGGCTCTTTATCAGCACGATTTTCATTGCGGTCGTGTTCAGCAACTTTTTCCAGGGCAATCTTGGTTGGGCCAATTTGATGCCGCATAGTTCTGCGGTTCTGTTGTCGAATCTGACGCCAATTCTTGTCGCATTCATTGCCGGTTTTTCGTGCAATGGCATGGTTGTGAGCAAACGAAGCAGACCGTTTCTTGTTTCAACGTTGTCAGTCCTTGGAGTCATTTGTCTCGTTGCTCCATTGATTCGACCCGCATTTGCACCACCCTCAGTAAACGATGTCGGTGAGCTGGATGGTTTTGTTATTTTGCAGAGCCATGATTCGACATGTGCGCCTGCATCGGCGGCGACGCTACTGCGACTCAATGGAATTGAGTCAAGCGAAAAAGAAATGGTGGGGCCTTGTCTGACCAGTGAATTTGGAACCGAAGCTTTGGGTCTGTATCGCGGCCTCAAGCTTGGCGCACGCGGTCACGGTAAAGATGTTCGTGTCGCTGGCAATGATCCTTACCTTTGGTCAATTGAGGGCCAGCTTCCCAATGTCGCTCTGGTGCTGTTTCCTGAGGACGAGTTCGGTCAAAGCGTTGATCGTTCAGAATTGCATCAGTTGGCTGATCGCTGGACTGCTCCGAACTGGTTCTTTGGTAGCCCAGGCGAAGAAGATGGTCATGCCGTTGTGATCGTTGGCTACACTGATGGCAAATGGACGATTGCTGATCCAGCAATTGGATTGGTCAAATGGTCAGACCAGGAGTTTCGCGCACGCTTCACCGGTGACGCGATCTACATCGACTGATCTCAGTTTCGAACGTTCACGGTTTGGAAATTTTTTCGATCCACTTCGAGATTCCGACCAGGGCCGTGGTAACGACGAGCAACGACCCAATAATCCGAAATTGGCTTGGGCGAGCCGCGCAAAGGACGACGAATACAAGCGCAAGTACAGGTAGTACTGAGGGCAGTTTTGCCATCATGCCTCGCAGTTGAGGCATTGCCAGCCAGATGGCAAACATTACGACGCCAATTCGCGCCGTTGCGGCAAGCAAAACGTTGTTGAGGTCCGGAGAGGCTATGTAGAGTAGTACCGCCAGCAGGATGCACGCCAATGAGATACCGCCCACTACCGCGCGCTTGAAGTTGTACATCGCCAGGGTGGCGTCACGTTTTGAGGCAGGCTTTTCCATGGCACTACGATGGCAAAACTTCTGATCGCAGGTTTTCAATTAGCGAAACAGCATGGCCAATCTCGGACTTCTGACGATCTGGTTCCTGCGGAATCTCGCGTTCAATGGTGAGAGGGCCATCGTATCCGATTGCTTTTAAAGTTTGCATGTATTTTTGAATGTTGACGTCTCCATCGCCCAGCCGAACTTCTTCGCCCCAGGCTTCACCTGGTGCCTTGCCCCATTTCGCATCCTTGAAATGAACGCTGCGCACGCGGTTACCAAGCGTTTCAAGTGCTTCGATCGGCTGTCCGGTGCCGTAAAGAATCATGTTGGCAGGATCAAAGTTGACGAACAGATTGTCACACTCGGTATCGTTGATGAAATCGACGAGCCCTTCAGCAGTTTCCTGCCCCGTTTCCAGATGCAGGCTCTGGCCATGGTTTGCGGCGTAGTTGCATAGCTCGCGGGTAACATCGACAATCTGCTGGTAGAGGTCCGATGTTCTGTCGTGTGGCACGAATCCCAAATGCAACGCGATCACGTTGCAGCCAAGATGCTTCGCAAAGTCGGAGATCTCTTTCATCTCAGCCAAACGGGCGGCGCGTGTTGCCGGCGGGACGAGTCCTACTGTTTCGACGACGGTTGGAATGTCGGCGTAACTCTCGCCTTCAAAGCCACCGAAAACGGCGGTTGCCGTGATTCCATATTCTCCGAGCCGATTCCTGATCTTTTCCGCGGCGGCAGCGTCGCGATTGCCGGCGTGAGGCGCGTGAATCTGAATCGTTGGGATGTTCAATTCTTTTGCAACAGCAAGATCGACTCCCAACCCTGCATCAACACTGGTGAAGACACCAACTGGCCATTTGTTCATTTTGGTTTACTCAACAGTTTCGAATCAGAAAAGAAAAGGCAGCAAGGGCCGGAAAACCTGAGTCATACCCGGGTTCGAACGTGCTCAGGTTACTGGATCAGCTGCATTTTTGAAACCAGGAAATGTTAAATCCCGGAGGCAGCACCTGCGACAGCGAGAACGATACCTACCAGTATCAGCACCAGATACAGGCTCATTAGCGCTAACCAAATGATTGTCAGTACGCCGATGATTTTGAAAAATGTTCCAAGCCGTTCGTTGGCAAGTCGCAGTTGAGATTGGTCACCGGTCTCAACGCCAATGGTGAGTGCCTCAGCTGATCCTTTGATGAGCCAACCGATCCACAGGTATAGCCAGCCGACCACGGCGCCAAAAATGGTCACACAAGAAAGAATGCCAACAATAAATGTCGTCCAACCAAATAGCTTCATCATGCCCCGAGCCTCGTATAGGGGGTGCATGATACTGGTGTGTGGGTTCGTTACCGCATTTGGCTTTCCTGTCATTGGTGCTGCGTAAGGTGAATGGACCATTTGCGGTGCGGGTGAAACAGGTGACGTGAATGGTGAAGCAATTGGCGGTATTGGAGACTGCGCCGCGGCAACCGGAGCAGTTGTTGCGGAAGACATATCGACTGGAATAGCGGTTGGCGAACCAGGAGCTTCACCGAGATTGTCGAAGTTTCCGTCGAGCGACGAGTTGGCTTCAAGTTGGGAAATTTCAGGTACGACGCACTTTTCATCGCACTTGGGACAACGAGCTTGCTTGCCTATGTGTTGATCGGGAACCCGCAGTTTGGCTCCACATTTGTAGCAGTTGAACTTGATTGGCATCGACGATCCTGGAAAAGAAGTGATGCCGAGCAGTATATCAAGACGATCTACCGCAATCAAAGATGCTACTCTTCACCGCGTACGGTAAGGTCTTGAAGGGTGAAGTTTTGGATGTACCAGTCTTTCCATGCCTGCTCATTGTATCCAAAATCTGACTCGAAGAGACGGCGTAACGCACTGAGCGAGGGTTCATTGCGATAGTTGACCAACTGGGTTTGCGGACCGCCTCCAGTTTGAAAGCCTGTACCACCGTTTCCGAAGGCCGTGTTCAAGCGTCCGGCTTCCAAAGCACCCTGAATTTTCTCTTCGTGTTGTGTGTTGAGTGACTCAGCCAGCGGGATCACTGCAGAATCCCGACTGAATTCGTCGGTCAATGCGACTTCTGCGATCGCGAAGGCTGCATTGTGAACTGTAGCCCGGCTGCTGACAACCAATCCTTCGGCAAGCGTATTGACCGCAAGGACATGATCGATCTCGGGTTGCGACAGCAGGGAGATCGCGTGCTCACGCAAGTTTTGATTGGCTGCCATCATCGCGAACTGCGACAAAATACGAATCGCCAGACGGGATCGAACTTTCGCAATCGCATCGAGATGAACCCGTGTCAGTTCGAGGTTTGCTTCTGATTTGACAGCGCTCTCGTAAACCAGCCACAGGGTGCTGTGGTCACAAATATTCGCCAAAACTCCCGGGTTAAGCCGACCTCGCTTGGCTCCACTAAGCCACTTGTTGAACTCTTTCTTTTTGGCGCCGAGCTTCGCGTCGAATTCCTCGTCATTGGCTGCGACTTCCTTGCTTAGCTTTGCAACCCAATCACGCTTGCGATCTGGAACGTAACCCTGTCGAGAAGCGTAAACGGCCCGCACGACCCAGGAGCCATCCTCGAGCTTCATGTATCCCAGGTTCTTTCTGGCTTGCGAATGATCCGGATCGAGTCGAATCACGTTTTCGTAGTGCCATCGAATTTGTTCTTTAAATCGCGTCCTGCCGCGGCTCTGTTTCTGGCACCACTTGGCAATCTCGACGTGATCGGTGGCGATGTCCCGAACGCGTTTGAGCCTCTTTTCGTAGTCGATGTCGGCTTGTTCGCGAAGCAAAATGGTCTTCACGATGTCGCCTTTGTCGAGCTTGTAGGTGGCGCCCGTGTCCGATTTCAAAAGGACAAAGGTGCCACCCTTGTCGGCTTCGCCTTCTTTGACTTTGCCACGCAGGATTCGACCAGATTTCAGGATTACGGTGTCATTGGCAAGCGTTGGATTACCACAAACCAATAGCAGGAAAGCAAACAGGAGTCCGCTTGTTGTATACGGTCGTGCCATGGATTCAATTCCCATCAAAAATCGGCGATGTTAATTTTGCATCATCAGACCCAGACGCCTATTTCTCAAGGCTCTGGATACTGAAGATGTGAAGACCAGTTTCTTTTGCAACTGGCGGTGTTGGAATTCTCAATTTGTTTGTGATCGTCAAAGCAGGCACAGGAGTAAGAGCAGGTGTTGCAGTCAGGACTGGCTTCGTCGTCAGGGCTGGTTGTTCGAGTTTGAGCGTTGCGGCCGATTTTTGAAAAGACTTCACTGACGATCCAAATGTGAATGGCAATGTGGTGTTGAATCGATTTCGAAACGGTAGCAAGTCAATAATGTTTACGAGCCCGTTGGCATCGAAATCCAGAGCGGGATTGTAGTTGGCAGCTCCCTCAACGGCACCAAAGGTCTGACGGAAGGCAAGAACTTCCAAAATGTTGACGTTCCGGTTTCCGTCGTTGTCCCCGAAGTAGCTATGGAACCGATCAGTTTCGACGTCACCGAAAACGACATCGGCCAGCAAAGGAGCCCCGCCGAGCGTAGTGCGATCAGCGGCTAATGTGACCTGATAGTTGCCGTCAACCAGTGCGTTGCGGGAATTGCGAACGTGCGAATCAAATTGAACTGTAACGACTGGTAGGCCGTCGGCGAGTTGCTGTGAGACATTGATTTCGACAGGCTCAAAAGTTGCTTCCGTGGCAGTGCTGCGCTGCACGACCGAGATCGCTCCATCTTCAAGTACCACGTCTCTGTCGAAACCAATGGTGATCGACTCGACAGCAGACCGCTGTGGTTCCCCAACGTTCAGTTCCATGGTTACCGCGTTCATTGCGATAAAGGCGGTTATTTCTTCGGCGTAATTTCCGACGTAGGT
This sequence comes from uncultured Pirellulaceae bacterium, assembly GCA_964446085.1. Lineage (GTDB taxonomy): Bacteria > Planctomycetota > Planctomycetia > Pirellulales > Pirellulaceae > Mariniblastus. The sequence goes on from CAYUNP010000038.1 coordinate 21,283, forward strand.
GATTCCTGAAAAATCGGTTTCTGAAACAAATGAGTTGACGCCGATAAACATCAGTTCGCCGTTTTGTTCGATGAAATTCGGAGCGCCCGAATCACCTCCCTGGACGAGTGTTTCAAAGGGGACGAAGTCGCTCGAACCCTCTGCATCGTTCGCAAACAGTATGGCGTCTGTCCTTCCTCCAAGGAATGGGATTTGCTGAATGTAGCCAGTAACTCTATTACGTCCGACTGCTTGATCGAGTACCGAGTTGTTCGGTGAGCGGCTTGTTTCAGACAGTCCAACTATGAATGCCTCATCCCCCTGAAGTGATCCTGCAGCAAAAATCGATGTGTTTGTTTCAGAGTCGAAAGGTGGGGCCGAGAGCACTTCCGTAGCGAAACTGTAGTGAGCGATTTCTGATGTCACTGGTTCGTCAAGTGCGACCAAAATCAAATCACTGTTGCCGAGTCTTCTACGGCTGATTTCTGTTCGTTCAATCGGTGTCGCAGACTGGTCATTGCCGGGGTAAAACTGGTAAGGCACAGTGGCCGAGCCAACGGCGTGATTTGCTGTTATAACGACGTTAGGGCTGATGAGCGTGCCCCATCTCGTGCCTCGTCCAACGCCGCTAAAATCAAATTGTGCGCCCACAAAGTCAGGAGAATTTGTGAAGCGGTCGTTCGTTTCGTCAGTGAAGCCAACGATCAGAATGTGAGCACTGCTGGTCCCGACAAACGTTAGCAGTAGAGCTACTGCCAATAAACATACCGTATTACGCATGGCGAATTCCTTCGGATAATGGTCAAGCTATAATATGATGTCGGCTCGCGCGGCTTGTAGAATGAAATATGGCGGCGAGCCAGGAACAGTTTAGAGATGTTCCTATATTACAGTTTACTCCATTGAGGAAGGTAGGGCAATTTTGGTTGCTCAATTGAGGTAAACTGCAGGGCGAAATCGCTCGACACCCGACAAATCGTTAGCAATGTTACAAGGATACAAGCATGGCCAGAATCAGTTATCGCCAACTTGCCAAACTGTTCCAGCGTATGGGAACCAGCTATTCGGCTGGTATCGACTTGCTTTCGATCTATGACAAAGAGTCCCGAATCGCTGGCAAGACCTATCGTCAAAAGTCGACTCAGATCAAAAATCAACTGGCAGAGGGAGACTCTCTAACCGACGCAATGGCTGCCACCGAAGGATACTTTCCTGACCTGGCGTTGGCGGTTGTGCGAGCTGGTGAGAAAAGTGGTCGCCTTGAGGATTCGTTTTTGCGATTGTCCAAACACTACGACAGCCTTGTCAAATTTCGAACCCGCTTTCTGAATTCAATCGCGTGGCCTGCTTTCGAATTGGCCGCTTCAATCGGAATCATTGGATTGTTGATTCTCGTGATGCATTGGGTGATGGTGGATATCGGAGGCGTTGATCCGATTGACTGGTTCGGCATGGGGAGCACAACGGGTAACTTTTTGCTGTACTGTGGCGTCGTAGGATTCTTCGCGTTGGTCGCGTTTCTGTTGATTTTTGGTTCCGTAAAAGGCTGGTACGGTACCCTTCCAATGCGAATCGCCCGCAAGGTTCCTTTGGTCGGGAAAACATTCGAACATCTTTCCCTTTCGCGATTCGCGTGGGCCATGTCGGCTGCAGAGAATGCAGGCATGGACGTGTTGGAAACAGGAAAGCTCTCTTTGGAAGCAACTGAGAACTACTATTACCAGATGGTGATTCCGGAAGTGCTCTACGATTTACGGAAAGGAAAAAGTTTCTCGCAAACGTTTCTCGCGACGGACGCTTTTCCTGAAGAGATTGTTACTTCGATTGAGAACGGTGAAACGGCGGGAAAGCTGGCGGAGACCATGCATCGCGTTTCGCTAGATCTGCAGGAACGTGCAGAAGCCAACTTGCAGATCATCAGCAAGATTGGGTTCGTCTTGATGATGGCTTTCGTGGGCATTGTACTGGGCGTCACAATCATTCTTCTTTACAAACGACTTGTGATTGATCAGTACAGCAAGGTTCTCGATGACCTGGCAATGCTGGTCAGTACAATGCTGGAGATGGTCTAGTCAGGCGTTGATTGGATTGCCACACATCGACCTGCACCATGTCGTGTTCATTTGTCGAGTAGTGCTCTGCTGCGTGTCCCGTGGATGGTTGAGTCGGTTCTGACGGTTACGCGGCTACCGGGAGTTTTTTGTGCTGTGGAGGACTCTGTTTGCTATACTGATTGTAGAAACAAACCTGAGTCTGATTGAGCCAACCGATGAAAAAAATTGCAATCTGTTTTGCTGGCGTTGCTGCCGGTGTTGGTGTCGCTGCTGCGACTCAGTATCCAGTGCTTGAAACGTTGGGGTATCTGCCCGAGGGCGATGCTGCAATTGTCGCCAGCGCTGATCCCGTTGAGGAAGTGCCGATCATGAATTCGACTGCCAAAGAGGAGATGGCAGTTGGGATGAAGGAAGCAGGAACCGACTTGAGTTCAGCTTCAAAAATGCCGCAGTCTGAAGGCTCCAGCAAGAAACAGCCCGAATCAAAGGCTTCGATGGCTTCGAAACGCCACGTAATGAAAGGATCTTCGGCAAAAGAAACGAAGACGGTAGCCAGAAAGAACCGGAGGCCGGAGGCCGAATCCAAACGCAAAATGAAAGTGGCAGACCGTGCCCCTTCGATCAAGAAGTCTGCCGACATGAAAAGTGGAAAGACGGTTGTGGCCAAACCACCGATGAAAGACATTGCAGCGCTCGCTGAACCAAAAGCTGCTCCGTCAAAGTTGACTGGCAAATGGAAGGTCATCGAAGCGATGCATGCCGGGAAGAAGGTCGCGTCTGATCGTCTTGGTGAAATGAGCCTGGAATTTTCAGAGGATTCCATGATGTTTCACCAGGGCAAGAAAACCGAGCATGGCACGATTGCTGTTGGAAGAGAAATCGAAATAGGTGATTTGCTGGTTGGGAAACTGGAAATTCAATCCTCGCGAAAAAATGTTTCGCCAATTCAGGGGTTCTATTTTTTCGAAGGTGACGAACTCAATATGATCTGGGGGACGCCAGGTGAAAAGTTACCCGTATCGATGGATAGCAAATCGTTTAAGAAATCGAGAGTGCTCAAGCTCGTCCAGTAGTTGAGCGTCTGCGGGTCGGCTGAGTTTTCGAAAAAGAAGAGCTTTGTGTCGACGTCCGCCTTACGGAATTTGGGACGTCGCCGTAAATTGTGCGGCATGAAAAAGATCGTCTATCTGTGTTCACAAGTCACCATTCCGGGCTCTCCAAATCGTCGCTCCGATGCGTTTGAGCACGATCGTACGATGGATGCGTTGCGGCCCGAATTTGAGTCGCATGACATGCTGTTGGAAGACATCTGTTGGGATCAGTCTGGCGTCAAGTGGCATGATTACGCCGCCGTAATTATCGGCACGACCTGGGACTACTGGGATCGTAGTGACCTGTTTCTGAAGACCCTTGAACGGATCGAATCGCAGACGCTGTTGCTGAATTCGGCAGCGATGGTGCGTTGGAATTTGGACAAACGCTACCTGAAAGAGTTGGAGCAAAAAGGGGCTCGATTGATTCCAACGCAATGGATTGCCGATCCAACGAGGGCTGCGGTTGCTGCGGCATTTGAATCTTTGCGATGTGATGATCTGGTTATCAAGCGGCAGGTCGGTGCCGGGGCCGACGGTCAGTATCGTCTTCAGCGGGGAGGCGCGATTCCGGATCTGGATCAAGCCATGATGGCTCAGCCGTTTTTTCCGTCAATACAAACTGAAGGAGAGATGAGTCTGGTTTTTGTGGACGGGCAGTTCAGCCATGCATTGATTAAAAGGGCGATTGAAGGTGAGTACAGGATTCAGTCGTCCTATGGCGGAACCGAGCAGGCGATTTCACCTTCGAAAGAAGATCTCAAGAGCGCAATGTCAGTGCTGGCGTCACTCGACGAAACGCCTCTTTACGCGCGAGTTGATATGCTGCGAGCAGATGATGGTGAACTGTATCTGATGGAGTTGGAGGTCATCGAGCCGTATCTGTATCCACTCGAAGGACCGCAATTGGGCACAATGATGGCAGCTGCAGTCCAACAAAGGATAAGCTGAGCTGTCAGGTGGAACGTTGTTCAGTCAAACAGGTGGCTACCAACTTGTGCGTGGAGTACAACGAACGATGTATTCAATCACGCACTTTTTCACGACCAGGCTGACCGCAAAATTTTCGAATTACCTATCGGTAGACTTCCAGGCCGAAGGTAAAGCCATGGATGAAAGCATCATCCTGGTCCGAGGCTTCGAAGCCCGTGAAAGGTGACACAAATGGTGTGGCGTTATCAGAAACCGTGGCGATGTTTCCTACGAACAAAGCGTTGTAACCAACACGTAGTCTTGCCGTTTGGCGAATCTGATAGTGAGCCAATACATTGATTTCGTATGTCGTTGAGATGTTGGCGTCGTTGCTTTCGGTGTCGAGAAGTACGGTCGAGTTGTTGACAAGAAAGTTATCGACCTCATTGACGTTAGCATACACGCCAAACTTGCTCAGTCCCGAGAGACTGAAACGGTATCCGATGTCGTAAAACAGTTCCGCACCAATGTGAGCACCGAAGAGATGGTTAATGGCGTCGATCCGTTGTTGGCCAGTTTCGGTGACTCCCGTCGGCGGGCCGAAAGGACTGAGAACTGGAGCCGTGCTGTCGAGTTGAAACTGATCGTCAAAGTAAAGGTATCTGAATCCAACAAATGATTTCAATACATCCCAGCCCCAACGAACGCGGTTAAATTCGAGACTGTGAATCGTCGTTTCTTTGAATTGAGTTTGCTCGGTTGCACCGAAAAAGGAAGACAGGTCGTCCGGAACAAGTCCGCCAGCAGGAACGAAGAGTGCATTCAAGTCGCCATCCGCGTCAGTCGTTGTTTGGCTGTTGTCGATCCCTGAGGTTCCGAAGTAACTGAACTCACGTCCTTGCGTCATGTCTGGCCGTTGACCGATCGTGAATCGCCATGCCGGAGAAAAGTCAAATTCGCCAAGCGGATTGAAATTCGAATTCGTGATGTCGCCGTCTTCCCGAGTCAGGAAAAGGAACTCAAGGTACGCATATCGTCGAGCTGCACTGACTGAACCGAAAGTTCCATAGTCACAGTTGATTTGGTTTGGGTTATAGCATCCTTCTGGTCCGCAGGAATCACAGCCTCCTGCACATCCATCACAGTTGCCAGCGGCACCAACATCTCCAAAAACGCTCGGTATCGGAACCTGATTCGTGGCCGGTGGAGCGTCGAAAAAACTTGGTGAAGAAATCGGTCCACTATCGAGAACAGAACCTTGACCAGCTGGGCCGATGAGTGATCCGGAAATAACAGGTGGTGCTGGTACTGAACCGGAAAGTCCACTGACTGGGTTTGGCAACTGGATAGCTGGAGCGGCTGCGCGTGAGCCACTTCCTTGAGCAGCTACCGGAATCTTGGCAGGCGAAAACGGGCGAGCAATTTTTGGCTGGGCTGGTTCAAGACGCGCCACTTGCTGTACAAGACCTGAACCAATCGGTGCAAGCAATCCTGAGTTGGGAGTGTTGGCTGTTTGGGCGGTGTTGATTTTGGGAGATTCGACATTGGATCCGGAAACGATGGGTGGGACCGAATTGGGCCTTTCCATGCGATAGGTGGGAGCCAGAGGCTTCGAAGAATCCCGCGTGTACGAATAGCTTGCACCGCTCTCGGGTGCGTTTGTGGACTGTGTCCGCTGCACAATCGGAGGGAGCGTGTGTTGTTTTTGCGCCGCATGGGTATCGTTGGCAACCATGACGGGAATGGCTCCAACGATGGAAAGTGTTGCGAGTCTTGCAAACAGATGCAGTTTTTGCTTTTTCATGGGTCTGTTGGTGTACAAACAGGTCATCAAACGGCAAGCCAATGCTGCCCCCATCTGTTTTTCGGCGTAGAAAGTTTGCGACTTTGCCGATTTTCCTGATTTTTGCAAATATGCCCCATGTACCCGATCTGCCGACTTTCAGACTAAACGCTGGCGAACCAGTTGTATCGGTCCTTTGGGCAACTGGATAAGCCCTCACAATCGCAGCGGAGAAGAAGGGAAAACCAGTTAATCCGGTATGGTAGCAGCCACCGTCTGCCAATATTATGGAAACAGTCATTTGATGATGAGCCGACGGCAATGAGAGTTTTTTTAGCCGACGGCATAATGCCAGCAACGTACAGGTGCTTACGCTCCAATGAATTATCTTATTTACCATCTTCGACAGATCTTAATGTTGCCCGTCCGCCTGGTTACTTCTCCGGGTGAGGCAATCGGTAACACCTGGAATGAGTCCAGCCGCAGCAAATCGATGATGCTGGGTATGCCAGCACTGATCGTTGCTTTGTTGGCTGGCATAGCGATTGCGCAAGTCCAGTATTTGAGTCAGGCATCTCTCGAAGACACCTACAATAAACGGTTTCAAAAGGCGAGCGCTGACCTGGTGCAATTGTCCAAGGAACTTAACCGAACTCAAAACGTACAGTCGCTTAGTGCTACTGGGCAGAAACAGGCTATTTCGGATGGGGATAGAGCGGAGTTGGCGCGGCTTCAAAATGCGCAGAAAATCTATCTGGACAAACTGATCTCGCTGGATCCGGATAACAACGAGTACCGATTTGAGTTAGCGAAACTGGTTTCGCCTCGCGACAAGGCGCACGCCTTCAGCATTATCAAAGAGCTGGCCCCTGAAGAAGCTCCGGGCTATCCATTGGCGCACTATGTTCTTGCCAAACATTTTTTTGAAGAACCAGCTCGGAGTCAGATGGAGCTGTCAGGTAATCTGGGTATTGCTTTGAAGCACATCGATCACGTTCTGACACGTAACGATGAAGATCTTGAACTCGAAGCCAAGCTGATGAAAGCCCGGATCCTGACGCGGACACAACGTTACCCCGAAGCGTACACGCTTTACGAAGATCTGTTTGAAATTAACCCCAACTATTATCGTCAGATGTTGGATCTGAACAAGCAATTGGGTCGAACGGATCGGGATCAGCGTCTCCTTGATCAAGCATATATCAGTTTCGAACAGTTGGCCGCAAAGCCCGAAAATCAGGAGAATGACAAGCGATGGATTGTTGTTCAAACTGGAATCGCAAAAACACTTCAGCAACTCAAACGTTTTCCCGAAGCAGAAGCTCGTTTGAGCCAACAGATTCAAAAGTATGCCGCAGATGTAAAAGGTGGACCTCGTCGTGTGTTTTTGGAACGATTGATGGCCAACACCTATATTGTCTGGGCTGGTGAACTGGCTTCCGAGAAAGAATCCTACGATGGATTGGATGGTGAACTGCAGCAGCAACTGTTAAGCCTCTACAGCAAAGCCTACAGCAATCATTCAGAGAATGTGCTCGTGCTTCAGTCACTTGCAAGGCTGTCACTCTCAACCAACCCTCAAATTGCTGAGCAGGCACGTGCGATCTACGATCCAAATGCTGATTTCGAAGCGCCTTCATCGGTGTTGAATCAACTCGGGAACCACGCGTTGTTAAACAAACGCTTTGCCGAAGCGATTCAGTTTTATGAGCGTGCTCGGGGGAAAGCTCCCAAGGATTCTGCGATTCTGAATAATTTGTCCTATGCCTACCTCGTTGCCGAGGATGATGAACGAAACCCGGAACGCTCGTTGACGTTAATCAACCAGGCGATCAGAAATCTGCCCAGGGGTGTCAGTGAAGAGGAAGTTTCAAAGTTTCTTCACACCAAGGGGACAGCGCTCAAACAACAGGAGCGACTTCATGAGGCACTGGCGGTGTACGAAAAGGCACTGAAGGCCAGGCCAATGCACGCGGATACTTTGCAGTCGTTAATCGAGTGTTACACCGGGCTTAATAAACAGCCTCCTGAGCAGTTCATCGAAAGATTGCGACAAATTGAATCGCAGGGCAATTTTCAACCGGGACAAGTCACTCCCGGTGGAACTCCGTGAGTCGCGACTTTACGGGGATACCTGGTGCCCGCAAATCCGTCTTCCCTGGGTAAAGAATGTGTTTAATTTGGTTGGGATATTGGCGGCTATCGGCTTGTATTGTTAGACTGAGAACTGGTTAACGCTAATTAATTTTGAAATACAATGTCCTTGAATCGTAGAGACAGTGAATACGAGAGTCGATCTTTGATCGATACTCTGATGACTCCTTTCAAATCCATCAAGGATTTGATCACCGGTGATGATGAGCCAATTCGAAGCGATGATCGAAATCCGATTGTCGGCTTTATCACTTTGCCGTTTCGACTTATGTGGGGCTTTGCGGTCTTCATGGTCCAGGCTTGGACTTCGTCAAGAAACGGAATTGCATTCCTGAGAGGCCTGCCGGCGTTAAGCATCATGGCCATAACTCCTTTTCTGGTCTGGTTTTTCAATAATTATGAAAGACAGATCACGATTGGCCCGTCGCTCGGTTACCACCAAATGCACGTGCGAAATAAAGTCCATGATCGGGCACTGGTGTTCTCCAAAAAACTGGTTGAGCTTCGACCGGATTCCGTCGAATTCAAATACTCCCTGGCCGAAGATATCGCCCGAAATGGAGATCGTGGTGAAGCAACCCGGCTCATGCAATTCCTGGCTGGTGACACCGATGTCGAGCCTGTCGCGGTTGGTGAAGATAACGTAACGAGTGACGATGGGACCAATGATGGCGGGACCAGTGACGATGGGACGGAGGATTCCGAAAGCGAAAACCCGGATGAACCGAAGAGATATGCTGCGGCTCACATTTGGCTCTCCCAGCAGCTCATCCGCCGTCAGCGGTTGGAAGGCTTTGACGAGACACGAAACACCGAGGCGATGGCTCATCTGCAGGCAGCGATCGCAGTCGAGCCCAGTAACATTCGGGCGCAAGCAAACCTTGTGGATTTGTTCCTGACGCGAGCGAGATCTCTTGAGGAAGGCAGCGCAGATTACATTGATAACCTTGAGAAGGCGCGGGAGTCTTTGGAAGGCATGACGGGCTACAGGAATTTCTTTCGAATGGAACAGATTCTGGCGATGCCACAATTGGTGGACGTTTGTATGAAGCTCGGTGATGAGGATGGTGCACGTCGAGCGCTAAACACGGCGTCCTCAAAAGTGACACGGTTGGCAAGTCTGAACCCCGAAATCTACGAGATCTGGCTTTCGCTCGTTCAGAGTGCGGTTGCCATGAAGAACTACGATCAGGCCGATGAGTTTATCCAGACTGGTTACCAAACCGTCCAGACTGAGGATACCCGGCGAAAAATCATGCAGCTGGCTTCGATTGTCCACATTAAAAATGCCGACGACTTCAAAGATATTTCAACCGAAGAGAATTTCCGGAGTCGTTTGTTTGCGCTCTGTAAGGCGATCGCGTCCAATCCGCGAGACGTCAATATTTACGATCGGTTGGTGGACTACATCGATACTGAGGAAACCGAAACGGAGAGTGACGTTTGGTTGAGAAATGCCACGGGAGACTGTCCGATTCCTGGCATGGTGCACATTCTGATCGGAACCCGGGAACTGCTTCGTGGCGATGTTGCCGGGGGTCAAACAAGCTGGGACATTGCTCAGCATCAGTTTGGTAGTACGGAATTCGTTACCCACCGCCTGCTTTCAGTTGCAATCAAGAAAGAGCCCAAGTTTGGCGAAGGGAAACTGGTTGACATTGCACTCGAGCTTTTCCCCGACCAGTTTATGCTTTATGAAACTCGGGGAGCGATCCGAAAAGGTCGTGGTTTGTATCCTGAAGCAATCGAGGACTTCGAGGTTGTCCATGGGAAAATGTCTGAATTGATCACCGTTCACAAGTACCTGGAAGAATGCTACAGGCAGGTTGGGAACACTGAAAAAGCGGCATATCATGCCCAGAGGTTGCAAGAAATTCTCAGCAAATTTGACGATAAGCAGCGTGAGCGTTACGAAGAAGTTCTCGACACGTTGTAACGCTGGTTTGGCCAGCGGAACGAATCAGGGAATCGCCCGCAGGCATGCATCCTTGAGGACCGGCGCTTCCAACGGGCCTCGAGCTAACTGCTGGATTCCTGACTAGCCGTCGGAAAGCTTGACCAGGATGTTTTCGCCGTCAAGTTTGACTTCGTGTGAAGCCGTATTCTGCGTTGCGGGCATACAGGTCGCCTTGCCGCAGCGGATGTCGAATTTCGCACCGTGTCGGGGACAGGCGATCTCGTGTCCTGCGAACTCTCCGTCGCTGAGTGTGCCGCCGTCATGCGTACAGACGTCATCAAGGCAGAAATACTCGTCATCGACCTGGAAAAGAATCACCAGTTGTTCATCAACTTCCACCAGGATTTTTTCGCCTGATTTAAGGTCGTCTTTAGTCGCAGCTTTTATAAATTTACTCATGTCGTCAATCTTGGAATCTGTTTGTCTTCAGGTGGATGGTTTGGGAGCGATCGGGACGCGAGGCTCTTTGGCTAACGAAAAGGAAAGCTCTTCGTACCAGGTGCTTTCTGAATCGACCAGTTTCTGAATTCGCTTCCAGATTTCAACTGGCGGCCCGAAGCCACTCCAGTCGACTGTCAGCACGCGAACTCCGCGTCGACGCATTTCCGAAAGCAACTTCTGGTAATTGTCGTAAAGCTGTTTCAAATAGTCCAGTGGAACACCCTCTTCTTCCGACCTGGCACGGGAGTGCATTCGGTCAAAGCATTCCTCTGGCGAGACATCAAGGTAAACGAAAACGTCTGGCGGCATAACGTCCCGGCTCATGTTTCGATAAACATCAACGTACAGGTCGTATTCTTCAGGGGTCATAAACCCGCGTTCCATGGCCGTCGTGGCAAAGACCGTGTCACCGTAAATCGGTCGATCCTGAATGACGATCGTTCCGTTGGTGCCCCAGGCCTGCTCAACTGCCAGTCGATGTTGCTCGTAGCGTTGGCAAAGCATAAACATCTGCATCGCGAAACCGCCGCCGGTGTTGTTGCCCGACTGAAGGTCGTCGTAATATCGTTGCAGAAAGTGATTAAATTGTGGATGGTGAGTGGGTTCTTCCATTACCCGGGTCTGATGCCCGGCTGCCATCGCTGCCGAAGCAATCGCATGACAGGCGTTTGTTTTTCCAGCACCGATGTTCGCATCGATTGCGACGAAAAGTCCATTACGCTCGTTTCCGGCAAAACCCACAATCACTCCTCCATTGTTAGTTGTCTGTGGCACGAATCTATCGCCAAACGTGACCATTGGCAACCGAACGAATCATTCATTGCGTGACAACGGATAGAATATGGTTCGTTGACGACTGATCGTTCTGCAAAACCTGCGCAGATGGTAAAGTCGTCAGCCAACTGTAAGCGTAACGATCGTCCCAGCAATCAACATAAGAGAAAGCCTTGTCCAAAAAGACCACCGTTTCAATTGTACAGGCCGCACCGCTGCTGTTTGAACTCGACGCGACCATTGACAAAGTCGCCGAATTCGTGGGGCAAGCCGCGGACCAGGGTGCGAATTTTGTTTTGTTTCCCGAAGCCTTCGTCGGTGGCTATCCCCGAGGATTGTCGTTTGGGTGCGTTGTCGGTGATCGAAAAGCCGATGGGCGGGAGCACTGGCTGAAGTACTCTCAATCGTGTCCGGTCGTCGATGGCCCCGAGTTCGCTCGTCTGGCAACAATTGCAAAACAGCATTCCATCTGGCTGGCGATCGGAGTCATCGAACGAGAAGTCGTCGGGGGCAGTTTGTACTGCTCAATCCTGTACTTCTCACCCGAAGGTGAACTTGCCGGGCGGCATCGCAAGTTAAAGCCAACCGCATCGGAGCGATTGATTTGGGCAGACGCAAATGCTGCGGATTCACTGACCGTCATCGATGCGGGTTTTGCAAAAGTCGGAGGATTGGTTTGTTGGGAAAACTATATGCCGCTCTCCCGGATGGCACTGTATCAGCAAGGCGTCGAAATTTATTTGGCTCCAACAGCTGATCAGCGGGAGCGTTGGCAGAATTCGATGATTCACATTGCCCTCGAAGCCCGTTGCTTTGTTTTGTCAGCCAACCAGTTTGTCACCAAAGCGGACTATCCTCAGGAGTTGCAGCAGCACGAGGAAATCGCGGGTGCTCCGGATGTCCTCTGTCGTGGCGGCAGCATGATCATCGGGCCCATGGGCGATACGATCGCTGAACCACTCTGGGATCAGGAAGGCGTGATTACATGTGAGCTGAATCTGGACGACATTCAGAAAGCCAAGTTGGACTTCGACGTCGTGGGGCATTACGCCCGCAATGATGTCTTTGACTTCAGGGTCCGGAAATAGACACGGCCCGGATTCAATTTTCCGGGCCGTGATCCTGATCCTGAGGGTATGGCGCGACTAGGCGAACGCCGCTGCCAAATCTGCGATGGCTTTTTTCTCTTTGTCCGAAACAGATCCGAGTCCGAAAAATCCACCAGCGGATTCTGCAATGTTCTCTGCCCGGTTAATGACGGATGTCTTCAACTGCGTGAACGCCGTCTCATCGAGTTTCTCACGAAGCACTGCAACATAGCTCTTCCATGCGTCGAGCAAATCGTCTCCAGGTCGTTCGCCCAACCAGTTGCCCAAAAGCTCCAACGAGGCAGAGCCATTTTCGATTCCCGCAGCCGCAGCTGCTTTGAGAATGGCTTCCTCCTCCGTAGACTCCATTGAAGCATCACACCAGGCAACGGTAACCAGTGGAATCAATGAAACAGCGGACAGGCTTTCAGGTGTCACGCCGACGCTGAGGAGCTTTTCCAAAACGTCATCGTTTTCGATTCCGCTCACTGCAGCCAGTGCTTCACGAGCCTGTTTGCCTTCGAGTTCAGATTTGAGTTTTTGAAGAAGTTCCTGATCTCGCTCACCAAAAAACAAGTTTTCAAGCGCTTTTCCGCGGCCTTGAACGTCATCCATCTCAACTCACCCTGAATCGAACAGTTTGTAGAAAGAAACGCAGGTAACCAGCCAATCCAGCACCTGCACGACAAAATGCTATTCGAGACCCGCATCGAGGGCTAGGGGCTGACACTTATTCGCAAATTCACGGGTCGCAGGGGATATTGTCGA
>CAYUNP010000039.1:0-27969 GCA_964446085.1 uncultured Pirellulaceae bacterium
TACAGCTCATCTTCGAGCAAACGGGACTCTTCGATTTCGAGCAATTCGTTGATCCAAACACGGATGTCCTGGTCGTATTCGGTCGCCAGATCGGCTTTAATTAACTGTCGATGAAACGCCGAAGCACCATCATCGTAATACTCAGCTGCTTCAGCACTTTGGTATCGCGCGTCGGGATCCGGATCCGTCAAGCCACGACAAAATCCCATTAACAGGTCGTTGTCAGCGACGTCGCGAGGGATGCGATCCTGAAGGTTGTCCCACAAAGTTTCTTTTGCCCGGATCAACTGGTCCAGGTTTTTCGCATTGGCAAAGAGTTGCTTGCCGGCAATCAGTTCCAGCAAAACGTAGCCGACGCTGGCAAGGTCCGACAACGGCGTGCAATCGCCTCCCAGTAATACTTCCACCGAAGCATAGGTTGGCGTGCAAGTTCGCTTGTTCATTGGGTTGTTCATCTCAAATGCCGAACCCATGTCGATCATTTTTGCGTGGCCGCTTCTTTTAAGCATGATGTTTGCAGGCTTCACGTCGCCGTGGACGATGCCATTGCGATGCATCGCGGCAAGGCCTTCGAGGCACTCCCGAACGATCGCTACCGCAACGCCAGGGCGAAAGCGAGGTTGGTCTTCGCCGACGGTAATCAGGACATCGTTGATGTAGTCCCAACGTTTCTGGCTGAATCGATCTTTGACGATTCCGAACATCTTTGGTGTCATCAAACGTCGCAAGTCAAAACCTTCGACCCACTCCATCACCATCATGCGAATGCGATCGCGATCAAGGAAGTTATAAACCTGCAAAAGGTTTTCGTGTTGGATACGTGCAACGCGTGAGGCGACTCGAGCCATCCGCGCCATGTCGCCGTCGTACTCGGACGGGTTTGGATATCGCTCTGGCGAGAAAACCTTGATCGCCACCGGCAAGGTGAAGTCGTCCGCACCGCGCCGCTGAGTCAAATAGACGACGCCCTGTCCACCGCGACCAAGTTCCTTGATCAGGCGCAGATGGGTTGTCCAACTGTGGCGCTTTTCGGAAAGCATGTCGTCATACTGCCGAATCAAATCCGCGCATTGCGATACCGGAGGTTGATCTTCGGAGTGCGTCACTGTCGCCGCAAGATCATCCACTTCGCCGGTTTGCAGGAAAGCGTCTGGTTCTTTGGTATTCATTGGGTCATGCGATCCGTCGCAACATTGAGTCTGGTATTTAGCGGGGAAGTTATATTATTTCCTCAGAGTCAGTCGGGTCCATAGCGGTTCGGGTTGTAAGTTGGATTCTGAGCAAGATAGCAAAGTTATTCCGGCACTATTTGGTGGTTATAGCGCAGGAAAAAGCGACGCCGATGGATCCGACGTCGCTGATGGACAGGATATTGAAGCTACAGTTTGTCGCAGGCCAGACGTGTGTCCCAGCCTGGGACAGCCGTGGCTACGATCAGTCGTTCTTGACTTCGAACTCTGCGTCGATGGCGTCATCTTCAGCAGGAGCCGCAGCAGCTTCTTCGCCGCCAGTCGGTTCCGCGGAACCTTCTGCCGTGGCTTCATCGCCGGCACCGTCGTACATGGCTTTGCTGAGAGCATGAGATGCTTGCTCAAGTTCCTTCACTGCAGCCTTGATCGCATCGACGTCATCTTCCTTGGCGACTTCGCGAACTTTTTCGATTGCGGTCGTCAAAGGAGCCTTGTCGTCATCGGAAAGTTTTTCGGCGTGCTCGGTCATCATCTTTTCCATCTGATAACACATCGACTCGCCTTCGTTTCGAGCTGTTACCAACTCGTACTGCTTACGATCCTCATCAGCGTTGGCTTCCGCGTCGGCTTTCATTTTGTTGATCTCATCATCCGAAAGGCCAGACGATTGCTTGATTTCAACTTTGGCTTCGGTGCCCGTTCCAAGATCCTTTGCGGATACGTTGAGGATTCCGTTTTGGTCGATGTCAAATCGAACTTCCACTTGTGGAACGCCACGTGGAGCCGGAGGAATTCCGGTCAGGTCGAACTTGTCCAACAAACGATTGTTGTTGGCCATCTTTCGTTCGCCCTGGTAAACCTGAATCGTGACAGCCGTTTGATTGTCCGCAGCGGTGCTGAAGACCTGTTTCTTTTCAGTCGGAACCGTTGTGTTACGCTCGACCAAAGCAGTCATCACGCCGCCTTCAGTTTCGATACCGAGTGTCAGCGGAGTCACGTCCAACAGCAGAACGTCTTTGCGATCGCCTGAAAGGACAGAGCCCTGAACGGCGGCACCAATCGCTACGACTTCGTCAGGATTCACACCTTTGTGCGGGTCCTTGCCAAAGACGCCTTTGACCATCGCCTGGACTTTGGGAACACGTGTCGAACCACCAACCAAAACCACTTCGTCGATTTCACTGGCGGAAAGCTTGGCGTCTTTCAAAGCCTGCTCCAACGGAATCTTGCAACGCTCGACAAGGCCGTCGATCAGTTCTTCGAACTTGGCGCGTGTGATGTCCATCTGCAAGTGCTTCGGGCCGCTCGCGTCTGCGGTGATGAACGGCAAGTTAATTGCTGCCTGCTGTGCAGAGGAAAGTTCTTTCTTGGCGTTTTCGCAGCCTTCCTGAAGACGTTGCAAAGCCATCGTGTCCGAACGAAGGTCAACGCCGGTGTCTTTCTTGAATTCGTCAGCCACGAAGTTGATCAGGACATCGTCAAAGTCGTCACCACCGAGATGCGTGTCGCCGCTGGTGCTGATTACTTCGAAGACCTTCATGCCGTCGTCGTCGTTGAGTTCCAGAACGGAAACATCGAACGTACCACCACCAAGGTCAAACACGACGATCTTTTGTTCGCTCTGTGCTTTGTCGAGCCCGTATGCGATCGCCGCAGCGGTTGGCTCGTTGATGATTCTGGCGACTTCCAGGCCAGCGATCTCGCCAGCGTCTTTGGTGGCCTGTCGTTGAGCATCGTTGAAGTAGGCCGGAACCGTCACGACCGCTTTGTTGACTTTGTGGCCCAGGTAGGACTCGGCTGCTTCTTTGAGTTTGCGAAGCGTTTTGGCTGAGATTTCTTGCGGCGTGTATTCTTTGCCATCGATCTCGATTTTGACGTACTCGTCAGCACCGCCGGTGACTTTGTAAGGAACCATCTTCTCTTCGCCACCGACTTCATTGTGGCGACGGCCCATGAATCGCTTGACCGAGTAGACGGTGCGATGTGGGTTGGTGACGCGTTGGTTACGAGCTGGAGCTCCGACGAGCGTTTCGCCGCTGTCCGAGAACGCGATGACACTCGGCGTGGTGCGGGCACCTTCCTGGTTGGCGATCACGACTGGTTCGTTGCCTTCCATAACGGCAACTACCGAATTCGTCGTGCCGAGGTCGATTCCGATGATTTTTTCACCCTGAGCCATGATTGCTCTCCTCAAATTTCCTGTTGGTATCGTTCGCCGATTCTTGGCGATGTTTGTTTAGGTAAGTCGCACAAGCTGCCCTGTGGCAGTCAAATCCGCGACCAAGCCATCAAAAGCAAACCTCGTGCCGAAGTTCCAATTTTGTTTTCTGGCCGTTTTCCCCGTATTCGCGGCGATTTTCTGCCCGCTTAGATGCCTGGTGTCAATTTGTCAGAATGCAGAACGTGGGGAGCAGCACATTTTCAATTATTTCCATTTTGTGGGAATCAAACTGCTCCAATTGGTACTTCATTGAAAACAACGAATTCTGCAAAGCCGGATGCCAGAAAGTCCAGATCTCCGAAAACGCTTCGAAGTGTGCGTCGAATCCTGTGCAGAATCGATGTATCGGGTCGCGTGGCGTCTGACCGGGAGTGCGGAGGCGGCCGAAGAGCTGGTGCAGGAGACTTTCTCTCAGGCGTGGCAAAAGATCGATTCGTTGAGAGACCAATCGAAGATGCGAAGTTGGATGTTTGCGATTTTAAGGAACCAGAATTTGAAGGCGATCCGCAAAAGAAAACCTGTCGCTTCGCCGGATGTCGAATCGATTGCGGATCACCGTCATGAATCAGAAAAAAACGAACAAGTCGACATTGTGCAGCGGGCGATCGAGCAACTTGAGGATGACCAGCGTTTGCCAATCCTGCTGGTTTCGATGGAAGGGTTGTCGGTCGAGGAAGCTTCCGAAATTTTGAACATCCCGCGAGGGACGGTTCTTTCGCGGATGCATCGTGGGCGCAAGCGACTTAAAGAGATCATTGAAAAAGAGAACGCGGTTTAATTGAACAGTTATGCCAATCGACGATGAACAACTGGATGAACTACTTCGAGACGTGAGCGTGCCTCGCGATCTGAAGGCTTCGTTGCTACAAATTCCGGGTCAGGATCTATCCCTGTCGAAGGTTGAATCTCGCTCGCGTTCGCGGTTGGCGATCGTCGGGGCGCTGGCGGCCATCGCGGCGATGATCATCGTGTTCCTGAACTTGCCCACGACGGATGTCGCCGTGAACAATATCGAAGATGGTGAAGCCATTGAATCGCTGCTGGCGCAGATGCAGGAAAATCTGGACACCATGGATCAAGTTTGCGTTGAATTCCAAACGGAGTTTCCTCGCTCGGCATCGTTGGATGTCGAACCTGCGTTAAATATGGAAGAATCGTTGTCGCTTGCGATGAGCGTTTCCTGGCAGTCGGCGGTTGATCGTGGAGCAAGCGTGGAGTCCGTAAAATCAGAATTGGAGTACGTGATCAATACGTACCCAAATACGCTTGGCGCCCAACAGGCACGAAACATTTTGCAACCAAATTAGACATTCGTAAAACACTGGAGAACAAATGAATCCTCGAATTTATCCTGCTTTGACGATCGCGATTTTTCTGTCCCTGGTGGCGCCTGGTGTCATGGTTGCACAGGCAGTCAGCGGCGGTGCGAATTCTGGCTCCTCCCAGAGACAAAACAGAATTGTCACGGCCATCGGCGAATCACAGGCTCGGTTGCAGTCGGTGGACAGTCAGATAAAAAAACAGGCGGCTGTTCTGGCCGAGAAATCTGTTTCAGAAGTTGCGTTTGAAGATGTGTTCAGAATGCTGCACATTCAAAAAGCTGAATTGGCGATCGAACTTGCAGGGTTGAATGCTCGTGTGAAATTACTCAAACAAAAAACGGAAGCTTCGACCTCAGGAGACAAAGCATCTGAATCTGCTGACGTAAAGGCTCAGCGGAGATTGCTTGAAAGGTTTGTCGCCAACCAGAGAAAGGTCTTCGACCAATACAAGTCGCTTCATTCAAAGGGAGCCAGAAGCGCGAGCGATCTTAGACGTGGCGAGCAGCTTTTGATTCAGGCTCAGTTGCGTTTGAAAGAGTTTGAAGTTGAAAGGAATGAAGGATCTTCATCGCTTGTCGATGCTGTCCTGGAAACGTCATTGGAAATTGCAGAAAAGACTGCTCGGCAGGAAACCGTCGAAAAGATGCTTCGCAGTTACAGCGAGTCGCGGGATGAGTTTGCCGCGTTGAAAGATCTGAAAAGGACCCGGGAGTCGACGGCGGAGTTTATTGAGGAACTCAATCGTGAGATGAGGTCCAGCAGAATCAAATCCGATGATTTTTAATACGGTTTGTCGCAGCAGTTCCGTCGTTTGTTGAATCTTCGAAGTCAATGCCGAAAGTAGACCATGAAAATTTCAATCCAGCTCATTGTGCCATTTGTTGTGCTTTGTTTTTCCTGTCAACTGGTTTCTGGGCAGGCAGGCGTGTCTTCAATGTCCTCGAGCGCATTGCGTTCAGGTGTTGAACTCAAGCATGAGCAGATTCGTGTAGAAGAACTGATCAACTTTCATCGACACGATATTCCTTTGCCGGCCTACGACCAACGGGTCTCAGTGGATACGAGGTGGGGGAAGATCAAGGGCAAGACCGTGTTCCAAATCGGACTGGCGACTCATCGGGATGTCGTTAAGGAGTTTCGAGTGCCGTTGAATCTGGTGCTAGTGATCGATCGAAGTGGTTCCATGAGTGGAGATCGTATACGTCAGGTGAAAGAATCACTTAACGCCCTGACGAAGAATCTGGCTCCTGAGAATCTGGTTTCCATCGTGACCTATGGCGACAATGCCCGGGTTTGTCTCGAATCTACACGCGTTGGCGACACCGAAGCCGTTAGCAAAGCGATCGCCAGTATTAAAGCGGGCGGAAGCACCAATCTGCACGCAGGTTTAATGATGGGCTATCACATGGCCGAACAGCAGTTCGACAAGGAACGTGCCAATCGAGTTATCCTTTTGACCGACGGATTGGCGAATCGAGGCGTGTTGAACGAAAATCAGATTGCTGAGCAGTCGAAAGCTTTCAATAAAAAGGGGATTGGCCTGTCAACGATTGGGCTGGGTCACAATTTCAATCGAAACCTGTTGCGTGAGCTGGCAGATGCTGGCAAAGGTGCGATTCACTTTATTGCCGACGCGAGTGATATCAAAAAAGTTTTTGTCGACGAGTTCGATAGCTTGTTGAGTCCTGCTGCCAATGATCTGGAAGTTGTGATCCGGGTTCCTGACGGAGCGAAACTCAAAAAAATCTACGGTTACAAGCCGCAGCAGCAAGGAAACGTATTTCGTATTCCGGTTGAGAATATGAGTTACGGTGCAACACAGGTCGTGATTGGAAAGCTGGTCGCGAAGGAGCCAGTGAAGCTGGAGGTTGAGTTGAATTTTTTCGACAGCTGCACATCGAAGAAAGTGTCAGTTAAAAGAACGATCGACACGGGTACGACAGAATCGGCAGACAGGGTGCTGAAAAAGAACTATGCGATCGCGAAGGTGGCTCATGCGATTCGACAGTCGGCGAAGCTGAGTGAGTCGGGGTCGCATTCGAAAGCTGTCAAAAAATTGAAGTCAGCCGTTGGATTCGCGAGAGGATATTATTCAGAAGAGGCGGATGCGGATGTTGATCGTGTTTGTCACATGGCAATGTCAATTGTGGCTGGGGTGTCTCGCCACAGCAATTGACGCGCAGCTGTGGAACGGTGGTCTCCACCGTTTGTTGCATGTCCACGGTGGAGACCACCGTGCCATATTTTACGTTAACCCTCGTTCATTTCCTGAGCTCTCAGTTTGCGTCGCATGATCTTGTTCGACGCGGTTCGAGGAAGTTTTTCAACCGATCGAATGGCTGAAATTCGAATCAGAGGATTGAGTTCCTTGCGAATTTCAGCATTGATCGACTTGATCACTTCGTCCTCGTTCAGTTCCTCGCTGGAAACAACGAAGGCGATTAATTGATCGGGCCCAGTGCCGTTTTCCGAAACCGCAATCACGGCCGATTCACTGATCCTGTCGATCCCGTTAATGATGGTCTCGATTTCTGCCGAGCCCACTTTGATGCCTCCGGGATTCATCGTGTCATCCATGCGGCCACACGCCCGGTAGTAGCCGCCGGGAAGCATTTGCATTCGGTCGCCGTGGCGACGCAGTGGCAATTCGCTCCTGGGAACATCGACATAGTAGGTTTCAAAGTGGTCCCGATTGAGCAGGTTTCGCGACAGTCCAATCGAAGGTGGCACAAGGTAGAGCTCGCCTTCGTCGGTTGGCTGTCCGTTGTCGTCAAGAATGACAAAATGATTGCCGACGGCGGCGGTTGAGAAAGTTGCTGGAACGTTAGGCTGAATCATGGTGCTGCTGATGTAGCCTCCTCCAATCTCGGTGCCTCCGCAATATTCGATGATCGGACGGAATCCAGCCAGTGCCGAAAGATAGGTCATGTCGTTCTCGTTGGATGCTTCGCCTGTCGAGCTAAAACAACGTATCGACGACCAGTCCAACGACTCCATGCATTTTGTCTTCTTCCAATGACGGACCAGCGCCGGAACGACTCCCAGCATCGTCGTTTTGGCGTCCTGAACGAATTTCCCGAACGCTTCACCTGTCGGAGCGTCTTCAAAAAGCCCAATCGTTCCGCCATTGATAAGCGTTGCAAAGATCAGCCACGGCCCCATCATCCAGCCAAGATTCGTCGGCCACACGACGACGTCGCCAACCTTGATGTCGTGATGCAGCATTCCGTCGATGCCGCACTTGATCGGTGTGGTTTGATCCCAGGGAATGGCTTTGGGATCACCAGTGGTGCCGGAGGAGAACAGAACGTTGATGATATGCTCGGGGCCGCCAATAAATGGATTGTCCATTGGCGATACTTCAGGCCATTGGTGACCATCAGAAAAAAGTTGGACGTGCTGTCCTTCGTCGGCGCAAATCTGTTTCGCCGCCTTAACGTTGGAACCCAGATCAATCGTTTTGCCGGCCCGTTGATAGGACTCACAGTAAAGAACTGCTTTGGCTTCACTGATTCGGAGTCGTTTGGCAATTTCGCCGGCGGCAAACGAGTCCGCGATGGAAACCGCAGCGCAGCCCGCGAAAAGAATGGCCAGGTAAACCGTGACCGATACCGTGTCCATCGGCATCACAATCGCAATTCGATCTCCGGGTTCGAATCCAGCGTCTCGAATACGTGCCGCATAGAGTCGAACCTGCTCGAACAGTTGATCGTAGCTGAGTTCGTGTAGGTCGCCATCAGCTCCACCATATTTGATTGCGACTTGTCCTTCAAAACGCACATGATTACAGGCTTCGACGACGTTAAGCTGTGCACCTGGAAACCAGGTTGGGTCACGACGGTCATCGCATTGAAGTGTGCAGCGTGGTCTGACGGTGAATAAATTTTGCATCTGAAGCGTCGCCAGAGACCAGAATTCGTCCGGCCAATTCTGCCACCAGCTGCGCAGTGAGTCGAGACTTTCGTGGCCGGTTCGTTCCATTAGCGAATGAATGTTGCTGGCTTTGATGTCTTCTTCAGTTGGAAACCAGATCGGCGGAGGACCAAATCGCTCCCGGTTCCAGTCGGCAAATGTTTCTGCGTGTAGCGCGATTCGTTCGTCGACCGACATCGGTTGGAGATTTCTCCACTGGGAGACTCGTTTCCAGGTTTCAATGATGGATGGTTGGTTCATTGTGGTGCCGTTGGACGATCGAGTTCAAATCGGTCAGTGGTTTTCGAGTAAGCTTTTCCGCCAAGGCGGCCAATGTTGTCCAGTTTGGCGGGATCAACAATGCCATCGGAGATGATCGAGTCCGCGACATGCAGCAATACGATTTCGCCAATGACCACGTTGGCTCCCGATGGTCCAGTGCCCAGTTCAATATGTTGCAGTAATCGACATTCGAACTGGGCTCGGGAAGACGCAATTCGTGGCGGTGTCACTTTTTCTGACTCCAGCGTTTCGATTCCGATTGCTTCGAATTCGCTAACTTCTGAATCGTAGTTTGCTGACGACTGGTTCATCAATGCTGCATCGTCCGACGAGACAACGTTTACAACGAACTCATTCGTTTCCAGCACATTGCGGAGCGAATCTTTTGGGCTGCCGTCGCGCTGGTTGGCGGGACAGAAAACGACGGTCGGCGGATTCGCACCAACGCCGTTGAAGAAACTGTAGGGAGCCAAATTGGTCACGCCAGCTTCGGAAACGCTGGATACCCACGCGATTGGTCGCGGGGTAATCAGCTGGACCATCAACGTGTAAATTTCGCGGACGCTGGATTCGGTGGGGTCAATTTGCATGTCGATTAGGACCAGTCGCCTTCTGGCGTGCCGTTGAAACGTTTTTTGAGACCTTCCCAGCAATCGACGTAGTCGTCTTGCAATGGCGCTTCGTTGGCAGCGAATTCAGTAACCATTTGAGGGAAACGCGTCTCGAACATGAACGACATCGTGTTGTCCAGATAGACTGGATCGTCGCTGGAGTTACTGGCTTTCATGAACGCGTCGTTATCCGGGCCGTGCGGCAGCATGCAGTTGTGCAGACTGATTCCGCCTGGCACGAAGCCCTGCGGCTTCGCATCGTACTGGCCGTAAATGTTGCCCATCAGCTCCGACATGATGTTCTTGTGATACCACGGCGGACGGAAAGTATTTTGCTGCGGAAGCCAACGCGGTGGGAAGATGACAAAGTCGATGTTGGCTGTGCCTTCTTCTGCGGTCGGAGCTGTAAGTACGGTGAAGATCGAAGGGTCGGGATGGTCAAAGGTGATTGATCCGACTGCCGCGTAATGTCGCAAATCATATTTATAAGGCGCGTAGTTTCCGTGCCAGGCAACGACGTCCAGGGGCGAGTGATCGATTTCGGTGCGATGGAATTCTCCGCACCATTTCACAGTGACGCTGCAAGCTTCGTCGCGATCTTCGAACCATGCGGTTGGAGTTTTGAAGTCACGAGGATTGGCCAGGCAGTTGGCGCCGATCGGGCCGCGGCCAGGCAGCGTGAATTTGGCGCCATAGTTTTCGCAGATGAATCCGCGAGCTTCTTCATCGAGCAGATCGACTTTGAACATCATGCCCCGTGGTAGCACGCAAATTTCAAGCGGCTCCAATTCGATCTTTCCAAACTCGGTAAAGATCGCGAGTCGCCCTTCCTGTGGCACGACGAGCATTTCGGCATCTGCGTTGTAGAAGTAATCGTCGCCCATGCTCGAGTTGGCGAGGTAAACGTGCGACGCCATGCCAACATGCGTGCGGACGTCGCCAGCGGTGGTCATCGTTCGCATGCCGGTGATAAAGTTGACTTTGTCTTTTGGAAACGGCGTCGGGTCCCAGCGATACTGCCCCAGGGAAACCACATCGGGCAGGATGTTGGGGCCACTTTTCCAGTGGGGCATTTCGATTTTATTGAAACGCCGAACGTGTTTTACCGATGGACGAATACGATACAACCATGAACGTTCCAGGGTTGCGTGCGGAGCGGTGAACGGAGATCCGGAGAGCTGTTCTGCGTAGAGTCCGTAGTCACAACGGCGTGGCGAGTTTCGTCCGACTGGCAACGCACCGGGAAGTGCTTCTGTTTCAAAGTCGTTGCCAAAGCCGGGCATGTAGCCCTTCGCGGTTGCGGTGCCGGGCTGGCGATTGAGGCCAGGTTGATTGGGCGAGTTTTCAGACATGTCGTTTATTTTCGTTTGGTTTTACTCGCAGTTTACCAGTGTGCATTGGCATGCTGATGTTTCGTTTAACGGCAAGCCGAAGGCGACTGCGCTTGCATAATTGTGATGCACAGTCGCCTTCGGCTTGCCGTTAAACGATTCGCCTGTGGATTGCCGCTAAATGAGTCGCTTCGGAAACATTGCCCGAGACCTGATCAATAGTCGCCTCTGGCCATTTCTTCGGCTTCGATCGATTCAAACAAAGCCTTGAAATTACCTTCGCCGAACCCGTCGTCTCCCTTGCGTTGGATGAATTCAAAAAAGATCGGACCGATCACGGTCTTGGAGAAAATCTGCAACAGGATTTTGGTCTCTCCGCCATCCACGACGCCTTCGCCATCAATCAGGATTCCGTGTTTCTTCATCCGGTCAATTGGCTCTTCATGTCCTGACACGCGGTCATGCGACATCGTGTAGTAGGTCTCGGGAGGACCAGGCATAAACTTGACGCCCTTTTCCGAGATCGTATCTACCGAGTCGTAGATGTCGTGAGCTCCGACGGCAATATGCTGAATTCCCTCGCCGTTGTACTTTTTCAGATAGTTCACGATTTGACCGGTCTCGCCACGGTCTTCGTTAATCGGAATTCGAATTCGCCCGCAAGCAGAAGTCAGCGCCCGGCTAAAGAGCCCCGTGTGCTTTCCCTGAATATCGAAAAAACGGATCTCGCGAAAATTGAACAGGTCACCGTAAAAACCAAACCATTTGTCCATGTTGCCTTTGAAGACATTGTGCGTCAGGTGGTCCAGGTAATGGAAACCAACACCTGCCGGATGTGCCGTCGCGATCCAGTCGAACTCTTCGTTGTACGGACTGGCTTCGACGTACTGATCCACAAAATAGATTAACGATCCGCCGATCCCAACAATCGCAGGAACATCGATTGTCTTGCCCGTTCCCTCGTAAGGCTCTGCGCCTTTGGCAACCGAGTGCTTGAACGCGTGATCTGCATCGACGACTCGCCAACCCATCGACGGAGCACAAGGGCCATGCTCAGTGATGAATTCAGATGCCTGAGATTGAGGCTCGGCGTTGATCAAGTAGGAGATGTCACCCTGCTGCCAGAGTTCGATGGCTTTCGATTTGTGGTTTGCCACATGGGTGTAGCCCATCGACGCGAACAGATCCCGCAAAACTTGCGGCTCCGGGTGAGCGAATTCGACAAACTCGAACCCGTCCGTTCCAGCAGGGTTTTGCTCACTGATGGTTGATCGTGGGGCGGTGTGTGGAAAAGGACCCAAAAGTATCTCCTGTTGACGTTGTTTCTGTTCTTGTTGGTTCGGCAACTCGCTGTCCAAATTTTAGTGTGAGACACATGATTGGGCAATCAAGCTGCTGGTGCGAAGATGGCTAACCAACAATATCTGTTACTATCGACCCGCAATTGTTCGTTTCGTGACAACCGCGGAAATCTGAATGGTCATGCCGATCCCAGTCCCATCATCCGACGCCAGGCACTCATCTGCCCAAGATGGAGCATGTTGTGGCCTCCGACGTAGAAACCATGCACCGAGCCGAGGGTTGGAAAGCGCTCTGCGAATCCACCGCCAGCGGGGTTGGGTCCCTGGAAGACTTCGTCGTCCGTTTCGCGAAGGGCTTCCAGAACTTCGTTCCATGTCTTGAAGTAATATTTGGTGATCGTTTCCATGTCAGGAAGTGATCCGTCGGCGTCGTCTTTGCAAACGCAACCTTTGGCAAAGTTCTCTTCGAAACCCGCCGGCAAGTCGTCAACTGGTTTGCCCAACTCCGTCATCATCTTGTGAGCGTAAAGGCTGAGGTGACCGTAGATAAACGCTGGATGGTTTGATTCGATCGCCTTTCCGTCGGCAGTCGCGAATCTTCCAAAGGACTCCGGAGCGACGTCCTTTAGCAGGATTTCCGAGTAGCTGATCGTGAGGCGAAGCGAATCGGCGATTGTGTTTCCAAAACTGCGTGACATGGTACTTTCGAGATTTGAGCGTGTTTAATCAACCGTTCGATCCCTGGTCAACGCTTGGTAAATTGCCAGGACTTGCGGGTCTGCCGATTCTAGCTGACGCGTTCGGATTCTTCGACCACCAAAGATTGCAGCTGCCATCAAGGCAACGGTTAACAGCCCTCCCGCCAACGTTATCATTCCTTTGGTTGTCGGGTCGAGTTTGGAGCCATAGAGCAAGAAGAACCCCGCCATCGCTACCAACTGAATCAAAACGGCAAGGATTGCTCCAGAAGCGAGGAACTGGCTGATCGCGTACTTGGCGTTGCTCTTTGTGGTGGCTTGCGTCGGATCGATCAGGATGGCGGCATTGAAAGCCAAAGCAGCATCTTTCATCTTTTTCTGATGCTGCAGACAGACACCCAGGTTATTGAGCGCCATCGCGTCGTTTGGGCTGAGCTTCAACGATGTGCGAAAATGTTGTTCTGCCTCGGGAAATTTTTCCAGGTTCATTAGTCCCATCCCCAACCCGAAATGCGTGGCCGATTCGTCAGGCCCAAGCCGCACAGCGGTGCCGAAAAACGTAACGGCTTCGTCATGTCGGCCAAGGCCGGAGAGCACCTTGCCTTTGCGTAAATGCGTGTGCCATCTGTCTGGAAACGATTCGACAAGTATTTCGGCGACCGGCAGCGCGTCCTCGAATCGTTTTTGTCCACACAATGCCAGGATCAGCAATTGCATCAACCAGTCGTTGGCTGGGTCAAGCTCAAGGCCGTGGCGGCTGTTGGTTTCGGCATCTTTGTATTGGGACAGGCCAATGCATGCCCGCGCCAGTTCTCCGTAGCACTCTGGATTTCCCGGAGCCATACCGATCGCTTGTACGGCCAATTGCTGTGCCAGGTCGTGGCGACCGACGTCGTTCGCCGTCGAAGCCTTTCGCAGTTGGTCGCTGTTTAACAAGAGATCCCTTTTCGGTCATTCAAATCCGTCGAAAACGGGATGCTCGCTTTCCCGGTTCGATTCGTTATTCTAGCAGTTCGAACCGGGGCACAGAAACTTGCGTTCGAAATACCTGTTTCGGCAGGAGGCTCAAATTCCCTGACACTCTTGATATCACAAAACAATGACTGCACGACTGACGGGCAACATTGGAGACTTTCTGAAATTTGCCGTCGCGGCTGCCGGTCGTGGTGACTTGAAATCGGTGCGTTCCGTCCTGAAACAGCGACCGCACTGGCACAGGCACGTTGGCTCGCACGGGCGAACGATGCTGTGGGAAGCCTCGCATCGGGGGAAACTTGAGATGGTCAAGTTTCTTGTCGACAAAGGAGCTGACGTAAACGCTTGTGGATCGCACTACACACCCTACTTTGTTGAGATCAGCTGCCACTGCGCCGCGACTCTGAAAAAACATCATGCCGTTGCTGACTTTCTCGAGCAATCGGGTGCGAAATCGACTATCCATTCGGCTGCGTTTCTTGGCGATCTCGTTGCCGTCAAGAAATTTCTTTCCCGAAGTGCCCGACGACTCAACATGGGGCACAAGCAGCATGTGATGGCCGGGAAAAATAGCGATGGCCTCGAGTTCGTGCCGCGGCCAGCACCGTGGGCGACGCCACTTTGCTACGCACTGCGTGGTGGTGATTTGGAAACGGTCAACTTTCTGGTCGACCGGGGAGCAACGATCAAGGGCTTTGACGAGCAGATGTTTACTGCTGCAGATGATGATTTCGAGATGGTCAGGGTGCTGCTGGAGAACGGAGCGGACAAGAGTTACGCGCCACACGTGTGTCCTGACGGGAGCGAGCTATACAAGTTGCTTTCCTCCTACGGCGTAAAAATGTCGCTCGACGAGTTGAATGAAGAGTTCGTCTACCTTTGTCGTGGTGATCGCGGTGGCAGTTCCGCGGAAGTTCAGCAAATGCTGGAACACGGAGCCAATGTGAATCACCAGGACAGCAAAGGCAAAACGGCGTTGCATCGAGCTGCGAAAGCTGGATTCATAGAAACGGTTAAGATATTGCTTGCCAATGACGCATCCGTTTTCGTTCGCGACAAAAAAGGTGAAACCGCTTTGTTCGATGCAGCCCGTTCAACGATTAAAAAAACTGACAGGCAACTTGCGGCGATCAAACTGTTGCTCAAAGCTGGCGCTGACAAGAAGGCCGAAAATGGAAGAGGCCAATCGGCGTTGACAGTTGCGAAGAAGCCGGAAGTCGTGCGGCTTTTGAAGTAGTTGCATCGGCTTCCATCGCTTCCAACCTGTGAGCATCCAGAAAGCTGATCGGTGGAATCCGTCCCGGCGAACCAGTTTCAAAACTGCATGTCAAACCGATTCTCAGGTCTGGGGAATCCAAGCTGCTTGTCAACAAGATTGATCATCGTCTGGCCGGAAGTAAACCTCGAAAAGTTCTGACAGAACAAATCGATCGTCCGAGGTACTCGATGGATTGACTGGGCGCCGATGTGTGGCGTGATGATGACGTTGGGAAAGTTCCAGAGTTGGTTGTCGGCTTCGATGGGCTCCGGGTTGGCAACGTCGATGCCAGCGCCAGCAAGGTGACCGCTTTCGAGAGCTCGAATCAATGCGGGCTGATCGACAACGCTTCCGCGACCCACATTGATGAAGTAGCTTCCTTTGGGCATCAAGGCGAACTGTTCGTCGGACAACAGCTGTTCGTTCTCTTCGCTCAGTGGCAAAGTCGCGATCACGACGTCACATTGAGGAAGCATCTCATTGAGTGAAGAATCGGGGAACACTTTTTCAGCGAGTCCTTCGTAACCCCTGGCAATCGTTGACTCAGGAAATTTGTCCGTTGCCAGGATTCGACCAACCATCGGTTTGAGCGTCATGGCGACATGCTGGCCGTTGCCGCCAAAGCCAACGATGCCGATCGTTTTGCCGAACACTTCATCGGTGAATCTGCGAACGTATTCGCGTTTCTGTTTCGCTTCGAAGAAAACTGGCAGACTGCGAATCAAACCCATCAGCAATGCCATCGCAGTTTCTGCAACCTGCGGCGCGAACAGGCCGCTGCAACCGCTGACCACAATTTCATCGCTGGCGATTACTTCCGGAGTCAGGCAATGGTCGAGTCCGGCAGCCGATGACTGGATCCATTTAAGCTTGCCTTGCTGGACAACTGCGGGCCAATCGACAGGCGTTTTGGCGTGCCCGAAAAAGATCTCTGCTGCGAAGATGTCCTTGCCGATCGACTCCATGCTCGCTTCAATCACATCGTATTGTGTGGCCGCCGTTTTTCGAACTGTTTCCACCTGCTCGGGCGTAATTGGGAAGCAGGTTACAATTTTCGGCAATTCAGACATGTGCGAGAGTGTTCAGTTTTGGCATGGAAAACGATCAAAACGACAATATAATCGAGCCTCCAACTTTTAGCAGCACGAAAGATTTTGTGGCCGAGCCATCCCAAACCGCGAGTGAATCGGCTGAACCTCTCACCCTGCGACAGGCTCAGGATAAAGTCGATCAATGGATCAACGACGTCGGCGTTCGATACTTTTCGGAGCTGACGAACCTTGCCCAATTGGTAGAAGAAGTTGGTGAAGTCGCCCGGATTATCTCGCGGACTTATGGCGAACAGAGCTTCAAGGACTCAGACAAAGAGGTTTCCTTGAAGGACGAGTTTGCCGACGTCCTGTTTGTTCTAATTTGTCTGGCGAACCAAACCGGCGTCGACTTGACCGAAGCGTTCCACGAAAACCTGCTGAAGAAGACAAAGCGTGATGCGACTCGTCACGCCGACAACGAAAAACTCCAATCCTGAATTAAATCTCTGATCGAGAACTCAATGAGCATCACTGTTATGCGACAAGTCCGCTTTTGTGCGGGCCATCGATTGTTGAACCACGAAGGCAAATGTGCCAATCTGCATGGACACAATTATCTCGTTGAGTTTCACGTGACGGGCAACGATGTCGATGAATTGGGGCGAGTCGTCGATTTTTCGGTGATTAACAGGTTGTTCAAAGGCTGGATCGACGAGAACTGGGATCACGGGTTCATTCTGTGGGATCAGGATCGCAACGCTATCGAGGCCATCGAACAGGTTACACCGCACCGGTTGTATGAACTTCCCTACAATCCGACGGCCGAAAATATGGCTCGATATCTAATGCAGGAAGTTGGCCCGAAGCTGATCGCCACGATCAAAGGTTATGATTTGCAACTTTCTCAGGTCGTCGTGTGGGAAACGGAAAAGTCATCTGCTTCGGTGACGGCGGATGTGAGCCGTGATTCGGCTGATGCCAGATTGCAGCTGACCAACGGAACGCGATCTTTGAATTAGGGTGACCACCTGCGGATACGCTTACAAACGGGATACCAATTGCAAACCAGGACGCTTTGAGTCATCCGTCGCGACACTCAAGTGATATTTTGCGTTTTCCATGAAGCTGTTTTACTCCGACGTCTTTGAGCTTCCGTTGCCTGGAGGCCACCGGTTTCCGATGTCGAAGTACACACTGCTGCGAGAGCGTGTGGCGAATGAACTGGTTGATCAGGGAGCTCAGCTCTTGTTGCCGCCCGCGGCTACGGATCAACAGATCATGCTGGCTCACACGCGAGAGTATCTCGATCGAGTCAAATACGGTGGGCTAAGTGAGCTTGAGCAGCGGCGGATCGGATTTCCGTGGTCACTAAAGATGGTCGAACGATCAAGACGCTCGACGGGGGCCACAATCGCGGCAGCCAGAACCGCCTTGTCAGAACGAGTTGCGTTCAATCTCGCCGGTGGAACTCATCATGCTTTTGCTGATCGAGGCCAGGGGTTTTGCGTATTCAATGATGTCTGCGTTGCAGCCCGGGTCCTGCAACAGGAAGGCCTGATCGAAACTGCGATGGTGATCGACTGCGATGTTCATCAGGGAAATGGCACGGCCGCGATCGCCAAAGAAGACGATTCGATTTTCACTTTTTCGATCCAGTGCGAAAGCAACTTTCCCTTCAAAAAAACCGACGGTGATCTCGATATCAATCTTCCTGCCGGTGCAGATGACGTTACCTATCTTGCCGCGATGTCAGCCGGGATCCTGAACGCTTTCGAAAAATTCCAGCCGGATGTTGTTTTCTATCTCGCCGGAGCCGACCCATTCGAGGGAGATCGGCTCGGGCAGTTGAGTCTCTCAAAAGCCGGATTGAGACAGCGCGATGCCCGGATTTTCGACTATTGTGAAAGGAATTGTGTGCCAATCGCGGTTTCGATGGCCGGTGGATACGCGAATGACGTCGCTGATATCGTTGATATCCATTTCGCCACCGTGGAGACGGCCTTTCAAATGTATTGAAATTGCTGGTGGTGTAAGTGCCTCCAGAGGGTCACAATATGCAAATTATTGGGCGGCAAGCCTTTTTGTCTGTCCTCTGTTCCCTTCTGCTACCGCAAACCTCGCTTCAACTCACCTACGCGAGAACAATTCATGATTGCTGATCATCAGTTGCAATCCTATTTAGGCTCGGCGCAATCGCTTTTCGAAAGTGGTGAGTTTGAAGCTGCGCTCACGGAAGCTGAACTTGCTGTTGACGAGTGTTGGAAGACGGGAGCGTCACAAATCGCGGCTGCGCTTCCATTTTTATCCATGCTGCGGCATACCACTGGTGAAAACGAAAGTCTGTTTCGCGATTTGCAAGACCTTCCAAAATCGTTGTCGTCAGATTTGACTTCGCAAGCCAAGCTGCTGCACGAGCATGCAAGGAGTGCCGCCTCCGCCAGAATGCTTGCCGATGTGAACCAGTTTGTGGAGACCTGGATCGCAAGCGATAACAATCCAGATCTTCGAGTTGTGCCGGATGCCAACGACGATGAAAAAGTGTCTGAGTTGATGGCTCAGATCAAGCAACTTCGCGCCAGCGGTCGAAAATCTGTCGCGGTTGAAATTGCATTGGAACTTGCCAATGAGTATGTGCATCGAAATGAAGACCGCAAAGCCTGTAGTCTCTTCAAGCAAGTGCTCGTAAAATCGAAACGATACGGTCTGACCAAGGTTCGTATTGATGGCCTGTTGGACTTTGGGCAATTTTTCTCACGTCTGGGGAAAGTCGAAGAAGCCGAACGAGTGCTGCGTCTGGCGGCAGGAGTAGCCCGCAAGGCTCAGGATAATGATCGCTACCCTCACACGATCGCCGCGCTTGGAGTCGTGCTTGCTCATGCCGGTAGCGATTCGGCGAAACACTATCTTACGAAAGCAAAGCTGCTTTTGAGTCCATGGGATGTTGAGACGGACATTGTCAATGAGCACCTTGAGGCGATTCATGAGGGGCGTCCATGCGATTGTCCCGAAATGGCCGCGGTGTCTTTGCCTTCAGTCATTGACAGGAAGTAACCATGCCGTGGAAAGACAGACCATTTGGCTGGGGAAAAGCGGATCCGAAACCACCATCTTTCCCCGTGACGCGTGAAGCTACGGTCGAAGCGTTGCAGGAAGTCGAAACGTTAATCGCCAGTGGTGCTTCGATCGGTCACGTCGTTTTCAAAACCGATACGCTGGAGCCTCCGTCGGTCGAGTTGGCCATTCAGTTGATGTTGGATCGCGCCGGGAGCAAGCTCAAATTCAAACGCGTTGCTTCCTCTGTCCCTTCGCCGGACCCACGAAAGTCAACTGCTTCGTATCCACTTTGGAAATTTCGATTTGGTAAACCTCGGCCCGTGTCGTTGAAATCCGACACCAAAGTTGAAGCCGTTTGTCGTGAGATTGTTGTTACTGGTAAAGACGGTTGGGAGGACGCCCGAAAGCGATCGGCCGAATTTTCCGCCAAACAGATTGGTTCAATTCTGGGTGTGATGGTCAGTCCACCCCGGATCGATGCCCATGACGAATGTGACCCTTCGCAGTGGTTACGCCGCGTCCAGGTTGCGGCGGCTCAGTTGGCGATTTCAATTGAAATGGATCAGGGCATCAGCATTGCCGATTCGCGGGTGGCAGATGTCGTTCTTGGGCCACTGGACTGGACCATCGATGCTGCTCTGGTTGCGCTGGCTCAACGCGCAAAATCGCAGCCGGAAGTTTCCGCTGCTGTTTGCGAACTTGCCAGGAAACTGCTAATCAGAACTCCCTCCGCCGGTTCGTGGAGTTGTCGCGGAGTTGCAGAAGAAGTTGTCTTCGCTCTCGAAAAAGCCAACCGCCACAACGAAGATTCTACAGCTCCGTTTTCCAACAATCCGTACGCTCCCCCGGCTCAAAGACGCCCTTGAACCGTTGGATGCGATGATTGTAAGAATCGATAATGTGGAAGAACCCTTTCGAATCCAGGGTCATGCCCCACGGTTGATGTAGCTGCCCCGCGTCGCGACCAGGCCCGCCCCAAATTCCGTGTGACTTGCCGTCGAGGTCAAACTTCTGCAAACGGTGGTTGCCAAATTCGCATACGTAGAGAAACCCGTCGCCTCCAAAAAGAAGGTTGTAGGGATAACTTAGTTGACCGATTTCGGAACCAGAAGATCCAAAGCTGAATTTGAATGCCGGCGGTTCCTGCGTGGCATCGAAAACCTGAATCCGATGATTGCACGCGTCAGCAACCCACAGCTGATCCATGTCGTCGATTGCCATGCCTTGCGGCCGCAGGAATTCTCCTTCCTCGGTTCCATGCGAACCCAGGGAGCAAATGTAAGTTCCCTTTGGAGAGAATTTCTGGATCCGGTCGAAATCGCCATATTCAGAAACGTAAAGGTTACCCTTTGAGTCTTCCACGACGTCGGTCAGAAATCCAAACTCTCCTTCGCCCCGTCCGTTTTTGCCGCCGATGGTCTGGTCTTCCAGTAGCTCACCTTCGGGAGTGTAGAACAGCACGCGAAAGTAATGTGTGTCAGGAACCGCGATCCGGCCGTCGCGCAAAATGCTGATCCCGCATGGTTTCCCGTTGGCGCACTCCGGAGTTTTCCAGAACTTTATTAACTGTCCCAGCCGGTCAAAGACCTGAATTCGGCTGGTCATGTCAATGATATGAAGCTGATCCGCATCGTCAATCGCGATTGCGCGGGGCTTGATAAACCGGCCATCGTCCAGTCCCTTGCGCCCCCAAACTTCCGCAACGGAGTCCGGTGGAGCCGGTGTGCAACCTGCCAGTAGCGTCAGCGCAGCGAGCAAAACGACAAGCAACCGAGTTTTCCGATTGCGTAAACGGGGAAGATGGTTTTTGGCAAAGCCTTGACCATCGTCCATTGCAGCAGATATTATTGTCGGGCCGCAAAACATTTTTTGCCTGATCCTGTGCGTCGCAGTTTCCACCATTCTAACACAAATTCGTTCTGGTATCTGCGAGTACTCCATGACAACAGAGATCATTGATCTCCAAAAGGTTGAAGATCCTCGCGATGTCGTACACCGCATCGTCGAATTTCTTTGTAACGGCAAACTGGTCGCGCTACCGACGGAAACGGTCTATGGAATCGCTGCCAGTGCATTGCACCCCAAAGCGGTCCAGCGGCTGCGTGAATTGAAAGCTCGAGACGGCGACAAGCCTTTCGCTCTGGCGATTCGAAGTGGAGACGAATGCAAAGACTACGTGCCTGACATGTCGCCACTGGCTTTACGACTTTCCAAGCGAGTTTGGCCGGGACCAGTGACATTGGTGTTACCCAACAATCATCCCGAGAGCGTTGTTTTTCAGCTTGATCCGGAAGTCCAGAAAGCGGTGACTCCTGCCGAGACGATTGGTATCCGGGTTTCGCCAGACGAATTGTTGGAACAGGTTTTGAGTTTGACGGCAGGTCCGCTTGCGCTGACAAGTGCCAATTTCTCGGGACAGCCTCCGGCAACGGATGATTCGGCGTTGGAGCAGCTTGATGGTCACGTTGATTTGATTGTAAAAACGGGCAAGACACACTTTGGGGCTCCTTCAACCGTTGTTGAGGTCAATGGGGAATCAGTTCGAATCCTCCGCGAGGGAGTCGTCGACAAGGCCACGATCGAACAGTTAAGCGGATTCATCGGCGTCATTGTCTGTACGGGTAACACTTGTCGCAGTCCAATGGGCGAGGCGATTTTCAAGAAACTCGTTTCGGAAAAGATTGACTGCGAGATTGATCAGTTGGCGAATCGTGGAATCACGATTGTTTCTGGCGGTATTGCTGCTGGTCCGGGCGCACCACCGGCAATGCAATCTGTTTCAGTGATGCACGATTATGGGATGGATATTGCCGACCATCAAAGTCGTCCAGTAACGGCGCGGCTGGCGAACTATGCGGATTTGATTTTGACGATGACCAACGGCCACCGTCGGGCAATCGTTTCGCAGTGGCCAACGCTTGATTCACGTGTTCGAACCATGCGATCTGACGGTGGAGACATTGCGGATCCGATTGGCAGCCCAATTCCTGTTTATCAAGCCTGTGCTGAGCAGATTGAGGATTGTCTTCGGGAATGGGTTGATAAAATAGACTTTCACCAATTTCGTACTGAATCCTAGCCGTTGTCGTAGCTGACGGGCTTACATCTAGCAATGAAAATTTCTGTTGGAACCGACCATCGCGGCCTTGAGCAAAAGCGAATGGTCACAAAGATTGCTGAGGAACTCGGCCACGCCGTGGTCGATCAAGGCACGAATTCGACCGAGTCCTGCGACTATCCGGACATCGCCGGAACTCTGGGGCACTCGGTTGCTTCAGGCGAAACGGATCGTGGCATTCTGATCTGCGGGACGGGCATCGGCATGTCGATCGCAGCCAACAAGGTAAAGGGGATTCGCGCCGCGCTCTGCAGCAGCAACGATCAGGCTCGCCTGAGCCGAGAGCATAACGACACGAACGTGCTTTGCATTCGCGGAGATTCGTTCGAGGAGTCCGCGGTACGGGAATTGGTGTCCATCTGGCTGAAGACGGAGTTCGAAGGCGGACGACATGAACGCCGCGTCGACAAGGTGAAGCAAATGGAAGAAGGGTTCGGTAACCTTTGAACTCTGCGTTTTCCAAATCGATCCGTTAGAACTTGAGTTTGGTTTTGAACCTTCCGTCAAGCGTCAAGTATTATCGTGAATCAACCTTGTGTAACCGTCTCCAGGATGAAACATGTATAGTCAGCCAGCAGAATCTCCCGTTATTGCCACGCCTGTCTCGCCGCAAAGAGAACCCAAAAAAACCAGTAAGGTTCTGCATGTTTTGCTTCCACTGCTGTTGGCCTGTTTGGGATTGGTGATCGGTCTTGCGATTGGCTGCTTTAGATATTCTTCAAACCAAAAGGGGTTTGAAAGTCAGATGACAATACGAATTTTGCCTTCGTACAAAAATCCTGATTTTCCTCATCGTGTGTTAATCAAGGGTTTGTTGATGATTGAGGCATGCATCAATAGAGACGGCGGAAAACTGAGGAATCTCAAAAGTTTCGACGATATGCCTTCTGATGAAGTATCTGAATTCATTCGCCAGCGGCTGATTGTTGAATCTCTGACGGAAGATAATCTGGTTTTGAGACTAAGGTTGGTTACCTTCAATGCAAACGATTCACCGACTCTGCTAAACAACCTGGGTCAAACCTATGAAGATTATTTGCTTAAGAACATGCGGCGAGACTGCGAACGTGAAATCGCCCTCACGCGAAAGGTGTTGGATGATGTTAAGAGCGAGTATCAACAGAAACAGCGCGCCATAGAGAACTTGCGAAACAAAAAGACTGACGACGCGAAGAATGAGGCATTGCAGGACCAGTTGGCTGAGTTAGCAGTCTCTCAGGAATCCCTCAATACGCTCAAAAGTACTGTGAGCAAACTTGAATACGATGCAAACAACAGTGTTGCCGTTATGGAACGAATTGAAAACGCCCAGCAAGGAAAATATAAAGTTCGGGGATCGACCGATGTTATTTTTTACATGGCTTTGGGCGGTTTGGTAGCTGGATTGGTATTTGGAACGACGTTTTCATTCATCCTCAAGTAGTCAGCCAGTGAGCGGCAAGGCGCTCACAAATAATCCGATGTCTGGCCGCCAATGCGAGCTATTTGCTTCCGGGTGTTTTGTATCGTCTGAGGGTTGAACTGGCTCCGTCGAAAACAACTATTTCATTAACGCCCGGTACGAAGAAGGGAGTCCAGTTCGTTTGTTTGCCTACTTGAGATTGAGGGCTGAACTGAAAGAACTCGCCGCTGTTAATGTCGCAGTACGTAATCGCTTCAAAGCTGCCGATAACAAGATTCGTCCCATCAAAAGTCAAGTTCGGGTAGTCAGTGTTTTCCGGTAGTTTTAGTGTCTTTACAGGATTGGCGTTTTTGTCATAAACCGTAAGTGAGTTTCCGTTTGAACTGCTTTGGTTCGCCGCAATAACGAACGATCCGTCGGGTGCAAAGGCAGCACTGTCTATCGTTTCCAGCCAGTTCCCGTCATGACTGCGACGAATGGTCCGCAGTGTTTTGCCGTCCGGATTTACAAGAAGAGCATTTCGAAACTGTAGCGCAAGTCCATTTTCAGTGTCAGGTTGCAACAACCAGTCATCCGATTTGAGTTGTACAATTCCCAGTCGTTTTCCTTTCGGTGAGAAATGAACGTAGTTGGATGTTTCTCCATAGGAATCTTTGATGCACAGGAAGACCTCTCCCGAGTCCGTCACGGTGAGTGCCGGACCGTAGAGCTCTTCGGAGACATCTGTCGGGAGCGTCTGGCAGACGTGTCTCAGTGCCCCGTCCTTTTCGAACACATGGACAGCACCGGTTCGGCTATCAGCAACGTAAATGCAACCATGTTTATCAAGCGTTATCGCAGCCATGTTTTTGAGCTGCTTTGGGTCGGGTGGTGAACCGAGAGTTCGGGTAACCGTTGCGGATGCATCCAGTTCCATGATTGTATGGCCGTCAGATACCCACAAACTTCCGTTGGGAGCCACTTTCATTTTTTTCGGATCAACGAGTCGGCCATCTTTGTGTTTTGGTCGTAACTCCGCTGCAACGGTTTCGTCTTCCTTCATGCGGACAAGGGGCGACTTGCCATTAAAGTCAAGCAGAACTATTCCGCCATTTTTATCTGAAGCAATGTCCGA
Organism: uncultured Pirellulaceae bacterium; assembly: GCA_964446085.1. Lineage (GTDB taxonomy): Bacteria > Planctomycetota > Planctomycetia > Pirellulales > Pirellulaceae > Mariniblastus. The sequence goes on from CAYUNP010000039.1 coordinate 24,821, forward strand.
CGCATAATTTGGTTTTCGCCCCCATGATTTGGTAAGGTCGACAAGTCGCAGGAATTTTCCGTCGCTGTCGAAGATCTGAACGTCCAACTTGATCCCGTCAACAACGGCAACGTTTCCATCGCTGGTGACGGTGACACTCTGCGGGCTGAACAAGGATTGAGGATAGTTCGAATGGTCTTTCGGCAACGACCATTGGCGAGTTCCCGTTGAATCAAATTTGAAAACATCCGACTCATTTGTGTACGAGTAGTACGTGGTGGCCAAAACCACAAAACTGCCGTCTTCACAACCGCTAATGGCCTCAACTACTGCACAGTGAAACTCCTTGAGTTGCGACGACTTCTCCGTTTCCGCGTCAATTCGCCATGCCTCTGATTTGGCGCCAATGCCACGGCCGGATCTGGTTACGACATACTGTTCACCACCGACCCATGCATGGTGTATTTGGGTTTCTTCTTTGCCAGCGTTCGGAACTGTGATGTTTTTCAACGTCGTACCAGCTGTATCCACCAGTATCAAAGAAGTTGTTCCATTCTTGTTTTCTCGCAAAAATGAAATGCGATTCTTGTCGTCAATCACAAAGTCCGAGACTCTCTGGATATCTGATTTTTTCGAGGACTTGGATGGCTGCAGTTCCAACGTACCTTTTAATTCAAGTGGCCGTTTGACGGCGACCGGGCGGGCCGGTGGCTCCCGAGTAAAGGTGACAGGCTCACGGTCAACTTCCTTGACGACCCATCGGTTTCCCTGCTTCGCAGACGAAACGGAGAAACGAACTTTTTGTGAGTCGCTTGCAAAGTACAGCTGAAATTGGTTTGCTTCGATCGTCGGGAAAATCGCTCCGTGTTTCCAAATCAGGTCCTGCAAGCGGTCAGCCCCCTGCTCGTCTCCAGGAATTTCATAGTCGTCTGCCAGTTCCTGGGTCCACACGGGCTTGCCCTGCAAGTCCACCAAAGCGAATGTAGCGCCCCTTTTCCTGTTGCGATAGCGCCACCAGTGCACCAGCGTCAGTGGTGTGCCGACGACGGAAACAGCCCTGATTATTGAACCATCGCCAATGTTTCGCATGGCATTTTTTGGCTTTAGTTCCCCTGTTGGCTTGCCTGTGGAAAGACGATAAGTGAACCAGGTTTCGATGTTGCGATTGATGTCCGGATCGCTCACTCGGATGACAAAGCGGTCGTTTGAAGCATCGACAATCACCCCTCTTCCTTGAGGGTTTGGCGAACCACCTGGAAAGCGGCTGGCAGTTCGTTTTTTTGAATCATTGCAGCGAACATCCCCCGCGGCGTCAATGATAATGGCATTGAATGTTCCGGCGCTTCGAGCTGTCCTGTCTGTCGCAAATCCTTCGGGTCCATTGGAGTAACTGTATCCAGCAATCACTCCGTCATCGGTTACACCAACTTGCCGAAGAGTGAACGGCATTTTCCTGGTCCATAACTCTTCGCCCATTTTTGACAGTCGATAAGTGGCTCCGTTGCGGCCGTAAATATCGCTGGGGTTGACGTGGATTGTGTATTCACCCGAGGGTGAAGAGTATGTTTTGGGGTTCAGGACTTTTGCCGGTCCTCCCGACCGCACACTAAAAGGCTCCGCCAAAAGCAATAACATGATGCAAATGTTGCAGTACAGACTCCAGGGGCAATTCCGTAGCATCATCAACATGAGAGACCTTCCAGTACCTATCCAGTTTTGCCAATGAAAATTGAAAGCTCGTCGCTGACTTCTTTCACCAGGTCATTGATTTACGCAGTAGCTCCCTTTGCCGGGTTTCGTTTGTTGCCAGCGAGGCGATTGATCGCGTGTCTCTGTGTTTCAAAAACACTATTTCGCGACGACTTCGCCACCGAATCTGGTTTCCAGCGAATCGACCAACGAGGAATCGGCACCCAGGTCTCTGGCCCTGGAGAAATCCTTCTTTGCGGCTTGGGGATATCCGAGGGCTCCATATTGATATCCGCGTAGCAGCCATGCCGAAGCATCGTTCGGTGATTGTTTGAGATGCGTCGAGAGTGACTTCATTTGCGAAACGAAATCGTTGTGGCCGTAGAACAATTTGAAGTTCTCAACCACCCAGCCAATGTCTTCCGTCGGCAACAGGGAGGTGGCTTTCGCAAGAGCAGTTACTGAATCAGCGTACTCGCCATTGGCGAAATGAGCCTGCGCCCCAAAAAGCAAAAGCTTGCCATTGGATTCATCGAGTGCTCGCGACAACCCGGAGAACCGTGCCGCCTGGCCGTATTCGCCATATCGAAACGCTCGTTCGGCTTTCAGGTGTGAAGCAGCCGCAAGCTGATTCGTTTCGATGATTGGTGCCAAACCAAGGTTGTCGATTACTTTCTGGTTTTCGGCCTCCTTGTTCGAATCGGCAACAGCGGGCTTCAGGGTGCGCTGCTCCTGTTTCAGATTCTGATTTGCCAGTTCCTGTTTTGCTCTTTCGAGCTCAATTTGCAATCGCAAAATTTCGGCGTCGCGATCGGTGTTGGGGCCGAGCTGTTGTTGATTCTGCAGTTGCTGCAATGCTTGCGACGCAGCACTGCTGCCCAGGACATTTGAAGGAACGACTCCACCGGTGCCCAAATAGGTTCCGTAAGTCGAAAAAACCGGATTGAAAGAATTGAATCCCGAGTTGATCCCATAACCGTAGATGGGGGATCGAAAGGTTGACAATCCGAAGCTTGAGCCTCCGAAGCCAATGCCTGACCGATTGTAAGAGTACGACGGGAAATAGCTGCCGCGAAAATTCGACGACGAAAAGTTGCGAGAGTTAAAACTCTTTGAATTGAAGTTCCGCGAGTTGAAGCTGGAGTTGCCACGTTTATAGCTGTTTCCTCGCTGGCTATAACTTTTGAAGTTGCCACGACTTCGATTCCGTGCTGACGATGAAACGCCGGATCGTGATGGTCCTCCACGCGATGTCTTGCTGAAGCCGCTTTTCCCTTTCTGTGCGAAAACTGTGCCAGCGTCAAAAAGCAAAACGGCGGCTAGTGTAAATACAGCCAGCCACCGAAAGTGATTTTTGTGAAGAACCATAACCGTCTCCATCCATCAAAGTTTGTCAAAGACTACTTGCCCGCAGGAGCAGCAGCTTTTTCAGTCAGAATATCAAGCAACTCGACTTCGAAAATCAGTGTCTTGTTTGGCGG
>CAYUNP010000039.1:28069-33331 GCA_964446085.1 uncultured Pirellulaceae bacterium
CCACCGTCAAGCGTTTTGACGCCTTCCTTCTTTGCGTTTTCGGCCAGGTACTTTTCGCCTTCCATTTTGTTGGCAGCAGCAAGTTCTTTGAGCTGTGCTTCCATTTCCTTTTGCTGAGCCGCCATCTCTTTCTGCTTTTTGGCCCGCATCGCCATTACTTTCGTTTGCATCTGGCTCATTACCGATTGGACCTTGTCCATCGGTACACCCTCTTCTTCGCCAGCGAGTGCCCGGCGAGCACCCTCGAGAGCTGATTCTGTATCGAGTTCAATTCCGTCGCTCTTGAGTTGTAGCTTCATTTGCTTGACCTGCCTGTAAAACAAAATAAGGCTCGCTGTTTTCATCAGCTCTTCATCACTCATTTCCGTAGTAACGACAGCAGGTTTGATTCCTTGGGCTGCGTTTCCATCCTGAGCGACAACGCCAACAGTCGGCAGCGCCGAAACAACAAGGCACGTCAGGGACAAGGAAACGGACGATCTGAAAGACATGAACTACTTTCTATTTTTGTGGAGTCACGGAGTGACGGTGAATAAGACCTCAAATTATAGGGTAATTGCTTTCTGGCGGACAGTCTTTGCTATCTTCACACCTGCCCAGAGGACCGTGAACTGTTCATTGCGAGTGGCTTTGACTATAAATGTGCACAACTACACGCTCCGAACCTCTCGAAGACACTCGTTGTCATGCAGGCCCGAAGATGGAGTTCACGCTGGCGTGTATTGTTAGACAGCCAGTCTGGTCTGCAAATGAGTTCATCATTTGGCTCAATTTCCCATTCAACCAAGACACAACGTGCAAGATCGCAAGAAAAAAGAACAGGTCCAACAGGAAATTGCATTAATCGTACGTGTGCAGTTCCCCGATGACCCGATCGAACTTGATCCTCTCGAAGAGATTCAGGGTTTGGGAGAAACAGCCGGAGCGATCGTGATGGCTGGTGTTGTGCAACGTCGCGAGAAACCTGATCCGACGACGTTTATCGGAAAAGGAAAAGTTGCTGAACTCAAAGAGTTGGTTGACTTTCATGCGGCCGATGTTGTCCTGTTCGACAACAACCTGTCTCCGGCTCAAAACCGTAACCTTGAAGTTGAACTCAAGGTGAAAGTTCTTGATCGGACGGAAGTCATCCTTGATATCTTCGCAACGCACGCGAGGACTCAGGAAGCACGCCTGGCCGTCGAGCTTGCTCAGTTGCAATACGCCCTGCCCCGCCTTAAACGAATGTGGACTCACTTGTCCCGTTTGAAAATGGGTGTCGGTATGCGTGGTCCTGGTGAAAAACAGTTGGAGACTGACCGACGGTTGGTCGAGAAACGGATCCACGATCTCAAAGCCGAACTCAAAAAAGTTGAACAGCGAAAGGAACGACAGGTTCGATCGCGCAAGGGTACCATGACCTGTTCACTGGTTGGCTACACCAACGCGGGCAAGAGTACTTTGATGAACGCGTTGACCAATGCGGACGTGCTGGCCCAGGATAAGCTCTTTGCGACTCTCGATACGCGAACGCGTCGCTGGCACTTGCCGCAATGGGGGCCGATTTTGCTGAGCGATACGGTAGGTTTCATTCGCGATCTTCCCCACGCGTTGATCGCCAGTTTCAAAGCCACGCTGGAAGAAACGCGACAGGCTGATTTGCTACTTCACGTTGCCGATGCGAGTAACCCCAAAGTCATCGACCAGATCATGTCGGTTTATGATGTGCTCAAGGAGATCGGTATCGAGGAAAAAGATGCGTTGCTGGTGCTGAACAAAAGTGATGTTGCACGCGAGATGCCGCACTTCAATTCATTGCTCAATCGCTATCCAAACGCCATCGCCGTCAGTGCCATGACTGCTGAAGGATTCGATCGACTGCATACGGTGGTTGGCGATGCTCTCAGCCGATCGTTTCAGGACGTTGATATCGAAATGTCGGTCGGCAATGGCAAGCTGTTGGCTTACCTTGCGGCCAAAGGCGAAATCGTTTCGACCCAGTATCGTGAAGACGTTGTATTGGTTCATTGCCGTATTCCGCAAAAGTATCTTGGTCGCATCGACTACGACGATACGATTGTCATGCCTCACAATGCAGCTGGCTGGATCGACGAGACGGAGCAGGAATCGACGATCGACACCGCCGCAGCGCCTGATGTTGCGAATCTGGTCGAACCGGAAGTGCCAACTGATAAAACAGGAAGCGCTGAGTCTGAAAATCCGCTTCCGCCTGCATCGGTTGACATGCCGATCAATCCGATCGAGGCACCTCGCGATTGATGCGGAAGCTCAAAGACAAACGGATTATTATCACCGGTGCTTCAAGCGGAATTGGTCGCGAACTTGCGAAGCAGTTGGCTGCTGAAGGCTGTCGCCTGGTCATTAATGCTCGCCGTAAAGACCGGTTGGAAAAACTCGCTGCGGAACTTGGAGGCGCGGGAACGCAGTGCGTCGTCGTCGACGGCGATGTGACTGAATCGTCAGTTCGTGACCGAATGTTGGTCGCAGCAAAGGAGCACTTTGGCGGATTGGATATCCTGATCAATAACGCTGGCGTGGGTGCCATGGGCCGATTCGACGAAGCTTCAGAAGAACGTCTGCGCCAGGTCTTTGAAGTTAACTTCTTCGCCGTTGCCGAGTTCATGCGAGAGAGTTTGGGTCTGTTGAAAGCTGGCAACGAACCGGTAATCGTGAACCTTAGCAGCGTGCTTGGTCATCGTGCCGTGCCGCTCAAGAGCGAGTACTGTGCCAGTAAGTTCGCCATCCACGGTTTGAGCGATGCGATTCGCGCCGAACTTTCCCGGGACGGAATCGACCTGTTGCTCGTCAGTCCCAGCACGACCGATAGTGAGTTCTTCGACGCGGCGATCGATGATCCAACGAAACGCGACTGGAAAAAAGGCGGTGCCATGTCGCCGGAAGTTGTTGCAACGCGAACACTTCGTGCGATCAAAAAACGGCGTCATGAAATCATCCTGACCTTTGGCGGCAGGATTCTGGTTTGGCTGGATCGAATGATCCCCGGCGTTGCCAATCGAATCATTGCAAAGTTTGGACAGTAGTTCCACAATTTTTTATTGTGGTTTCCGCCCACTGTCTCAACCAGCAATTGTGCTTTTCCCATTTCAGTGCAACCAGTTACCGATGCCAGCGCAGAATCGTGTCTGGCGAAAACAACGAGCCAATTTCCTTAAGTCGTTTGCGGCTTAGTACTTTGCCCTTGATCGCCAGACGTCGGCGTTGATCATCATTGAGCAGCGTTCGTTTCTTCCCCAGTTTCTAAGGCAAAACGTGGTTCTCTGTTTTTAAATATTCAATCGTCTCCTGCTGTTGTCGATTAATCCACCCTGCGAAGATCAACAGCATCACTTGCCACGGCTGCAAGACGAACTTCAATGGATTACCTTTCACGACAGAGCAGCATGAAAGACGTGTAGTTTGTGAATTTGTGAAGTGTTAAAAGCTCGATAAGTTTTTGGAAAAAGCGCCATAATTTATTTGCATAGTAGCTATTACCCGTTAGAACAATTAATGGATGGGGAGCCACGAGAAACACGATGAGACGGAGTATCGATGTTAAGTCGCTTTCGCCCCCTTTTGCTTGTTGCTGTTGCGGTGATTGCCGTGGCAGGGATTGTTCTTGGCGCTCAATGGCTTGCCAATGAGAACGAAAAAGAAATCGTTCAGGGTCCTGACGTATCTGGTGATGCCGAATCAGATTCTTCTGATGTAACTCGCGCTCAACAGCCTCCTCTTAGTGAGGCGCTTGGTGTTAGAGAGTCCGACTTTGTGGAAGTCGGTGGGGTAAAACGTCCCAAAAGGGATGTGCGGGATGATTGATGTTGCCGGAACAGGCACGCCAACGCCGACGGCAGAAGCGGTTCAGGATATCAGTGGCTATTACGGTAGTGGTCATGCAAACGCCGGTCGAATGGCTTGGAGTGCGACGACTCCTTACAGCAGCCATCACGGCTCCGCCAGCCAATGAGCGAACCGACTACGAGTACAACGCCAACCAGCGCTTGGTGAAGATGAAGCTGCCACTTCCCAATGGTCAAACGACACGTCCGGAGATGTCGGTTTCCACCGAATACGGAAGCGATTTTAACCGTTTCGCCAAGCTCTGCCGCTGGCTGGCATTGGCAAAAAATGCAAATTCTGCCCGTTGAGTGTCCGAATTGCGACTGATTCAGGTTCTAGACAAACGAGGCGGTTACGACCTCTTGTTTACACAGAATTTCAACAGACAGCGGTAGGAGAAATGAAATGGCCAAAATGACAGATGAATCAGCTCGAGAAATGTTCGCACCCTATCTCAAAGGAGAGGAACTCACTCATTGGGCATACGGCGTCAAGCAACCAAACATGTTGTTGATCATCGTGTTGATTGCCATTGGGATTCTGCCCGGTGTCATCGCGGTTCTATTGTTGACCAAGAACTACATGGTCGGCTGGACGGGTAACCGACTAATTGTGCTGCAAGTTGGCTCTAAAATTTCCAACATCAAGCAGGCCGCAGAATATGACCTGGATCAACTTAAGTCGATGCAGTCGACGAGTTCAACAGGGACGATTTTTACAACGATCAAGATCAAAGACGACGAAAAGCCTTTTGTTGCCAAGTTTCATCGGGCATTCTCGAAATCGAATCGACCTAACGCGATGGCAATCGGTGAAGCATTAAGTGCACTCTCTGCCTAACCGCCTGATCGAAGCGAGGTACCATTGAAATGTCAAGGGCATGCCCATTCTGCAACCATCCTGCGGCTCACAAAATCTGTGACTCGTGTAATCGAGACGTTTCGGCAACGAGGCGTGTTTGCGGGACTTGCAGCAAAATGTCGCCGATTGCCGAGGCGAATTGTTGTCACTGCCTTGCTCCATTCCGGAGTGAGTTGCGGTGGAAGATTCCACTGATTGTGATCATGTTCGTTGCGGCAACGATTCTCGGGGCGTTTTTATCAATTGTCATGAACTAGCTTTGGTGTTGCCGGCCAAATACTGAGTGCCGTTTTACCCGTCGTGGGGCGAATAAAAGGTGCCAGGAGCGAATGGCACTTAAAGCTTGCAAGTTCCGGTGCATCGGTAAGTTACGTTCATCTTGACGTTTTCGTTCCCCTCGTGATAAAGCGGTTGTGCTGGAAGTTCAGGCTCCGGTTGAAGAAATCATTGAAGAGCAAGATGTTTCGTTGGAGCTGGACCGCCAGCTGTGGCGATCGAATCAATAGTTGGTGTGGGGGCGGACTGTGGTCGTGCCGTAAATCCCTCCGTACGACGAGACCT
>CAYUNP010000040.1:0-32919 GCA_964446085.1 uncultured Pirellulaceae bacterium
AGAATGGACTGGGACTTACCAATCAAACTGGGACATGCGTCGCGGCAGATGCTGATTGTGTTGAGCAAAGAGGTGCGATTGGTCACCCCCATATTGCAGTAACCTGAGCGTTGTCGATGACATGCGAAAGATTCGATTCCGCGGTTCCCTTAAAGAATTCATGAAGGTACTTCGAGACCTTTTGAATCCAGTTGGGCGATTGGTTAGTCGTAGAAGAATCGTTTGGACGCCAAGGATTTGCAAGCCTTGGACCAGGAAATCGCTTACGGTTCGGAGAACCGGGCGACATTGTCGTTCAGTTTCCCAGAGTGATATCGCTCACCAGGGAAAATACAGGAAGGAACTCGTGATCGAAAGCTAACGGCGAAGCAACTTTGTAAGCTCTTCGGCAACGCGGTCGCAGTTTCCACGATGGGCAGTTGGGGTCATGGCGGGCCAGGTGGCACTCATATCAACGATCTTGATTTCCTCGCCAACGAGCCCAAGCTCCCAGCCGGTCGCGTCGGAGAATGCTTCAATTAAAGACACGGGCAAAGATTCATCTGCCAAATCGTGAAATTCGCTCTCCATATATAGATTCAGATCCTGCTGTGAAACTGGGGCAGGGGAGGGTGAAGCTGGTTTGGTGGGATAGATTTGCATTCGACTGGGCTTCAAAGGGGAACAAAACTGCTGCTGATACGAACGGAAAGCAAAAAGGGTTTGCTGGCAATCTCGGGGTAATATTGTTTTTTCATGGTTCAAAGAGTCAAAAAACGGGTAACAAATTGTGTCAGAGAGATTCTCTGGACGCGAAAAATCGCTTTCTAAGGGTTCTGGCGATTCCGGCTTAAGGGATCAGTTATCAACTTGGTGGAATTCGCCGAAAAACCCGCATTTCTGTGCATGTTGACCCTTGTTGGTTTTGGGACAACTGGCTAGAATCTCGCCCTTCATCGCTGAGGGATTTTTATGCACTTAGCGATCCAATGGCTCGGGAATCCCTTGAGCTTTTCCTTGTTTTGTCCGATTCAGTGGACACGGCTTGGCCGTACTTTATTTGGTTCGGCTGCAAGCAAACGGAGAATAGACGTGCCTGGCACAAAATCATACAACGCACAAACTGACGATACGGTCACTCAAGACTGGTGGATTATCGACGGTGAAAACGAAACTGTTGGTCGTATCGCGGCGGATATCGCCACGGTCCTGATGGGCAAACACAAGCCTACCTACACGGCGAACGAGGACGTTGGCGATTTCGTCATCATGACCAACTGCGACAAGGTTGTTCACTCGGGTAACAAGCGTGACAAGCGACGTTACACCTGGTACACCGGATATACCGGTCTGCGAACGGAGACGATCGGTAATCGTATGCAGCGAAAGCCCGAACAGGTCATGCGTGATGCCGTTCGTCGCATGCTTCCCAAGAACAAGATTGGCCGCCAAATGCTGTCGAAGTTCAAGATCTATGCTGGCACGGATCATCCGCATGCCGCACAGACTCCTCAGCCATTCGATAAATGGCGTCGTTCAAGCAAGTAAACCCTCACACAAATCAGTAGTTAAAATCTGCTAACGGAAAACCATGGCTAAGACAGATCAAAAAACAGGTGAAGCCCTCGGAACCGGCCGCCGCAAATCTTCGGTTGCTCGCGTTCGCGTGAAAGATGGCACGGGAAAAATCACGGTTAACGGCAAAGCCTTCGAAGATTTCTTCGTCAACGAACAGGATCGCCGTGCGGTCATGGATACGTTCGACGCTGCAGGTGTTCGTGACAAGCTTGACACACGTATCGTTGTCAGCGGCGGCGGAGTCACTGGGCAATCAGGTGCTTGTCGCATGGGCTTGGCTCGTGCTTTGGTCAACCTCGACACAGAGCATTTTGCTGCTCTCCGCGATGGCGGATTCCTGACGCGTGACTCGCGTATGAAAGAGCGTAAAAAGCCAGGTCTTCACGGTGCCCGTCGCGGTACTCAGTTCTCCAAGCGTTAAACGCCAGGGGCAATCAGACATTCAAATGGTTGGGACGTTTGCGTCTCAGCCATTTTTTTGTGCCTCACTCAGGCTGATGCAGAACCGGCTGATACCGGTAGAATGATCACGCCACCATTGACGCTATTAACCAATTTCTAACTGTCGGATGTCCTCCTTTCGGAACAGCCGAAAAGTTACACCACGGTGGCAATGCATGAATGACCAATTCAAACTTCCAAATGAAAACAAGGGCAGCGACGATTCGGCTCGCCGAGTCTCTGACCTGATCGAAGAAATCCGCGCTGATATCGATTTCGAGCTCGATGATGCTGTCACAGACATCGTTCGCGACTTGCCGGATGAATATTTTCAACGAATGAACCACGAAAATCAGGTTACTCACCTGAAAGGCTTGATCGCATCACGGATCTGCCAGCTCAATGGCGAGCTCTTTTTACCAGCTTCCGACGGTTCACAGGTTGCCGTCATTGGTCGCAATAACCATCGTGGTCAACTGGCAAATATCCTCTCAGAACTGCCGGGCAAGAAAACAAGGCTCGTGGGAGCCAACATTTACACTGCTCGGTCACACGGTTTCATCCTGGACGTATTCGAGTTTGAGACGGACCAACAACCTGCGGTAGATGCTTCATTTTCAGCCGAGGTGATTGAGAAACTGTGTCAGAAGACTGGCTCCGACAACAACACCGTCTCAGAGTTCCTGTCTCGAATTAGAACCACCAGTGCGAAATCTCCCGACCTGGAAAAACTGTCCCGATTCTTTCTGGTTTACCAGCAAGTAAACTCTGAAAACCCGGTCGTCGTGGAACGAGGAGAGTGCTCCTCTGACATGATGAACGTTGTCGTTGCAGTTCATGCTCAAGACGAAAGAGCAACATTTCAGCTAACCACCGAAAGCCTTTCCAATCTGTCACTGGATATTGAACAGGCGGAATTGGTGATCGCGCGCTTCGAGAAAGATGCCAGCGAGCCCAGCAATGCGCGGACTGACAAAACGATCCTGATGAACTTTCTGGTTTCGTGTTCTGAAGCCGGGCCCTTCGAAGTTGAAGCCTGGGCTGACAGTCTTTCTTCGAGCCTGACCTAGATTTAGTGTTTGCCAGCAAACATTTTGACGGAATTCAAACTTCCTGCGAACTTCTTTGATCTCCCTCGCGTATCACTCTCACGCGAATCGAACCCTCTCGCTAGCAGGATGCCAGGATGGCTATTCGGCTTGCCCCTTTTCCGGGGTTTAGGTAGTTACGCCGCAGGATTCACTAAAGAATGAGGTCAAGGATGACCGGAGAAACTCTCCAAACTCGAGACGATAAAGTTGCCGCACCAGATTCAAATTTGGTGCACCGCTATGTGCGCGCCGCCGTTTGCGCACCTTTGATCGTCGTCATGTTGCTGTTTTCGTTTGGATGCCAGCAACTCAGTCCATATCGAACCGCGGAACTGCCTGTTCCGGAACCGGTTCTTGACACAACACAGCTGGACAGCGTTCGCTTTCAAAGCCCGGGCTCAGGCAGCTCGCAAGGATCTGGCTCCAGTGCTGGAACACCAGGCTTGTTGAATTCGCAGTCGCATCGCGTGAAGCTTGAAGGTCCGGTAATTAACATCGAAGATTCGACGGATAAATCCCAGCTAATCGCTGCCGTCAATTTCCGCGGTAACACGAGCATTCAGACACATCAACTCAAACGAAACATCAGCACTCGACCAGGACGCTTCTACGATCCTGACAAGCTGCAACAGGACGTTCAAACTTTGTGGCAGATGGACGAAATCGAGCGGATCAACGGCCCGTACATCGAACAAAGTCCCAACGGCGTCTCCATCACATTTGACATCGAAGAGCGAAACGCGATCGGCGACATCGAATTCATCGGCAACCGTGGAATCAGCGACAGCACGATTCGAAGAGAATCAGGCCTGGACGAAATTGACCGCCTGGACGTCCATCGAATCCGCATGGCGAAGACCCGCATCGAAGAACTTTATCGCGAACGTGGCTATCCGCGAACTCAGGTCGAGGTCACTGACGGAAATGAAGCGGACGATTCGAAAGTTGTTTTCCTGATCCACGAAGATCAGCAACAGCGGATTTGGAAAGTCGACTTCGAAGGCAACACAATCGCATCCGATGGTCGGCTCAAGAGCTTCATCGAAGCCAAACCAGGAATCCTGAAGCTCATCGGCGGTCTGGCCAAGAAAGAACAGATTGATCAGGACATTGTGCGGCTCGAATCGTATTACAAGAGTTTGGGTTACTTCAATGTTCAGATTGGACGTGACATCAGTGAGAGCAACGACGGCCGCTGGCTGTCAATCCGGTTCATCATCAACGAAGGACCGCGCTACAAAGTTCGCGAAGTTCGTTTTGTCGGCAATGAGCATTTTGCTTCTGAAGACCTGATCAGATTACTGGAGCTTAAACCTGGTGCGGATGGCCAACCCGAATTCAATTCTGCACGCATGTCCCAGGACACCGTCGCACTTCGTGACCTGTATGGCGAAAACGGATTCGTGTTTGCTGATGTGCAGGCCGAACCCCGTTTTCTCGAAGAGCCTGGCCACCTGGATATGGTTTATCGCATCTCCGAAGGCGAGCAGTATCGAGTCGGACAAATCAACGTGAATTACAACGGCGGCAACGGGATCACACGTCGCGAAGTTGTCCTGAATCGACTTTCACTTCGCCCTGGTGATCTGATCGACTCCAGAAAACTGCGAAACGATGAAATCCGCCTTGGATCCGCCCGCATCTTTTCAACCGGGCAGGAAGCTGGCGGTCAGGCACCGAGGATTGTGGTCAAACCAGCTGGTGAAGAAGGTTCATCGACCCGCACAGCACAGCGATCCGGAGGAGGATCCGGCACTCGCGCTCCTCAAGGAGGAGGATCGGGCTCGCGATCACAGGGATCAGGTTCGCGATTCTAACCGTTTCAAAACTCGATCGACAGATTTTACTTTATCTTTCAACGCTAATTGACATGGCAATGAAATCCAAACAATCAACTCGACTGGCCAGCAAACTCGCATCGCTTTGCATCGTGATGTTAATGGTTGCCGGACCTGGTTGTGCCATGCAACAACGGCTTGCTACCTCGCGCGGCAACGGATTCTTTAAAGAACTTGTTGCCAAACGGTTCGAGCAGTCACATCCTGTCGCCAAATCAAAGCATCTTGCTGCGTTAACAAAAGACATTGAACCAGTCGTTGAAATCGACACTGAAAAAGCCACAACCGAAATCGCTGAATCAACAGAATCGTTGCTGGCCAACACCATCGAGACGACTCAACAGGTTCGGGCTCAAAGTCCTGACAACGCGGGCTTTAGCCAGGGAGCCCAGTTCTCTACTGGCAGCGGCAGTCGCAGTCTGGGTGGTGTCGGAGGCACGCCCGCGCAAAGTGCGGCCTATCAATATCCGGACAGTTCCCAAAACGTGATCACGCCGACTTTTGGAAACATTGGATCACCGAACGAACTCAACACATCAATTGGGCAACTGCGTCAGGGCGGTCCCGGTGTTCCACTTGGACAAAACTTTGCCGACCTGGACATCTTCGTCGGCGAGACCCAAACCGGTAGCGTCAATATCGGTGGTGCCTACAACTCGGACAACGGAATCGTCGGTCAATTCACCATCGACGAACGTAACTTTGACATCAGAGCGTTTCCACGCAGCTTCCGTGAGATTTTCGACGGCACCGCATTTCGTGGTGGCGGACAGGCCTTTCGCCTGGAACTCGTGCCCGGACGAGAAGTCCAGCGCTACCTGGTCAGTTTCTCGGAACCGTATCTCTTTGGAACCAACTACAGCTTTAGCGTTTCAGGTTACCTGTTTGACCGGCAATTCTTTGACTGGGACGAGCAACGCATTGGAGGTCGAGTCTCCGTTGGTCGTCGACTTACTCCCGACCTGTCGTTCAACCTTGGGTTACGTCTGGAACGCGTTGATATCAGCGATCCACGACTCACTACATCGCCAACGCTCAATTCCGCCCTTGGTGAAAGCAACCTGTTCCTGTTCAACGCCGGCATTGTTCGCGACACCCGGGACCATCCATTCCTGGCGACCGAAGGTAGTTACCTGGAAGCGACTTACACTCAGGGCTTTGGCGATTTCGATTATCCACGTGCCGACATTGAATACCGTCGCTATCGTTTGCTCTATGAGCGACCTGACGGCTCCGGTCGTCACACGGTAAGCGTCGGAACCAAGCTTGGATTCTCTGGATCGCAGACGCCAATCTTCGAGAACTACTTTGCCGGTGGATTTTCAACTTTGCGTGGCTACGAATTCCGCGGTGCGGCTCCGATTGAAAATGGCGTCCGTGTTGGTGGTGAATTCCAGTGGCTCAACACCGTAGAATACACTTTCCCAATCACGCCTGATGACATGGTGAAAGGGGTCGCGTTTGTCGACTTTGGAACCGTCGAAGAAGGAATCGAACTCAATGGCGACAATTTCCGTGTCGCACCTGGAGTTGGATTACGGGTCCACGTTCCAGCCCTTGGTGGTGGAGCTCCTTTGGCTTTCGACTTTGCCTTCCCGGTTAGTTCAGCTGAAGGTGACGATGAAAAAGTGTTCGCCTTTTTCATCAGTGCCAATCGATAGAAGAAAAACGCCAGTCGCATCGAGTTTCCATCCCCGAAGCCGATGCGTTACTCGTGATCGCTACCTTTGAGCAAACCTGCGCTACTGTTGTAGATCTTGCTACGTCGCGCGGTCGACTGTTCCTGCGATTCGCGATTTCGTGATTCCAGATCTGACTTTAGCGCGATGGTAAACGGACACTTCAACGTGTCGATACGAAACTGGATATAATCCGTTTCGCCCGCTGGAAGAACGCCGAGCAAAAAGTTCCCCATTTGCTCAACGGTCGGCACACCCAGTTGGTTGCGCCGCCAGACTTCGCCGAGCGTGTGCATTCCGGCTTCCCGTCGACCATTGATCTCCGAGAGTCGCCGCAGCAATTCTTCATCATCGCGCAGCTGAGCCTCAATCTCCGTAGCTCGACCTGATTCGAGTGATTCATCGAGATACGCTTCGAGTTCGGCGTTGGTAAATTCGTTGGCCAATGAAATTTCCTGAATAAATTCGGCTCAGTCTGTCACACGTAAATGTTAATGCCGGACTTTTCATATCGCAACGGTGCGATTGACAATTTCAACCGTGTCCGGGACGGCCTTGTTGTGCAGGTCCAAGCCTGACAGCCTGAGTTCAACGTTGCCGAGTCGTTCCAAATTGCACTCCATGGCCTGGAAACACGTGTCTGGCTGTTGAATGTAAGTTTGTTGTCAGTCACGATAGGTGGCAGATCAAATTCGAAAACAAATGGGATATGTAATGCGATTTCAGATGTTTGGCGGCTACGCCATTTTTTTGCTTGTCATCAGCGTGATGGCTTTGGCATCAAACCATTGCCTGTCCCAGGAAATTGTGGAGCAGCCTTCCGAAGATTCTGCAGCCAAACAGACTGACGATCAAAAACCTGATTCAGGCGTTAATCGCCCGGGGCCAACGGCAGTGGGAAGAGTTTTTATCGACTCCGATAGCGATGGCAAATTTGGCGACGCAGATCAGCCGTTTGTGAACGTTCGCGTTTCCAATGGTAAAGAGATTGTCCAAACGGATGACCTGGGTCGATGGGAATTGCCACTGGAAGAGGACGCAATTTTCTTTGTGATCAAACCATCGGGCTATCAATCCAGACTATCTGAAAACAAACTGCCGCAGTTTTACTACATCCACAAACCGAACGGTTCGCCGCAGCTCAAGTTTCCGGGCAGCAAACCGACAGGTGCCCTCCCGCAGTCGATTGACTTTCCATTGTACCCGAGTGACGAGCCAGAGAATTTCCAGTTCCTGCTCTTTGGCGATCCGCAACCACGCAACATGCAGGAAGTCGACTACATTTCACACGATGTCATCGCCCAGCTGATCGGTGATACAACATCGACCTTCGGCGTCACCCTTGGTGATGTCGCATTCGATGACCTCAGAACATTGGAGCCCCTGAATCAGGCAATCGCCATGATTGGCATTCCGTGGCACAGCGTGATCGGCAATCACGACCTGAACCTTGACGGCGGCACACGTGAACACATTAACGAAACCTTCGAAGCCACCTATGGCCCAACCTACTACTCCTTCGACTACGGCCAGGTGCACTTTGTGATCCTGGACAATATCGACTGGGGTGTCAGAAACGGCCGGCAGCGTTACGTTGCGAACTTTGGCGATCGGCAACGCGAGTTTCTTGAAAAGGACCTCGAGATGATTCCTGATTCGCAAATGGTTGTACTGTTGATGCACGTTCCGTTTCTCGAATGCAAAGATCATCAGGAGGTCTTTCGCCTGATCGAAAAGCGTCCGTTTTGCGTTTCCGTTGCAGCCCACCGACACGTTCACGCACATCAGTTTTTCACTGACAAGGAAGGTTGGAAAGGTGACAAGGAACATCATCACATCGTTAACGTAACGGTGTCAGGAAGCTGGTGGTCAGGCGCCAAAAATGATCGTGGTGTCCCACATTCGACGATGGCCGACGGCGCACCCAACGGTTACTCCATCATGAAGTTCATCGATGGTCGTTACATGATGGACTTTCGCGCTGCCGGATTGCCCGAGAGCGAACAGATGCTGATCCAGATGCCCGACGAAGTAATCACTGGGAAAGAGGCCAGTTTTTGGGTGAACGTTTATAACGGTTCTTCGAAATCGCGAGTTGAGTTCGCCGTTGATGGTTCCAGCGATTGGCAGGCGATTGAGCAGAAGGAGGCTCTCGATCCGAACTTCGTACGCATGAAGAAGCTTGAATCTCAAGTCAAGCCTCCGATTCAACCGAAACTTGGTAATCCCAGGACTTCTACCCACCTTTGGCAGGGGATCGTTCCTTCCAATCTGGAGGAAGGCACTCATTTGCTTCGCGTGCGTACGACAGACATGCACGATCGAGTGTTTTACGGTCAGAGAAGTTTTCGGGTTAGCAAGTGATGTCGTCGCGGTTCCCGTTATAATCGCTTCTCTCAAAAACGCGGGTAACTCAATCGCGTTTGTCGCTGCCACCAGTACCATCGTAGAATCCCAATGAAGAAGAACGTCGATCACGAAGCGATCAAGAAAGCAGTCCGCACAATCCTGCAGTCTGTCGGAGAAGATCCGGATCGCCCTGGTTTGCTGGAGACGCCTCGTCGTGTCGCCAAAATGTACGCGGAAATGTTTTCTGGCCTGGACCTCGATCCCGGTCGGCACCTCGATGTAACCTTCCCGGAAGACTACGACGAGATGGTGCTCGTTCGGGACATCTCTTTCACCAGCATGTGTGAACATCACCTGTTGCCATTTACGGGCGTTGCTCACGTGGCCTACGTCCCCAACGGGAAGGTTACAGGCCTGAGCAAACTGGCTCGTGTCGTGGAAGAAGTTTCACGGCGGCCTCAGGTTCAGGAACGGATGACGCAAACGGTGGCGGAACTGATCGAAGACAAACTCAAGACAAGCGGCGTGGCCGTTGTCTGCAGCGCCGAACATTCCTGCATGTCGATTCGTGGAATTCGAAAGCCCGGATCGCGCACGATAACGAGCGCCCTGCGTGGAATCTTCAAAACCGATCAGGCGACCCGTGCCGAGTTTATGTCACTGATTAACAGCAGCCAATAAATTCATCAACCGATCTCGAGTATGGATACCCGGATGGATCGACAATTCAAAACTCGTCTCTGGCTTCCTTCGATTTTGAGATTGCTGCTGTGTTTTGCCTGGACATGTATTCCAGCAACTGCGACCGGTGAAGACGTTCAGCAAAAGCCCAACATCGTTTTGGTCTACGCCGACGATGTGGATTGTGAAACAGTGTTTGGTACGTTTCCCCAACAGGAAACGGAATCGATCCGGTTCACAAATTTGAAAGCGATGGCAGAGCAGGGGACTCGCTTTACCAACTTTCATGTCACGACTCCCGTCTGCGGTCCGTCCCGAGCATGCCTTTACACGGGCCAGTATGCTCATCGCAATCAGTGTCGCGTCAACGATCCAGAGTTCATTCGCTCGATTGGTTTCTCTGGAGGCTACTCGACTTTCGACCCTGACAACGAGATGGCCTTGTGGATGAAACAGGCCGGCTACCAAACGGCTCACGTCGGAAAATATCTGCACAGTGGATTCTACCCCAACAAAAAAAACGGAGACCTTTGGAAGAATGTTATTCCGCCCGGCTGGGACAAGTTTCATGTTGCGCTAGGCGGTCGATATTTTGGGTTTCCGTCATACGACAAGACAGAAAACCAGTTTCTCCAGTCTGCCGGGAACGAATATCGCACCGACTGGGATGTTCGCCAGGCGACCAAAATGATCCAGGGCCACTCCATCGATGATGGACCGCTTTTGCTTTGCTGGTCTCCCATCGCGGCACACATCCCCCGCCAGGGAGAGTCGATGGTTGCCGAGCGACACCAGTCGCTACACTGCGATGCGGAGCTTCCCGAATTCGCCAAACGGGTCGCAGTAATCCCGAAGAATCAGGTCGAAGAGATGCAGAAGGTTATGGCTCCCACCAAACAACAACAGGCACAACTGCAAGATATCTACAAAAATCGATTGCGAGCCCTTGAGGCGCTTGACGAAGGAATCGGCGCCCTGCGAAGTGAACTCAAAAAACGGAACATGCTTGAAAATACAATTTTCATTTTCACTTCCGATCATGGCTTCCGCTATTCGCAACATCGCCATTACGGGAAACGGCTACCCTACGATCGCATCACCAGAGTCCCCTTTCTCGTCACGGGACCAGGCGTGCCGAAAAACCGAAAGTGCAACCAACTGCTGGCCAACATCGACATCGCACCGACTTTGGTTGAACTGGCAGGAGCCCAACAGCCTGCAACCTGCGACGGAAAACCATTTTCAAAACTGATGCTGAATCCGGAAGCCCATGCTGAGCTGGGGCGCGACGGAATTCTGATCGAAAACTGGGGACAGGCCGTTTCACATACGTCGATCGTGTCAGCGACTTACAGCAGTATGCGGACTCAGAACCACATCTATACCGAATGGGCCACCGGGGGACGCGAATATTTTGATTTGCAGATTGACCCGGAACAGTTGCACAATCTTTATCCTGATTTGACGACACCAAAACAGGAAATGCTCTCTGAGAAAATGCGTCAACTAAGAACGGCCGATTCGAAGCCTCGGCTCAGCGGCACACGATACGCACGGGACAAACGATGCTCACGCGTTTGTGGCAGCGTGAAACCAGTCAATTTTTATGGCTACGTCGAGTCAGACGCAGGCAATGCCAATATTGAAATAGAAATTCGATGTCGCAATTCTGGTGAGTACTGGAGTGCCAACGGTTGGTCGTCGTCGCCTTCCCGCGTTCCCGCTGAATTGCGTCAGCCTGAGGGACTGATCAGCCAATGGAACTTCTGGCTCAATACGCGACAGTACGCAGAGTCGAAGAGCAACGATCTGTCGACGCGCGATGTCACGATGTCGGTCATTGCGACAGATTTGCTTGGTCGTGAAACGGTTGCTCATGATGCTGTTGAGTTTTCCATGGCTTTCCAGGATCCCGATACGACCGTCGATACGATGCACTATGACCGAACAGATTCAGGGCTCCTGACCGTTGCCGGAAAAGCCGGGGATGTAGAACAGGTCACCAAAGTTTTCATTGGACTTCAGGACGCCGAAACAGGCCGATACTGGGATGGAGACCAATGGGCGGACAAGTATATCCAACATCAGGCCGTCGTGACTCAAGCCGACATGAGCAGCGAAAATGCGCTGAGTGAATGGTCTTTTGCAACGCCGCTGCCCGCCGTGACACGTCTTGTGGTGATCGCGCGTGCGTATAACGACCAGATGAACCACGATCAAACGCCAGCGATCAAATACGTTCTGATGAATACCCTTGAGTAGAACCGGTTGCATAAAACCGCACAGCCGCTGTGCCGTGTTTGGATCCTCTCCTCTTTGCCCTGACGAATTCACGGCTAATTCGTTGCATGTTGGCTGCGCTTTCGGGTAGCCTGTTGGGAATCACTGCCCAATCTCTCAATTCACTCCGAAAGCCCAAATGAACATCAAACTCTTTCTCGCCGTCACGACCATATTCATTTTTACGGTTACCAGCGCAGCATCGGCGCAAGAATCTGACAGCGCTGGCAATTGGACAGGCTTCCGCGGACCTGATGGATCGGGCGTTCTCGAAAAACTCGAACATCCGGAAACGTGGAGCAGCGAAAACAATCTCGCGTGGAGTGTTGACATGAAAGGTGGCGGCTTGTCGTCACCGATCGTCGTCGGCAACAGGATCTTCCTGACGACGGCGGTAGGGTTCAAACCTCCCGTCAGTTTCATGGAAGGCGTCCGTGACATGCGGCCCAAGACTCCTGATGCTCCGCTGCAGTTTATGGTTCAGTGTCTTAACATCGATGATGGATCAATGCTGTGGGAAAAGACCATTGCTGAAGAGAAACCAAAACATCCAATCCACAGTTCGAATTCTTTCGCGACTGAATCGCCAACGACCGACGGCAAACATCTGTTTGTTTACTACGCCTCAATCGGCACGGTCTGTGCGCTGGATTTTGATGGCAACCAAATCTGGACGCAAAACGTTGGCTCCTATCCAACCGGCAACGGGTTTGGTCCTGGCAGCTCGATTACCGTCGGCGACGGAAAAGTCTTCCTTCAATGTGACAATGATCAAAGCTCCTTTGTTGTCGCCTTCGATGCATTGTCAGGAAAACAGGCATGGAGAAAAGAACGTGACAGCCGCACTTCCTGGGCATCGCCTCTGTTCTGGAAAAATGACAAACGAAACGAAGTCGTGACATGCGGGTCGGGATTTGTGACTTCCTACAATCCGGAAAACGGAGAAGTCCTCTGGAAGCTAACAGGAATCGGGATGTCTTTCAGCGCCTCTCCCGCAGTGGACAGCAAACGTATTTATTTTGGAAACAGCGGCCCCAGAAGTAGCGGACCCCTGGTCGCAGTTTCAGCAGGCATGGAAGGCGAACATGCTTTTTCGAACAACTCAACCATCAAAAATGTTTCCTGGTCAAAGATGCAAGCCGGACCAGGAATGTCATCTCCTGTTTCGACTGGAGGCTATGTCTATGTCCCAAGCCGCAAAATATTGACTTGTTACAACAACCTCACAGGCGAAATGGCTTTCAAGAATCGATTGCAACTTGGCTCAATGGCCGCTTCGATGTGGGCGGCGGGCGATCGTGCTTTCCTGATGGATGAGAGTGGAAAAACAGTGGTGATTGAAGTTGGCGAAGAAATGAAAGTTGTCGCAACCAATGAGATTGCGGACGATTTGTTTTGGTCAACGCCAGCTGTCGCCGGCAAATCACTTCTCATTCGCGGTGCCAAAAAACTGTACTGCATCCGCGAGTAAACGGCATCTGTTCCCGTAGCAAGGTCGCGATTTCGACAGGTGGCATAAGCTTCCAGTCTGTGTTTTACATTCTGATCACAGGCTGGAAGCGTGGAAGTCTATGCCACCGCTGGACTTATCCAGTGCTATCTATTGGCCAATGCAGAACAAATGTTTTTCACCACGAATAAACAGATTGTCCCCTGCAGGAGCCGGCGTTGCATCGACAGTTTCGCCAACTGAATTTGTGGCAACGACTTCGAATTTGTCCGAATCCTTGATCACCACCATATTTCCGCTTCGGCCTGTCAGATAGATGTTTCCGCCTGCTGCAACGGGCGAAGCATAGGTGCTTCGAATTTCGGGAACTCGAGTCGCTGCGAAGAGTGATTCGCCTGTTTTGGCATCGAGACAACTCAAAATTCCGGTCTTGCCTTTGTGAAAGTAGAGTCGGCCATTGGACAACAGTGGAGACGCGATATCCGGAGTGTCGCGGTCAATCGACCACGCAACTTTCTCAGAACCTTCGATGTCGCCATTGCCGTCAAGTTTGAAGGCGCCCATAAAAGAACCCCGGTGACCACTGCCAACAATCACCAGGTCATCAATCGCAACAGCCGTCGCGCACGGACGCTGCGTCTGTCCGCCGCATTGCCAAAGTTCGTCACCGGATTCGAGGTCGTAAGCGCGGACTTTGTTCTGCCCTGTGATAACAACCTGCTTCTGGTCTCCGTTCTCAACCACAATCGGCGTGCCCCAACTTGTGGGCTCGTCACGTTCAGTGTTCCAAATCGTCTCTCCAGTCATTTTGTTGATCGCAAAAATCGAAGATTGACCTTCGTGATCCCACGGAACAATCAGCTTGTCACCGAAGAGCGCGGGTGAACTTCCCTCACCGAAATTGTTTCGGGTCGTCATCTTTCCAAGATCATCCCGTTTCCAAAGCTGCTCGCCATCCAGCGAGTAACAGTAAATGCCCTGCGAGCCAAACGAAGCATAGACGTGCTTGCCATCAGTACATGGCGAAGCCGAAGCAAACCCATTGGTTGAATGCGTTCCCTGGTGCGGCGTTGCTGTGACAGCTGTCTTTTCCCAAATGATCTCGCCGTTGGATCGATCGAAACAGAACAGTTTGAAGTCCATTTCAACAAGCGGAATCGAAGGTCCTCTTCGTCCACGTCCACCACGGCCGCCACGCCCTCCGCGTCCGCCTCGACCACGACGCCCTCGATCGGCTTGCGGTTGCTGGCCTTGAGCTTCGGATTTGGCTTTCGCGTCGGCGGCTCCTTTTTCAGTTACAACAGCGCTGACCACGAAAACCTTGTCGCCAGAAATGATCGGCGAACCTGAACCTCGGCCGGGAATAGCGACTTTCCACTTCACGTTTTCGGTATCGCTCCATTGCGTTGGTGGATTGGCTTCTTCGGATCCACCGTTTCCAGTTGGGCCGCGCCATTGGTTCCAATCCTGGGCGCCGACAAACTGGACTGAGAGTACCAGCGAACAAACGCAAAAGAGACAAGCTGTAAAAATTTGTCGAGACATTAAAGTTTCCGATCCTGGGATTTGTTCGAGTGCATGTTCAATCGGAGCCAGAACCGGCCCGATCGATTTGTATTGGAACAATCAATTATCCATTCAGGTTTCGATTTTTCTACGGGTGATGAGCCAATGGGTTCCACAAAGTTGCCGTCAGGGACCTGTAGAGCGAATTTTGTACGCGTCCTGTGGATTCAGCAGAAGCGCCGCCCAGCAAAATCCACTGGATTATTGAAGACCGTCGCCACGTTGATCTTTTCCAAAGATTGCGGGGCAGGCTGCAGATCGTGATACAATTTGACAATCATTGATTTGAACTGAGGTTGTCCATGCGTTTGTTGAAAGTTCCTTTTTCTGTTTGCTTACCACTGAAACGAAGGAGCCTTCTTTTTCTGGTTCCAATCGTTTGGTTC
Organism: uncultured Pirellulaceae bacterium; assembly: GCA_964446085.1. Taxonomy (GTDB): domain Bacteria; phylum Planctomycetota; class Planctomycetia; order Pirellulales; family Pirellulaceae; genus Mariniblastus. Next base: position 15,319 of record CAYUNP010000040.1, read on the forward strand.
CTCGTGTTTTGTGATGGCACCGATGCGCAGGAGAATTGGTCGCGATTCCACGGTCCCAACGGGACGGGATTGGCTCTGGAGGCTGACCTTCCAGGTCAAATCTCCGAAGCAGATTTCCTGTGGAATGTCGATCTGGTTGGAACGGGTTCGAGTTCGCCGGTTGTCTGGGGTGAGCGTCTGTTCGTCACCAGTACCGATTCGAAAACTGGCGAGTTGACGATGGAGTGTTTCAACTCCAAAACTGGCGAGAAGATTTGGGACAAGTCGTTTGAATCAAAGGCTTACAAAATCCACGCTCGAAACAGTTTTGCTTCTGGCACCCCGGCGGTTGACAAAGATCACGTTTATTTGACTTATGTGCATCCTGACCAAACGATCGTTCAAGCTTTGACTCACGATGGCGAGAAGAAATGGCAGCGGGATTTCGGGTCCTGGGTTTCAGCGCATGGCTTTGCCGCTTCACTGATGACTTATCAGGACAAGCTGATTTTTTTCAATTCGCAGCAAGCGAAAAAAGTACCCGTTGGAAAAACACCGGGGACCAGCACGATGATCGCCCTTGATTGCCAGGACGGATCTGACATTTGGGAAACATCGTTGACGCCAACACGTTGTTGCTACGGCGTGCCTGGAATTTTTACTGATAAAACTGGACAGGACCAATTGATCGGCTGCAATACTGCCGAGGGGTTTTTTAGCCTTGATCCAGAAACGGGCGCGAAAAACTGGTCGACGCTGCCGTTTCGAATGAGGTCGGTGGCTTCGGCGCTGATCGCTGACGGGTTGATTATTGGAAGTAACGGATCAGGGGGAGGCGGCAACTATCTGGTGGCAATCCGACCTGACGACAAAGGTGGCAGTCCAGAAAAAGCCTATCAATTACAAAAAGCCAACTATGTGCCCAGTCCGGTTGCTGTCGATGGCAAGTTGTTTCTTTTCACTGACCGAGGCATTGGTCGTTGTGTTGACTTGCAAACGGGTGAACTTCATTGGCAGGAAAGAGTGGCCAGCGGTTTTTCAGGATCGCCGATCGCGACCAGGAACCATATCTATGTCGTGGATGAATCAGGCAAGCTCCACGTGATCGCTGCGGACTCAAAGTACAAGTTGGTTTCGTCGTTGTCGCTTGGTGAAGACTCCCGTTCCACGCCGGCTATTGCCGGCGATCGTCTTTATTTGCGAACACGATCGAGACTAATCTGTGTCAGCAAGAAGAACTAGCCACGGTTGGACAACGATTTCTGCAATGATTGTGAGCGGCAGGACGCTAACCGTCGAAAAATCACGCGGTGAACCGGCGACTAGTGCCTTGCGGCTCACATTTGCCAAATAGTGGCTGGCCTTTCAACGCGACTTTAGAATCAGTCAAGTTTGGCTTCGTCAGGTTTTGCATCGCCGTCAGGACCAGGAAAATTCCAACCCGTCATCCAGTACCGCTCACTGTACTTTTTCGACCAGATCGACTCGGCAACGACGTCACATCTTTCACCGTCGCTGCGGATGAACTGCAACATGCAGGATTTTTCGGGAATCTCGTGATTGGTCACGAGACAGGTTCCGCTTCCTGAAAGGTTGCGTGTGAAACCGTGAACTTGAGGCTTTTGGCCATCCTGATGAATGACAACCGGAATGGCGTACTGTTTCCGAACCGTCGTGCGTTTTTCCCACTCAAACATGGCATCAGCTTTTCTGACCGAATCCATGTCGACTTGGTCGGAAATAAACTTCCAGCCGGAACTCCAGTACGCTTTACCGAAACGTCGACTCCAACAGCATTCAACAATGTATTTCGATTGCAATTCGTGCAGATTGAATTCCAGATTCATCTTCTCCCCGCGTGAGAATGGCTGCGGGGTAATCAAACTTGCGCCTACCACAGTCAAGTTTCTTGAAAAGGCTTCGACTTGAAACTCTTTGTCAGGCGTAGAGAGTTGTACTGGAAGCACGAACCTCTCGCGTTGAAATGAGCGCATCTCCTGGTCACAGGAATTCTCGTCGGCCTCAAGTTTGCCCAGTAATCGCATAACTGCGGGGTTGGCAACTTTGGGAATTTCTCCGATCATTGGGGAGCCTATTGAATGGTTGAGTAATGTTGAAACACGAGATACTTACGAACCATAGCTCACGTTTGAGCGCGAATAGGGTCTCCATTGCCACAAACAGGACAAATTGGCGCTTTGCAGAAACCAGTTACAACGTCAGCAGAATCAGCGCCGGGTTAAAACGAGAAAAGACATGTCGATCAATCGTTACGACTATTCCAATTCTTCAGAATAGCGTTTCCAGATTTCATTTAACGCGTCCGAAGCACCCATCGCGATTCGGTAGTCCACGTGCGAGGACACAACTGTCTCGCATGGGTTGATCTCGATCGACGGCTTCATCATTCGCCTGGCATGATGGATCGGTTCCTGAATGTAGGGGAACACGCTGGTGGTGCCGACAGAAAAGACAACGTCAAAGCCCAATTCCATTTGTTGCAGGAGTTCATCAATGCCGCGGTCCTGAATAAGTTCTCCAAACAGCACCACATCGGGGCGAACCATCGCACCACAATCAGGACACAGTGGAGGTAGTTCCAAATCGGCGAAATTTTCCACGACAGTATGATAGTCGCACCGCGTACACTTGAACGCATTCATGTTGCCATGAGCTTCGACAACGTTTTTTGACCCGGCATCAAGATGAAAACCGTCCACATTTTGAGTCAACGTCCAGACTCGGTGAAAGTGCGACTCCATCTCGGCGATCACTTCGTGGCCGCGGTTGAACGTTGCTCCCTGAGCCGACAAACCAATTTGAGCCAGATATTTCCAAGTCAATTCGGGCTTTCTGGCAAACATTTCAGCTGAGAGCACTTCTTCGATCGCGTAGCCTTCTTCAGTCGTATCGACATCGTAAAGCCCACCAATACCCCGATAGGTTGGCAAACCTGAGTCAGCTGAAACGCCTGCCCCCGTAATAAACAGGATCGATCGACTCTGGCGTAAAATTCGAACCACGGTATCAATGGTCGAGTTGTCTGGTTCGGTGATCATGTGACTCGTCCTGAAACTGACTTCCGGTTATGATCCAGACAGTTTAGGCAATTTTGCGAATTGAGTTCAACCAATGGAATCTGAAGGCACAACGTTTGACGAGCAAGTGTTTCACGACCTTGTGGCTGCATTTTATCGCCGGGTGCGAAAAGACGATTTGATCGGACCGATGTATCCCGATAATGACTGGGAAGGATCGGAACAGCGACTTCGCGATTTTCTGATTTTTCGTTTCGGTGGTTCGGATCGATACATTCAGGAGCGTGGCCATCCGAGACTTCGCATGAGACACGCTCCGTTCAGCATCGGTATTGCCGAGCGAGATCGCTGGTTGGAGATCATGAATGCAGCAATGGAAGAAACGAACGTCCCCGGCTCGATCAAACTGGACCTGAAAGTTTTCTTCGAGCAAGTTGCTGATTTCATGCGCAACGTCGAAGAGTAACAATCGCTCAACAAACAAAAAACAGAGCCAACCGACGAGGCAGCCCTGTTTTCTGAGGTGGCTACGGCAGATGTGCAACTGCCGCAACCGGAAGATTGTCAGACGACTTACCCGTCAGCATCCCCTTTGGCTTCGCTGATCCATTTCTTGATCGCCGCTTGCTGATTCGCAGGACTGGCTTCCTTCAAACGCTCAAGGTAAGGCAGAACGTCTTCGTACTTTTTCTGCTTCATCAGAGTCCTTGCGATGCCCCAGGTACATGCGGTGACTTGCGATCCGTCCTCAACCGTTTGCCACAATTCTACCGCCTTATCGTCCTCGCCTTCGGCTTCAAAACATCTTGCCAAGCCATTCACATAACCACCATGCTCCGCATTGATTTTGACAAGCGTTTCAAAAAATGGTTTGGCATCAGAATGTTTGCCCTGATTCAGCAAACAAAAGCCCAGTCCGTTAAGGCCACTTTCGTTTATAGGATCTATTTTAAGACACTCGCGAAAAGCAACTTCTGCGGCACGTGACTTACCTTGCTGAAACATCTGCCAGCCTTTGCGGCGATAGGCTTCAGCGTTCTTGTTGCCTTTGGCGACATTCTTACCGGTCGCCGCCTCAAGCTCTTTTCGATACTTGTCGGTCAGCTCCTCAGCATCTGCTGCAGCTTTCATTTTGTCTAACGCTTTTGCAAATTGAGGCTCGGTGAACTGTCCTGTGTTTTCCGCTTTCTTGATCGTCTCTTTAGCCTGGTCGAATTTTCCATTAAGCAACTCAAGCTTCGCCAGCGTAAACAGAGCAACGCCCCCATTTGGACCCGCCCGGCGAAAGTACTCCTCTGCCTTCACGTAATCGCCGAGTGCCATCGAACATTGGCCAGCACCGTTGATGGCGCCACCGTGGTCCTTATTGAGTTCAAGACAAGCTTCAAAGTTCTTTAGCGCCTCTTCCTTTTTCCCCATGTGAATTTGTGACCAACCCAATCCGTTGAGAATCGCCTCACTTTTGGAGTCCAGTTTAACAGCCGCTTCAAACTTGGCGGCAGCTTTCGAATAATCATGAGCTTTCCACAGCGCCCAACCTTCGGCACCAAGCTCTTCGGCTTCGGCAATTTTTGCAATTTTATCATCAGTATCTTTGTCTTGTAGCGCCTCCTTACCGGGAACGGCAGCGGGCGAAATCAACATCGATGAAAAGAAGAAAAGTAGGGTTCCGCAAACGGTTGCAAGCATGGCAACTCCTCCAAAAAGTAATCTACGACGTCGACGTTGCTGCTCTCGCTGCAACGACAACTGGAGCATCGGGTCAATGGACTTCATTGCCTGATCTAAAGCATCATCTTCCTCACATGGTCGACGAATCGACTCGGTCTGCACATTTCGAACCATGTTTTCCTCAACGTTTCGTTAAATTCGCTTAATGATGTCAGCCGCTATTCGAGACCGCGACATGAGATCATTCGCTTTCTTTTTCGACGACTGCTTACCGGCCCCTTTGGTTTGGTCAGCATGCTGCTCCGCAACATCGCGCAGAGAAGCGATCACCTTGTCCAAACGACTACGAACGGTCGGGTAAGAAACACCCGCCAAGGTTGCAATCTCTTTCAGATTGCCACTGGCGAGCACGAACATTTCAATAAATCGTTGATGTTCCAACGGCATATTGGCCAACGGCGTTGACACAAATTCACCTCGGACAGAAGTCTCGCAGGCGTCACATGACATCTCTGCACAGCGCATTGTGGCAGCACAATACGGGCAATTGACATCGATTTGTTGTTTGGCAGTCATATTAACATTGTTAAACAACCGGCAATCGGATGTCAACATAAGTTAATAAAAATGACACAAAATTTAAACTTTAATCAATCCTGACGGGTTGCGCCCGCATTTTACCGGCGCTCTCAACGCCTGCCATCCTAATCGTCGCTCTGCTTCAACACGGCGACAAAGGCAGCCTGTGGAATCGTGACACTGCCAAACTGTTTCATCTTGGCCTTTCCCTTTTTCTGCTTCTCCAGCAGTTTCTTCTTTCGGGAAATGTCACCGCCGTAACACTTGGCCGTCACATCTTTACGCAACGCATTGATCGTCGAGCGAGCAATCACGTTGCCACCGATCACGCCCTGGATTGGAATTTTGAACTGGTGACGCGGAATCTCTTTCGCCAAACGATCGCAATAGTGAAGCGCACGTTGACGAGCTTTTTCGCGATGTACCAGGTAAGCAAGCGTATCGACTGGTTCCTTGTTGACCAGAATTTCAACTTTAACAATGTCGGTCTTGCGGTACTCAAGCGGCTCATGATCGAACGAACCGTAACCACGCGTGATCATCTTTAGCTTGTCGTAGAAATCAAACAGAACTTCGCCCAGCGGCATTTCGCTAACCACTTCCAGACGACCGGCTGAAAGAAAGTTCATCGTTTGGCTTTCGCTACGGTGCTCACGACAAAGCTCCATCACAGGCCCAACGTATTCTTCCGGCGTCAAAATCGAAGCACGAATGTACGGCTCGATGATTTCATCAATCACCGTTGGGTCCGGCCAATTACTTGGATTGTCGACTTCAACTTCTTTTCCGTCTCGCAGCTTGATCTTGTACTTCACCGACGGCGCCGAAATCACCAACCCAAGGTCGAATTCACGCTGCAATCGCTCCTGAATCACATCAAGGTGCAACAACCCAAGGAATCCGCAACGGAATCCAAAGCCCAGTGCTGCCGAGGCATCTTTTTCATACGTTAATGCGGCATCGTTAATCGCCAGCTTGTCGAGCGCCTTCACCAAATCAGGATACTGATCGGTGCTCATCGGATAGATCGAACTGAAGACAACCTGGCGAGCTTTCTGATAGCCTGGAATCGGTTCGTCGGCTGGCTTTTCCAGCAACGTGATCGTGTCTCCGACTTCGATATCCTGAACGCTCTTGACGCCCGCGACGACATAGCCGACTTCGCCCGCGGCAAGTTTGTCTTTGGGAACCGGCTTCAACTGGTTGTAACCAAGTTCATCAACTTTGTAGTCCCGACCACCGTGCATAAAGTGAATCGCATCCTTGGTTCTCAGTGTTCCTTCCATCACACGGATCTGAAGGATCACACCACGGTACTTGTCAAAGAATGCATCAAACACTAACGCCTTCAGTGGACCGTTTGGATCGCCCGTCGGAGGCGGCAGTTTGGCAACAACTCCCTCAAGCACATTTTCAACATGCAGCCCGGTCTTTGCAGAACAGGGAATCGCCTCAAACGGATCGAGTCCCAATTCAGCATCGATCGCCACCTGAGCCCGATCGATGTCGGCAGCCGGCAAGTCGATTTTGTTGATAACGGGTAAAAGATCCAAATCGTATTCCAGTGCCAAATACAGGTTGGCAACTGTTTGTGCTTCAACGCCCTGGGAGGCATCAACAATGATCAACGCTCCTTCGCATGCCATCAGGCTGCGGCGGACTTCATGTGAAAAGTCAACATGCCCAGGCGTGTCGATCAGATTGAGCAGATATTGCTGTCCGTCCTGTGCGGTGTAGTCCAACGAGACCGTGTTACTTTTGATCGTGATACCGCGCTCACGTTCGATGTCCATCGAATCAAGTAACTGATCCTGGAACTCACGATCTGTGACGCCATTGCAGGCCTGAATCAGGCGGTCTGCCAGCGTGGATTTACCGTGGTCAATGTGGGCAATGATGCAGAAATTTCGAATATGTTTCATGGCAGCTCTGAAGGATCTCTGTTCAGCCTGTCATGGTATCCGAAAGGGTGCCAATGCGTTAGTCGTTCTTTTTACTGAACAGCCAGTTTCGAATTCGCCCAAGCGGGATTCGAGCCCAGATTCGCTCATGAAAATAGTAGAGAACGAACTTCGAGAAGAATTCGACAATCGCAATCGCCAGCGCGACACCGCCCATGGATTTGAGCACGACGCCGGCAATGACAAACGTCATCGAAGTCGCCACGATTCTCCAGGAGATCGCCTTCTTGAGCGTTCGGGACTGATCCAACCCGTCACCTTTTCGCAACTGTTCCCAAACTCGCTCGTGGATGTAGTACACGATGAATTTGATCAGAAACTCAGCCGCCCCAATCTTTAACGCGTGCCCAATGTTCATCCCTTCGGCGGTGAAAGAAGTCACGATCGCAACAACCAAAATCGTATCGCTGGTCGCGACGCAACGCCACGAGACACCCTTAATCAGGCTTCTGGCGTGAGATTCTTTGCTGTATTGAGCCATTGGACTTCAACACTTGGGAATGAAAATGAAACAGGGGTCGAACAACAGTTTGATCGTCAGCTCAGAGTTTTCCAAGCACCCGATTTGATGCCCCAATCCTGGAGAACAATGAAATCCTTCCCTACCGTGAGTTTGGATAGCGAATTCTTCATAAATCGTCAAAGTCAGCGGTTTGCATCAAGCCAGCGTCAAAAGTTATTTCGTTCCTTCAGTTACCAACTCTTTAACCGATTCCAGTTGCTCCTTCCAGAGTCGCTCAAGCCGTGCTGCCACTTCTGGCTTCGCCGACACCAAATCCGTGGATTCCGCTCGATCGGTTCGGACATTGTAAAGTGACCACGGTTCGTTTTTGGATGTCACGAGTTTGTGATCGCCAACCCGGATGGCTTTGTTCTTTTCATGGAACCACCACAGAAAATCCCGTTCGACCGAAACATCAGCTGCAAACGCCGCAGCAAGACTCTTGCCTGGCGAAGCGGGAATCGGTTCACCTTTCCAACGCTGCGGTTTCTCAGCACCGATCAGCTCAAAAATCGTGGGCACAAAATCAACTACGTGAGACGGCGTATGCCGGAGTTCACCTTTCGCTTTGATTCCCTTTGGCCAGTGAACCACCAATGGTGTACTGATCCCACCTTCGTGAACCCATGTCTTGTGTCGACGAAACGGCGTGTTACAGGCACTGGAAAAGCCTGGCCCCAAACACAGATAGGATGCTTCGCTTCCTGGATCAGCTTCAGGATCATGGCCGCCGTTGCGCACCATGATCTCGGCACTGGCTCCGTTGTCAGAAGCGAAAAAGATAATCGTGTTCTCGAACTGGTTCGTTGCTTTGAGGTGTTCAATCAAGCGGCCAATCTCCTGATCCATACGATCTACCATCGCAGCATGGATCGCCATCTTGGTCGCCTGAAAGCGACGTTGCTCGTCCGTCAGATTTTCCCATGGCAAAGGACGATTGACTTCGCCAGAACCAAGCTTTTCAAATGCGTCAGGGAAATCGTAGGGCGGCCCAAGTTCAGTTTCCAACTCAGAAAGCACACTGTTGTGCAATCCCATCTTTAGCTGAGCAGCATGTCGCTTTTCTCGCAACGCCTCCCATCCGCTCAAATAATCGTCAGCGTATTTTTCAATATCTCCAGGCTGTGCGTGTAAGGGAAAGTGCGGAGCAATGAAGGCGACGTATTGAAAGAATGGTTTCTCTGCGTGCTCCTGAGAATGTTCCTTCAAACATCCAATCGCATGATCAACCGTCGCAGTCGTTGCGTAGTAATCTGAATCATCTGACGGCTCAATGGGCTGGTCATCGATCTGGTTGCCAACACTGGAGAAAAAATTTCCCTGGTTTCGCATATTCAACGAGCGATCAAACCCTGCAGCCAGGCACTTTCCATCGATATGCCATTTACCGCTGTGATAGCTTCGATAGCCATGTGGCTTCAAAAAGTCCGGTAGCAACCGTGCCCATTTCTGGCGCCTGCCGCGCGTCCCACCCTGAATTTTCAATCCCGGTATTTTGTCACGGTTAATTTGATGCGGGTAGTAACCCGAGAGCAACGAAGCCCGCGTCGGCCAACATCGTCCCGTGTTGTAAAACTGCGTGAACCGTAATCCGTTTGCAGCCAGCGAATCCAGGTTTGGCGTTTTGATTTCACCGCCGTAGCAACCTAAATCCGAGTACCCCAAATCGTCTGCCAGGATGAAAACGATGTTTGGTTTTTCAGCAGACGCAGTGCTGAAGAAAAGGCAAACCAACAGCAGAGAGAAAAAACGAATACATGACATAGTGAGCTCATTGGAGTGATCTTTTTTTGCATCATACACGAACACCAGAGCTCTTTCAAAACACTGCGTCACCTCGCCGTTTCAAACAGTTGACAAAGCATCCCTGGTCAAAAGATCGCATCCGAGCCAACTTTTCTTTTTGCGAAAACTACCTTTTCGGCACCGTCTTTCTGGCGGAGGTGAAGATCGATGACGGTCTGTCACAATACCATTGAACGAAGGTGGCATAGGCTTCCAGCCTGTGAACATACTGCAGCCCGGCGAAACGTAAAACAACTTCGATAAAATCTGACAGGCTGGAAGCCTATCCCACCTTCACTGAACGGAAGACGGATATCGTACCGAGCCGGATGTGTGATCACGCCATTCTTCAATCGCCTTGGCCAGTATGGAGTCGGACCACCTTTTGCCAGCAGGTTGCGTCTGCTGGTTATTCTGTTGGTGCCCATTTTTCCGAGCGTTTAGTCCTGAATTGCGGCCCCTGATTTGTCCCTTTCTTCTCAAGTCACTATAGTTTGTCGTCCTCTCAACGATATCTGTCGATAGATCACAAGAATGGTCAGCCGAATCATATGTCTGATTCTGGTTTCTGCTTTGCCTGCAAATCAGACAGCGTTGTGCTGTGCACATTCCCACGCAGGTCGCACCAATTCGACGGCGCACATTCATTGTTGGGACGACTCGCATTGGCACAGTCATCCACACACGGATGACACGACCATCAGCACGCCTAAAATGCGATCCTGTTGGTGATGTTTTCTGCTTGAGCGACGCTTACAAACAAGTTCGCTCTAAACCCAAAAATGCAATCCGCTGAGCAGTTCCGCAATTCCGAGGAATGATTAATGCGTTCAAACTCCAACAAACGATGGCAGTTCATTGCCTGGTTGGTCGTGATCGCCGGCCTCGCCATTGGCGCATGGCTAACTCGAAGCCAGTGGCAACCACTGCTTGTGCAACGATCGGTTGAGAACAGCGAAGATTCCGCACACAGCCCGGCACCGCCAACCGAAGAACGAAAAACACTCGAACTGAACGAACAGGCCCGCTCCAACCTGGGCTTGAAATCGAAAGCTGTCAAAGTGCAAAAGTACTGGCGCTCGATCCGGATTCCAGGCGTCGTCGTTGAACGCCCGGGAGTCACCGACCGCGGAATCACGTCACCAATCGCAGGCGTCGTTACTCAGGTTCACGCATTCGAAGGCGACGTCGTTCGCCCTGGCGAAAAGCTGTTCTCTCTTCGCCTTGTCAGCGATTCATTGCAGGAAGCTCAATCGACGCTCTACAAAGCCATACGTGAAACAGAAATCATCCAGAAAGAAAAAGAACGCATCAACCGCTTGATCAAATCGGGAATCGTCCCCGGCAAGCGAATGATTGAACTCGACCAGAAAATCAGCCGCCAGTCAGCCATCATCGATGCACATCGCCAGGAATTGGTGGCTCGAGGGCTCAGCCGGGCACAAATCGACGAAATCAAACAGGGAAATTTCCTGTCCTCGATCGACATCGTTGCACCCGCAATCGAAGAAGGAGCCAGTGTGCCTTCTGCGGCAGAACTGGCAAACTCGCAAGGCGTCGAATTGACCGGACATTTCGAAGTCCAACAACTTAAAGTCGACCTTGGTCATCAAGTGGAAGCCGGCAAACCATTGGCGATCCTTGCCAACCACAAATCGCTTTACATCATGGGCCACGCATTCAAAAAAGAAGCCTCAAAACTTGCCCGCGCCGCAGAACGCAGTTTTACGGTCGACGTCGAATTCACGGAAGACAATCCTGAAGACTGGAAGCCCGCAAACCATGACTTCCAGATCCGACATCTCTCCAACACGACGGACGCCAGCAGTCGCACGTTTGACTTTTTCATCTCGCTGACCAATGAGTCAAAGGTCTACGAAAAAGAAGGCCGACCGTTTGTCGTCTGGCGATACCGCCCTGGCCAACGTGTTCGCATTCGCGTTCCTGTCGAAGAAATGGACGACGTGATTGTTGTGCCCGCCGCCGCTGTTTTCCAGAAAGGCCCCGAAGCGTTTGTCTTTCAGCAAAACGGAGACCTGTTTAATCAAATCGCGGTCAAGATCCTGCATCAGGATCGCTCCAACGTCGTCATTGCAAACGACGGCAGCGTTTCTCCCGGTTTCTTCCTGGCACAGAACTCTGCCGCTTCACTGTATCGAATCCTCAAATCTCAATCATCAAGCGGCGGGTTGCCGCCTGGCTTCCATGTGCATGCTGACGGCACCAGCCACGGAGCCCATTGAGGAATCGAGCATGCTTGACGCCGTCATCAAACTCTCACTTCGCTATCGATTCCTGGTCATTGTGGTCAGCCTGATCCTGCTGGTTTACGGATCGTGGCTGGCAACGACAATGCCGATCGATGTGTTCCCCGACCTTGATCGCCCACGAGTCATCATTTTGACCGAATGCCCTGGCCTGGCGACCGAAGAAGTCGAAACGCTAGTCACGCATCCGATCGAGACTTCCCTGTTGGGAGCCAACGGTGTGGAAGCAGTTCGCAGCCAGAGTACCGCCGGTCTGAACGTAGTCTACATCGAATTCGGTTGGGATACGGAAATCCGTGAGGCCCGCCAAACGGTGCAGGAACGACTCTCGACGCTCGATGGAATCTTGCCACGCGGCATCAACCCGCAGATGACTCCTCCTTCCTCCATCATGGGCCAGATCGTGATCGCAGGAATGTACCGCCAGAAAGGTCCAACAGGTGGCACGCTGGCGCCTTTGGAAAACTCGCAACTGATGGCCGAACTGGTCTACGGCGAAAGCGCGGGGCCGATCGTCAAATTCTGGGACCCGGTTGATCGGCATGATCGAGCAACGTGGAAGGAAGTCGAACTGGCGTACGAGGAAATGCCGTTCGATCCGGATGCAGAACCTGCATTCGCTGTTCAAATCGAAAAGACAGAACAGGTCGTTCAGTTTTCAACTGAGCCACAACAGCAAATGGAGCTGGGGACGATCGGCGACTGGGTTGTGCGTCCCCGACTTTTGAAAGTTTCCGGAGTTGCCGAGTGCTTTCTTCAGGGTGGCGACCGGAAACAGTATCAAATCCTGGTCGATCCGGGTTCACTGATTGAATATGGCGTGACCTTACAGGACGTGGAACGCGTCCTTACCGAGAGCAACATCAACACCAGTGGCGGATTTGCAATTACGGGAGAATCCGAAGTGCCGATTCGTGTGTTGGGACGCGTTGGTCCCGATGCGCGACGGGTCGTTGAGGACCTTGCTTCGGTTCCCGTCAAAGTTACAGAGAAACGTTCAGTCATCCTGGGACAGGTCGCCAGAATTACCGAAGGCGGTGCTGTCAAACGCGGCGATGGCGCGGTCAATGGGCGTCCCGGGATGGTCTTTACGATCGTCAAGCAACCTCATGTCGACACGCGTGGACTGACAGACGACATCGCGGAAGCACTGGCCAAAGTCGAATCAACTCTGCCAGCGGACATCATCATCAACAGCGACCTGTTCCGATTGCGGAACTTCATCGACCGCGGCGTCTTCAACGTCGGCGAAGCACTCGTTGTCGGAGCAGTCCTTGTCGTGATTGTGTTGTTTCTGTTTTTGCTGAACTTTCGCACGACATTTATAACGCTGACGGCGATTCCACTTTCGCTAGTGATCACAACACTGGTCTTTCGTTTGATCGGCTATCTCACGGATTCGTCTCTGACGATTAACGTCATGACTCTGGGTGGCATTGCGGTCGCGATGGGTGAACTGGTTGATGACGCCATCGTTGACGTTGAAAACATTTTCAGACGACTGAAAGAGAACAATGCGTCCTCAAGCCCACGGTCCGCGATTCGGGTTGTCTACGATGCCAGCCGCGAAGTCCGCAGCGCGATCGTGTTTGGCACCGTCGTGGTGATCCTGGTCTTCCTTCCACTGTTTGCGATTTCAGGTGTCGCCGGTCGATTGTTCGAACCGCTGGGAATCGCCTACATCGTTTCGATCCTCTCTTCGTTGCTTGTGTCGCTAACCCTGACTCCCGTGCTTTCGTTTTACCTGCTGCCGAAATCCCGGGCGACGCATCGCGAAACCGATGGCCTCCTGTTACGGTTGCTCAAACAAATTGGCGGCGGACTGGTTCGCATCAGCATGGCCTTTCCAGGACAACTGCTCCTGCTGACATGGGTTGCGTTTGCGATCGCCGCCTGGCAATTCATGAGCCTTGGCAGTAGCTTTCTGCCAGAGTTCGATGAGGGCAGTGTGCAGGTTAACGTCATCTTGCCACCGGGTTCTTCGCTGGAAGCCTCCAATCAGGTTTCTTCGCTCATCGACGCGAAGTTTCGCGAATTGCAAAAAGGCGTCAACAATCCGGACGGCGAGATCCTGCATTTCGTACGGCGAACTGGCCGGGCTGAAATGGACGAGCATGCGTCGCCAGTGAATGTGACCGAGTACATCCTCAGCATGAATCCTGACGCCAAAATTCGCCGTGACGAAGTCATTGAAAAACTGCTCGAAGAAACCAAGGCAGAAGTGCCGGGTGTGGCGATCGAAGTTGAACAGCCATTGGCACACTTGATCAGCCATATGGTCTCGGGAGTTTATGCTCAGATCGCCATCAAGATTTTCGGTGACGATCTCGACAAACTGCAGGAGTACGCCAACCGCGCCAAATCAGGCATCGACGACATCGAAGGCGTGACCGACCCGATCATCGAACCGATTCGTCAAACGGAAGAGCTTCACATTCGTTTGCGGTCGGAAGACCTTGCCCTTCATGGAGTCACGCGAGCTTACGTGGCAAAGATTCTGCAGACAGCGTTACAGGGTGAAGTCGTTTCGCAGATTCTGGACGGGCAGCGTCGTTTCGATTTACTTGTACGGCTCGAAGAAGCCTATCGAACCGACTACGCAAACCTTGAGCGTCTGCGCATTGATCTTCCCGAAGGTCGCGGCCAAATTGAGTTAGCAGACCTGGCGAATGTGGAAGTTGGAGCCGGTCCCAACGCTGTCGCCAGAGAGAACGCTCGACGCCGCATTGTGATTCGCTGCAACACGCAGGGACGAGACCTTTCGAGCGCCGTTGGCGAAATTCAAAACCGCCTCGAAAAGCAACTCAATTTGCCGGAAGGTTACTTTGTCGAGTACTCCGGGCAGTTTGAAAGCCAACAGAAGGCCACGCGAAGCATTTTGATTTTGAGTGGGGTCTCTCTGGTCGGGATGTTCATTGTGCTGATGGTATTGCTACCTTCGGTACGAATCGTGTTACAGATTTTGAACGCACTGCCGACAGCTTTCATCGGCGGCGTTCTCGCACTGGTGCTCACACAGCAAACGTTAACCGTCGCCAGCCTGGTCGGATTTATTTCGTTGGGCGGAATTGCGGTTCGCAACGGAATCCTGTTGGTCACGCACTACATTCACCTGATTCGTGAAGAAGGGCAGGAGTTCTCCAAAGAGACGATTTTGCGAGGCAGCCTCGAGCGTCTCGCGCCAGTTTTAATGACAGCGCTCACCGCCGGAATCGCACTGGTACCTTTAGTGCTTGGCGGCAAGGAACCCGGTCGTGAGATTCTGTACCCTGTGGCGACCGTTATTCTGGGCGGACTGTTTACTTCGACGTTTTGCGAATTCCTGATTCACCCCGGATTGTTCTGGAAATTTAGCGGCAAGGATGCAGTCAAGATCGCAGCGGACGACAGTCACGAGGAAATCTGGTGACGAGACTGATGTGACTGCGGCGTCTTTCGGAGCAGTACGAGTGCATCACTACTACGGCGAGACACCTCAGCCACAAAGATCTTCGCCGTCGGTACTACAAACATCCACTTACGAACCCTCGGAAATTCTGGTGTCGTATAGGCAATGATCTAAACTTTGGTTTCGGTTACAATCCCTGGCTCAGCACATGCCGTTGCCTTACAGAAACAGGAAACTCGAAAATGAAATTCACACTACCTCACACCTTCGCCTTGCTCGCTGTCGTCATTTTCATCTCCGGTTGCCAAACAGAAACGGCCGATGACGCAGCACAGAAAACAGCAGCACCAGGAACGCATGTTCACGCGGACGGCACAGTACACTCAGATCATCATGAGCACGAGGGCCATGCTCACGGCACCGGTCCTCACGATGGAACCATCGCTGACTGGGGCGGTGGAAAGTACCACGTCGAATTCACCGTCGATCACGACAAACAACAAGCCACGGTTTTTATCCTTGGCAACGATGAAAAAACAGCGGCTCCGATCGACGCCAAAGAGATCTCGCTCACGATCAAAGAACCTTCATTCACGGCTACTCTTGCCGCCAGTCCTCAGGAAGGTGATCCGGAAGGGAAAGCGTCTCGCTTTGTCGGAACTCACGAAAGTCTCGGCGTCGTCATGGAGTACGAAGGCTCAATGTCAGGCGTCGTTGAAGAGACTCCATTTTCCGGCAACTTCAAGGAAGTTCCTCACGACCACTAATGCTGAATTAGGCATTTGACGCCAATCCCGACCCGTCACATGTGGCGGCGTCTCGGCGCAGTTCTGTTGATGCAATACTGCGGCGAGACGCGCGAGACGCCGCAGCCACGTTAAGAACTCACATGCTTGCATTTGCGCAAAACAAGGTGAGGCATGCTTTCGTTCATCAGAGCGGTTTTCCAATCCGCCACATCACATCTTTTTTCCGACAAAACAACGATCGATTCGCAGAACGGCGTTGCGTTTTTCTGCATCGCGGCTTCTGCATTCGGGCAGTCGGTTCACCGAAATCTATCAAGTCACGAAACCGCCTGGGGAAATGATTCGCACCAAAGAGGCTTGTTCGACAACGTCCAGTTTGGGTCTGAAGTCAACGATTCCGCCGACGAAGCGAAGAGCTTTCCGACGGTCCGGGTAACCGGGTTCTTTCAGCTCGATTCGGCATGGTTTACCCAGGACGCAACCAACCTGGAGACGCTGGGAGACATCGACGATGGGCTGGGCTTTCGCCGAGCACGTTTCGCCGCAACGGGAGACGTCGCACAGGACATCTCGTACGTTTTCGAATTCGACATCGCACAAAGCCAGGCTCGATTTGTGGACGTCTGGTTGCAGGCCAGCAAAACACGTCTTGGAAACGTTCGTATCGGTCGATTCCGACAACAGTTTGGCATGTCTGAACAAACGAGCATTCGTGACTTACCGTTTCTTGAGCGGCCAGTTACTTTCACGCAAAGTCCGTTTCGCCAGACGGGGGTGATGCTGTTCGACACGTTACCCGATGAGCAGGGAACATGGGCAATTGCTGGCTATCGATTCATCAGCGACAACTTTGGCAACGTGTTCTCCGATTCCGGCGGATACGGAATGACAAGCCGACTGACTGGAATTGCACTGGAATGGGAAGAGAATCGACTGTTGCATTTGGGGGCTGATTACAGCTACAACGAACCCGGCGGTGGCGTCGTTCAGTTCGTCAGCACCAATGAAGTATTCGTTGGACAAAATCCAAACCTCGGCCCCGCCGGTTTAAGCGTGTTGCCAATCGTCGGCGTGACCCCGTTTGTGAACACCGGCCAATTGAATGTCGAAAACGTGCAACTTTTAAACTTCGAAGGCGCACTTGCTCTGGGACGAATGACGATTCAGTCAGAATTCCGATGGGCTCAGGCTGAGCTTTCCAGCGGAGGATCCGCTCTGTTTCCTGGCGGCTATGTCCAAGTCCGATACATGCTGACTGGCGAAGACATTCCTTACAACAGAAAGAACGGCGTGTTTGGACGGATCGTTCCTCGCAACGCATGGAGCCCCTCCGGTGGTGGAACTGGTGCCTGGGAAGTTCTTGGACGGGTTTCGCACATTGACCTGAATGACGCCGGGATCGATGGAGGACGACTGACGGACTTCACGGTAGGTTTGAACTGGTACTGGAATCGCTACACCAAGCTCCAGTTCAACTGGATTCACTCGCGTTTGAACGACGTCACTTTCGGTGACAGTGAAGCCAACGCCTTTGCCGCGCGTGCTCAGTTGGATTTCTAAAAATTGCATGGCAATCCTTATGGAGAGCCAAAGTCACGGACGCTCCACTTCATGCCATGACTTTTTCCTGATGCAAGACGATCCGGTGAATGCCACCAACTGAATTTGCGTTTCTCGCCGGG
>CAYUNP010000041.1:0-32583 GCA_964446085.1 uncultured Pirellulaceae bacterium
GGTGACGAAAGAGTATCTCGCCAGGCTTGTGGGGCGTTAAATTTCCTGATCCTGAGGTAGATTTCGCGTTTCCCAAAGCGAGCGCTATCACCCTGGAAAGCTGAGCGACAATGTCGCTCGGTTCTCCGAACCGTAAGCGATTTCTCGGCTAACATTTGAAATCGGGAGCGTCTGCCGTGCCAGCGAACTACTCTTCCAGCAACATTTCGATTGGGGCCACCAAACCCTCAACCACTTTCGCGAACACGGGAAAGTTCATTTTGTCGGGTGTGTCAGTCGCCTTGTGATAATGCGGATAGCGATAGGGTGCTGTGTCGGTCACCATGATGCCGGCGTAGCCTTCCTGCCAAAAAGACCAATGATCCGACCAGCCAACTCCCGGCACGCCACTGGGCAAGGAGGCGCCTTCGGCAGGGACTTTGCTGTTTTCCTTGAAGGACTTCAGGACTTTT
This sequence comes from uncultured Pirellulaceae bacterium, assembly GCA_964446085.1. Lineage (GTDB taxonomy): Bacteria > Planctomycetota > Planctomycetia > Pirellulales > Pirellulaceae > Mariniblastus. The sequence goes on from CAYUNP010000041.1 coordinate 453, forward strand.
CGCATCATCTTTCCCGACTTGACGTCACTGACGAAGCCAATGAAGTTGCCCGTTGACGGGTAGAGGCGATCCAGTGGCGATGGATAGTGTTGGCTGTTCTCTTCGTCGCTGAAATAACCCATCGTTTCGAGGCTGATCACGCCGACAATGTTCTGGTCTTCCATACGACACATTTCCGCATAGACCCACGATCCCATTTCGTCTTTGGTCTGAAAGTAAGGCGGTTCTTCATTGGTGAAAGCCACGAATCGCAACGTTCGCTTTGGCTTTGAATCCTTGAAATGTCGAGCCAATGCCAACATCGCAGCGGTCCCGCTACCATTGTCGTTTGCTCCCGGCGTTCCTTCAACGCTGTCATAGTGCCCGCCGATGATCAGGATTTCTTCTGGCTTCCCGGTACCCTTGATCTCGGCAGCAATGTTGAAGCAGTCGAGTCCTCTGACTTCGAATGTTTGGCGAGTGGGAGTCAGTCCGTAGTTCTTGAATTCCGCTTCGATGTAGTCGGCGGCGTCGCAGAGCTTTTCGTAGTGAGCCAGGTTTCTTTCACCGATGGTCGTGGCCAGGTGCTCGACATGTTTTTTCAGAGTCGCTTCGAAATCGAGGTCCGACTTGGCCTCAGCGGGTTTCTTGTCCTGTGCGGTCGGCGTTTCTGTTTTTTGTTTGGCGATTGTCAACGATTGTGCGGCGATCACGATCAGGGCGGTGAAAACCAGAAACAATCCCCTGCGAAAATTTATCATTACATCTCCAATGAAAATTTGAGCATGTCGTCCGAGTCCCGTTCGTCGGCTTGAACCCAATTCAGTTCCGTAAAAAAGCTTCTGGCAATGCCGTTGGACTCATCTACCCAGGCAACCCATTTTGTAGGTGGTTCGATGTTTTGCGAATGTTCGTCAATCAATATTGCCAAAGCGCGTCGACCGATACCCTTTCTTTTATTTGCCGGATCAACTGCAATGGCGGTGATGTAGTGAGTGGACCTTCCTGCTTCAGGCGATTCAATGCCAATCACAGCGACCAGTGCTCCGTTTTCAAAAAAGGAAAACTCCTTCGGAGGCGACTCCTGCAACACGTACTCAAGCCACACATCACCCATGGCCATGGGGCCCAGTTGGTGATTCAATTCCGGATCCGTATACCATGAGCGATACGTTTCGAAATCATCTCGTGAAAACGGTCGCATTTTCATTGTTACGTTACCCACGAAAACTCGCCCAGGTTTTAGGGGTTTCAAAAATTTTGACTTCCGACAATTGGCATCCCGTAGATTCGATATCACTTTTTAGCCAATCGAAAACTGCTCGGCAAATGTTTTCCACGCTCGGGTTTACATTTGAAAAATGCTCGATGTCCTCGTTGAGGTTTTTATGGTCCAACGGGTCGATCACGTTGCGATTCACGATCTCGGCAAGTTGTCCCAGCGAAATGATCGCTGCAGTGTTGTTACTTTGGGTCGACAGTTCTCTGGAAACAGAAACTTCGACAACGTAATTGTGTCCGTGACCAGCTGGATTGTTGCACTTGCCGAACAGGTCAGCGTTCTCCTGATCGGTCATGGAGTCACAATGTAGTCGGTGAGCGGCCGAGAATTCAAACTGGTGAGTCAACTGAAACATGGTGAAATCCTCGCCGTCGACGCGGTACGAAAGGTAGGGAGACAGGTTGAGAGTAATCGAAGCCAGTGATGCGTTTTCGATCTTCCGGTCACGCAAATCGACCGCAGCCAGCCGCAAACAATGTTCGGCAGTCGGTATCTGATTGAGTGGTATGTTGGCCAGGGTCGGAATCAGCGTTTTGTTAACGAACGATCGCAGCGCATCGTCAATCAAGGCGACGTTACAAAGGTAACCCGTCACGGGATCTGGCTGACCTTCAACGATGGCACTGAGCGTTAGTTGCGGAACGATCCGATTGGTAATCGGCCAGGCTGCCCAGGAGTTTTTTTGACCGGGGTTCGCGAGTTGCTGTTTCAGGTCGTCCGGGTCGGTCAGCGAGAATCGAATTTCTCTTGAGAGTCGAATCATTTTATTTGCTGACCGTAAAGGCTTCGCCGCTTGGATGGTGTTCGGAGTCGGCGACGCAGTCCCAGATTTTGTTGGCAATGTCTTCCGGGCTGACGCATTGGTCGGCGGGAAAGTCCGGAAACAAGCCACGCAGCAAGTCCGTTTCGACTGCTCCGGGTCTGACGCAGCAGACACGAATCGCATGGTCCGTCCCTTCGGCGGCGATGGCTTTGGTGAATGTCTCCAGCCAGGCTTTGGAGGCTCCGTAAATGCTGAAGCCGGGAAATGGATCAATCGCTGCCAGTGATGAAATGTTCACTATGGTGCCACCTCCATTTTGCTTCAGGATCGGCCAAACGGATTGTGAAAGGTGAAATGCGCTGCGGATGTTGATATTAAAGAGGCTTTCAAAAACTTCCGTATCGATCGATTCGAAATCGGCCAACGGGGCAGCGCCTGCGTTGTTGACCAGTACATCAACGCGTCCGAATTTATCCAGGGTTTTGGTCAACAGTCGTTTTCGCAATTCAGCGTCGCCAACATCGCCGCATACCGCCAATACGGCGTCGGAATCACCAATGGACGCTGCGGCAGACTCAAGAGGCCCGGATCGACGGCCACAAATGGACACGCAGTAACCCTCTTTCGCGAAACGCCTGGCGGTAGCGAGTCCAATTCCGCTGCTGCTGCCTGTTATAAGGCAAACCTTTTGTGCGGTGTCTGGCATATAGGGTACTTTCGTTCATCGGCTGTCACGTTAAAGTGCAGATTGTATCGAAATTTTGATACCATTGGAAACGTGGTTTGAAACGTGTCTGACTCAGGTTGGCAACGATGTTTTCAGGCAAAGATTGACTGGCTTTCTGCTGGAGAAACTCATATGGCTGATGAAAAAAAAGTACTCACCAAGAATCAGTTGCGAGTTTTCAAATACATCAAACGGCAGATTGAACAAAAGAATCACGTGCCGACCATTCGTGAAATCGGAGAGCATCTGGGGATTACATCGCCCAATGGTGTCGCAGGTTTGCTGAACCGCATCGAAGCCAAAGGCATGATCAAGCGAGGTAAAAATCGTGCTCGTGCGATTTCACTGACCGAAAAAGCCAAAACGCAGGGGCTTCCTCTGGTGGGTCAGGTTACCGCTGGTCCCATGACCGAAACGTTCGCTCAGGCCGAACGATTTGATTTCGGGGGCACGCAGAAGAAAGCTGACTTCGTGCTTGAAGTTAGCGGTGATTCAATGATCGATGCCCAGATCGCTCCCGGTGATTTCGTGCTGGTGAAAAAGCAAACCAGCGCCGAACGTGGAGACATCGTAGTTGTCTGTGATGACGACGAAAACGAAACGACACTCAAGTATTGGTTTCCCGAAAAGAACCGTGTCAGGCTTCAGCCAGCCAACAAACGGATGAAGCCCATCTATCGAAAAGACGTTCGAGTTCAGGGAATCGTCGTTGGGCTGGTTCGCAAATATTAGGGATATTCGCGGATTGCAACGAATTCTGTATTTCGTTTTTCAGTAATTTGCTGGAAATAAGCAGGTCCTTGAACAGAATGAATGCATGTCATTCATGTTCCAGAATCCTCTGCTTCTGAGCGAACTGATCGCCGTTACCAGCCTGTTGGGTTTGGCGGTTGCCGGTTGGTTGGTGTTCGTTCGGCAATTTGGCGCCCCAACGGTTCCGCTAGCCGAACATGCGGAACTGGTGATGGTCTGGCCGGAGACTGCGACCGCGAAGCAGATAAAGGTTGGTAAGGAGCGTGACAGGACGAATGTTTTTGATGACTTGATCGCAGGAAAGCGTGTCCAGCGAATCACCAATGTTGGTCAGGCGGAATTGCATTTTTGGCCGGCACCGGCAGACTGCAATACGGGTACTTCGGTGGTCGTGTGCCCAGGTGGTGGCTTTCACATTCTGGCCTGGGATTTGGAAGGTACTGAAATCGCGACCTGGTTGAATTCGATCGGCGTGAATGCGTTCATTCTCAAGCACCGTGTTCCGACGGCAAAGCAGGCGTCTCCTTCAGCGGCTCCAACGGAAGACTTGCAGCGAGCGATTGCATTGATCAGACACAATGCAAGTCAGTGGAATCTCAATCCTGACCAGGTTGGCGCGGTTGGGTTCTCTTCCGGAAGTTTGATGATTCTTGAAGCCGCCCTGGGGACTCGTTCCTACGAACCATTGGATGAAGTTGATGAACAGGATCGACGACCAAATTTTATCATACCAATGTATGGTGCTCCGTTGGTTGACCTCGATGGCAACGGTGCAGGAAAGATTCTCGATGGGATGGAACTGACGAAAGAGGCTCCGGTCGCTTTTCTGGTTCACGCTCGTGATGATTACGTACCCGTGGAGAATTCGCTGGTGCTCGCAAAGCTGTACAGGGAAGCTGGTGTTCCCGTCGAGTGTCACGTTTTCGAAACCGGAGGGCATGGTTTTGGAGCGAGATCAGTCGCCGATAATCCGATCACTGACTGGCCACGGCTTTGCGAATCGTGGATGCGGCAAAATGGTTGGTTGAAAATGGCGGCCAAGTAGTCGTTGTTTCAATCCCGCAGATGCCCATACCGTTCAATGAAGGTGGGACAGGCTTCGAGCCTGTCAAATTTTATCGAAGTTGTTTTACGTTTCGCCAGGCTGCAGTATGTTCACAGGCTGGAAGCCTGTGCCACCTTTCATGCTCGTTGAACGCTAGCAGTACGGCCAGAAAACTTTACGTAATCGGCAAATCTTCTCATGTCGTCGAGCCCGAATCGTCGAAGAATATGAGTGAAGCATCAGGGGGCTGACGAACCAGGCTGCGCGCGGATTGAACGGTAATCGTGTGCAGCAGAACTCAACAGGATAATTCCTTGGCCTCGGTCTCCCCATCACAACTGCCTGACGATTCCGCACCACGCGGTATCTTTGGCTGGCTCGTGGCTGTCATCAGCCACATTGGCGGTGTGGTGCTCAATGGGTGCGACGCGCTCATCGCCGGAACGATGGCTTTGGGTGACTTTGCGCTGTTCGTGACGCGAACACTTTCCTGGATGTTTTCACGCGTGCCGCGGCGTGGAACCGTGTGGCCAAACTTCTATGAAGTGGGAGTAAAATCACTTCCTGTCGTTGCTTTGACAGGAACGTTTATCGGCATGGTCCTGGCTGTGCAAAGCTATTTCCAATTCAGACAGATTGGTCTGGAAACCCGTTTGGGCGGAGTCATCAACATGACGTTGCTTCGTGAGCTGGGGCCGGTTCTGGCAGCAACGATGCTGGCTGGACGTGTTGGTAGCGCGATGGCCGCTGAACTTGGGACCATGCGTGTGACTCAACAGATCGACGCACTTTCAGCGATGGGTGTGAACCCGGTGCATTACCTGGTCGTACCGCGATTCATGGCCTGTCTGTTTTTAATTCCAACATTGACCGTGATGGCGGATTTTATGGGTGTAGCGGGCGGACACTTTTATAGCGTCAACATTCTGGGCATCGATATTCACCACTACTGGCACAACAGTGCAAAATTCGTCACCAATTTTGATCTGTTTGTTGGTCTGTTCAAAAGTGTCTTTTTTGGTTCCGCGATCGCGATGGTAAGCTGCTATCAAGGATTCAATTGTACTGACGGAGCTGAAGGTGTAGGCTCCGCTTCGACCAACTCATTCGTCTATTCATTCGTTGCAATTTTGGTGATGGATCTTTTTCTTGGAATCGGCCTGGATTCGATTTACTTCACGCTGTATCCGGAAGGAGCCAGTCTGCTGTGATTGATCAATTTATGGAAACCAACGAGCCGCTGGTTCGAGTGGAGGATCTTAGTGTTTCGTTTGGACGACAGACCGTTCTGCGAAATATCAACCTTTCCATTCCGGCAGGACAAACCCTCGCGCTACTGGGCGAAAGTGGCTGTGGAAAAACAGTCCTGATGAAGTCGATCATTGGACTGATCAAGCCGACTCGAGGGCGCGTCTTTTTCGACGACGAAGAAATTCAAACACTCAATGATCAACAGTTAAGTCGCTTGCGTTTGCGGTTTGGTTTCGTGTTCCAGCACGCGGCGCTGTTTGACAGCATGACGATTGGTCAGAATGTTGCATTTCCGCTGATGCAGCACGGGAATTTCACTTCGCAGCAGATTCATGACATGGTTCTGTCACGATTGTCAGAAGTCGGTCTACCCGATTCCGTTGTTTTCAAAAAGCCAGCTGAACTGTCAGGCGGAATGCAAAAACGCGTTGGGCTGGCGCGGGCGTTGGTCATGAATCCTGAACTGATCATGTATGACGAACCAACAACCGGGCTCGATCCGATCATGAGCGACGTCATTAACGAACTGATCGTGCGGACGCGGCGCCGTAATCCGGTGACCAGCATTGTGGTGACACACGATATGAATACAGCCAAGAAGATTCCTGATCGGGTGATCATGCTGATGCCAGCAACGCGACTCGATCCGGATGAAAGCCAAATCGTTTTTGACGGCACTGTGCCGGAACTTGAACACTGTCGTGATCGGCGAGTGCAGCAGTTCATTAACGGCGAGGCGGGCGAGCGACTGATGGAACTTCGAACGGCACAGAATTCCCTGTAGAGAAAAATCATGGATGAGAATGTTCAAAGATTGAGAGTTGGAATCTATACGGTGATCGTGATTCTGATTCTTGGCATACTGATCTTCCTTAACAGCGAAGGTTGGAACAGTACTTACACGGTAATCCTCAAGCCAACATCCGCGCCCGGGGTTCTGGTCGGTACTCCTGTCCGGAAAAATGGAATTCTGATTGGACGAGTCGCCAATGTGAAGACCGAAGACGATCATGTTCGACTGGATTTGGCGATTCGGGAAAGCGAGCGGATCTATGAAAATGAGACCGTTTCCATTGGAGCCGAATCGGTTCTCGGAGACGCTGGTCTGGAAGTGATGACGTTGGCGAAGGAAACGCGAGGTCAACTGATGACCGACAATTCGACCTTGGAAAGGTATCAGATTAAGCCTAATCCGATGGAACTGATTCAGGTTGGATTGGAACTGCAGGAAGATCTTTCCTTGACTCTTGATGAGATCCAGTTGGCCAGTAAATCGATTGGAGAAGCAGGTGTCGGAGTTGAAACACTGACTTCACAGGTGAAAGCGATTCTGACCAATGAAGATAGCGATATCAAAAAGATGGTTGGCGATATTCGGCAGTTGAGTATGAAGGCGGAGGTGGCGGTTGACAATGTGAACGGCATCTTTGAACAACTCAATTCAACCCTTACCGATCCTGAGTTTCAGGAGAACATGGACGAGTTGCTTCAGTCGATTCCGCCGATCTTCAAGGAAGTTCGCGTCGGTATCAACGATTTTCGCACGATCATCGGCGGCTTTGCCGGTGTTGGAGAAAAGGTCACCGAGAATCTGGAAAACGTAACGTTGTTTACCGAAAGTCTGGGTAAAACGGGACCGGAAATCGTCGAGGACGTCAGTGGTGGAGTCAAGGATATCCGGACTCTCATTGCCAAGGCAGAGGGCGTTGGCGGTATGCTGGAGAAGTTACAGGAAACACTCGGCAATCAGGAAGGAACCGTTGGCAAACTGTTCAATGATTCAGAAGCCTATGACGAGGCGCTTGAGGCGATTCGCAATGTCAAGAAAGTCACCGAAGACATCAAACGTGTAAGCGTCAAGCTTGAGCCGTTGATGAACGACGCCAGACATTTAACTGACAAACTCGCTCGTGATCCTGGTGGAGTGATTCGAGGTGCCCTTCAGAAGAAGCCAGTTGGAACTGGTTACAAAGGAACACCCGGATCACGAACCCTGTTTCGGTAAGAGAGCGGAGTGTGCAGCACCGATTCCGACCTCCGACTTCCGACCTCCCCATTCCTAAGTCACCCGTTGGCCAGGCTGAGCCCCGTTGTCAGGGTCCAGAAGGTAGATCTCTGCGGCTTCTGGGCCACCAGCGGCACAGACCATGCCTTCGCTCATTCCGAATCGCATCTTGCGCGGTTTCAGATTGGCGACCATGACGACCAAGCGTCCCTCCAGATCAGCCGGATCGTAAGCAGACTTGATGCCAGCGAACACATTCCGCTGCTCATTGCCACCAAGTCCCAGTGTGAGCTGGAGTAGCTTGTCGGCGCCTTCGACATGCGAAGCCTGGAGGACACGGGCAACGCGCAAGTCAACTTTGATGAAGTCATCGAAGGTGCATTCTTCGGTGAGCGGCTTGTCGATCAGATGTTGCGGGCTGTCGTTGTACTTGGCAGCCAGTTCTGACATTTCGCCTGCCGCAGACTCTGCGTCGTGTTCTGCCTTTGTTTCTTCTGTCATCTTCGCGATATCCTTTGGATCGATTCGTTTCATCATATGTTTGAATTTGTTGATCGGTGTTCCCAGCAGCGGCGCTTGCGCCTGATCCCAGGAAGTGATCGGATCACCAAGCAGCTCGCCAGTTTTCTCAGCCAGTTCCGGAAGAACGGGGGCCAGGAAAACAGCCAATTGCCGAAACAGGTTGATTGCAACGGTGCAAACGTCCTGCAGTTCTTTTGATTTGGTTTCGTCCTTCTTCAGGACCCATGGCGCCGCGTTTTCAATAAACGGGTTGGCTCGATCGGCTGCCGCCAAAATCAGACGCATCGCCTTGTTGTAGTCGCAATCTTCGTAGGCCTGAGCAATTTCGTCAGCGGAGTCAGCGGCTTGTTGGAACAGTCCGCCATCATCAGGCCATTCAGTTGACAGGCCCGTCGGTTGTAGGAACTTCGCACAACGCGACGCCAGATTGACGACTTTGTTAACCAGGTCCGTATCGACCTTGGCTTGGAACTCTTCCAGGTTCAAGTCGATGTCGTCGAGCCTTGGACCGAGCTTGGACGCATAGAAGTATCGCAGTGCTGAAGGGTCAAGATGTTTCAGATAGGTCTCCGCTTTGATGTACGTGCCTTTGCGCTTCGACATCTTTTCGCCATCGACGGTCAGGAATCCGTGAATTCGAACCTTCGTTGGCAAATTGTAACCAGCCGTTTTAAGCATGCCCGGCCAAAACAGCGTGTGAAAGTAAATGATGTCCTTGCCAATGAAATGATGGATCTCACAATCAGGGTTCTTCCACCATTCATTGAGTTGCTGGCCGTTGGAGTCGCACCATTGTTGTGTTGAGGCTATGTAGCCAATCGGCGCATCGAACCAGACGTACCAGTAGTCTCCCGGGCTGTCCGGAATTTCAAATCCGAAATATTGAGCCGGTCGCGAGATGTCCCAGTCGCGAAGTTCATCGCTGAGAAACTGCCCTTTCAGGTAGTTGGCGACTTCGGGTTGGAGGCTATCACCTTCCTGGCTCCACTGATCGAGGAAGCCGTGAAGCTGTTCCAGCTCAATGAACAGGTGATTGGCATTTCGAACTTCCGGTTTTGTTCCCGAGAGTGCACTGACTGGATCGATCAACTCAACCGGCGAGTAGGTATGACCACACTCGCAGTTGTCGCCGGCTTGGTCGGTTTTGCCACATTTCGGGCAGGTGCCAGTGACAAACCGGTCGGCCAAAAAAGTCCCTTTTTCGGCGTCGAAGAGCTGCTCGATTTCTTTGGACTTGACCAAACCGGCATCGCGAATCTTCTGCCAAATTTCACCGCAGAGTTTCCGGTTCTCGTCACTATGTGTGCTGCCGTAATTGTCAAAGTTGATGCCAAATCCGGCGAAGTCTTTCTGATGAGCCTCACTTGATTCGGCGATGACTTCGGCTTCCGAGCGGCCTTCCTTTTGAGCTCGAAGCATGATTGCTGTTCCATGCGTGTCGTCGGCACAAACGAAGAGAACTTCGTGGCCACGCAAACGCTGAAACCTCGCCCAGATGTCAGTTTGGATGTACTCCACGAGGTGTCCGAGGTGAATCGGCCCGTTGGCATAGGGAAGCGCCGCGGTAACGAGGATTTTACGAGGGTTCATGCCGATGTCTTGGGCGATACGAGTGAGTTCAGAGTAATTTTTACCTCGAGATTGTATTGCGGCAATCTGGTTCCGCCTATGCCACTCGGGGCCAGAGCAGGGACACTTCGGACCATGATGCAGTTCGCGTTTTCCAAAAATTTGGTTGGTTAATCACCGCGGTCGATGTCGTAAAAGTGCACCTGTTGTTGCATTTTGGCAACGTGAAAACCTGCCAACGCGAAGATTCCTGTTCGGCCCACGGTTTGCATTTCTCATTTCAAACACCTGCTTTTGGAGAAAATGATGGAAACGAATCAAACGACGACTGTCTCACAACGACTCAGCAAAAGTATCCTCGTTGGCACGATCATGGTCGTCATCGGGACTCTCTGTGGATTCTGTTAGTACCGTGTCCTCAACTTAAAACACAAATACAAGCACGTAGCAGGTGAGTGCGACGGTCGATTCACTCGCTCGCGCTTCGCGATTGTATTGCTCATGCAATTCCCGGTTAGCGATCTCTCGCTCATGGGTCAGAGCGCCTTGCTGCTCACATTTGCCAGACAGGCCTAGTCGTCAAAGCCAGAAACGACGACTGAGATGTTTTGGCCGCCGAATCCAAAGCTGTTGGTCAATGCGATGTTGCATTGAGCATCACGTGCAACGTTGGGAATGTAGTCCAGATCGCAGAGAGGATCCGGGTTCTGGTAGTTGATGGTTGGCGGCAAAACGTTGTCGCGGATGGCCATCATGCAAACGATCAGTTCCGTCGCTCCGGCCGCCGCAATCAGGTGCCCCATCATGCTCTTGGTGCTGGAAATTGGAACCTGCCCTGCCCTTTCACCAAACACCTCGCGGCAAGCTTTGGTTTCAACTTTGTCGTTGACCGTTGTGCTGGTTCCGTGCGCGTTAACGTAATCGATGTCTTCAGGATTCATGCCAGCATCTTCGAGCGCCATTCGCATGCAGCCAATCGCTCCGCGGCCTTCCGGGTGAATGTCGGTGACACGGTAAGCATCGGCAGTCGATCCGTAGCCACGAATTTCGCCAAGGATGTTGGCTCCGCGAGCTTTGGCGTGTTCCAGTTCTTCCAGCACGACCATCGCCGCGCCTTCACCAAGGACAAAGCCGTCACGAAGTCGATCAAACGGACGCGACGCTCCAGTTGGATCATCATTGTTAGTCGAGAGTGCAGTTAACAGGTTGAAGCCAGTGACTCCAAAGGGATGAATCATGCTGTGCGTGCCACCGGAGAGCATCACATCGGCTTCACCGCGTCGAATGATCTCAGTCGCTTCACCGACAGCCTGATTACTTGCAGCGCAGGCAGTCAGGCAGTTTGCGTTTGGTCCCTGAGCATCAAACATGGCCGCGATGTGGCCGGGCGGCATATTCGGTTCCTGTTCCAACTCAACGACCGGATTCAGGATATCCAGTCCGGCACGGGTGAACTTCACCAGATCCAGATTACCTTCACCGTCGAGTGATTTGGCCATCATGTTGGCAAAGGAATAGAAATCCTGATTGCCTTCGCCGCTTCCCATGTAGACACCGAAACGACGACGGTCCTTGATCGAATCGCCAACGCCTGACGCGTCAAACGCCTGGCGTGCAGCTCCGGCCGCAAAACAGGTATGCCGTCCGCGAAACTTCCACTTCTCCGGATCTTCACCTGCCTGGGAGATGTCCCAGTTTTTGATTTCAGCTGAAATCCTGGTGGGGAATTTGCTGGCGTCAAAAATGGTCGTGAAACCAACGCCGGACTTGCTCTCCTTGAGCGCAGCCCAAACAGTTTCGATATCGTTGCCGAGCGGATTGATGACGCCGACTCCGGTGACGACAACACGGCGGCGTTGAGTAGGTGCAATCATGACAGAGTTCGTTGAGAGTTTGTCTAAACGCCAATTCTAAGGAATGCTTTTTCGGCTTCAATCATGTGTTCAGGAACCTGAACCTTTGAGCCATCGGGATGAACACCGACTTCGAACAAACGAAGCAGTCGCAACATGCGGCAGAATTCAGCAGGTTCGAAAAGTTCCACGCCTTCGAATCGTTCATCATCGAGCCGCGCAAACATCAGGTCGATTTTGGCTTGTAGTCGATCACCGGCATGCGAACTTCCCTCGACGAAGGCTCCCATGCCATCGTCGTTGGAAATCCTGACACGATAGGTCAACTTCGTGCCGGGTTCGGCTTCGAAGAAGAACTCGCTTTTGGTGACTTTGGCCAAAACAATTCGATCATTGAAATCGCTCATCTGGCCCAGCAAAAGTCCTCCAGCCTGAGCGATGCCTTCGATGATCACCGATGCCGGCAGAAAAGTCCGGCAAGGTGAATACTCATCAACGACTTCTTCGCTGAGACTGATGCTTTTAACCGCTACTGCGGATTCGCCTGAGACGAATTCAGTGAATCGATCGATCCAAAACCAACGCATGGCAAGTTCCTAGTCCTGTTTGTGCTCGACGAAACGGCACAGGTCCTGAACCGTCAGCAGGTTGGCGAAATCCTGAACAACCGGGTTCTCTTCGAATTTGTCCAGGTTGGCGAAAGGCATGCGTTCCTTCAGTTTCGCGACGCCTTCGGCGGTGACTTTGCCATCCTGAAGAAATTCGCTGCTGGTGAGAATGTCATCGGGGAACAACTCTTCGCGATCGATCGAAATCCCGAACGCCTGCTCGAGCTTGAACACGATGTCCAAAAAGTCGATTGACTCAGCGCCGAGGTCGCCAATCATTGTGGCCTCGGGCGTCACTTCATCATCCTCGACGCCAAGTGCATCGATGAGGACTTCTGAGACTTTGCTATAGGTTGCTTCTTTGACCGACATGTTAACTCCTGTCACAGTCTAATTGGTTGATTTGAAAAATTGGTTTCTACAAAAGCTGATTCGTCGATTTGCTGCGGTTCAAACTTGAGCAGCTGGAACCGGAATTGGCGCCCACAGTCGACGATAGAACTTTTTGAATTGGTGAATCATGTATAGATCGACTGCTTCGTCCCTGCCTTCGCGTTCCGACAGATTGTAGGACTCAAGGGTCAGTCTTCCCGAGACGGATGCTTTCCCGTCGATCGTGCCCACGACTTTGAGTTTTGTAATTGAGTCTTCAAGCTTCTTGATTTCGGCATCGACAACCAATGAGCTTCCTGGTTGAACGAAACCCTGGAACTTCATGCTCTTGGCTTCCCGAAGCACGACTGTTGAATGTTGAAAGTCACTTGTTTCCCGAACCAGCCACATGCTGGCCTGGAACATTGACTCCAGCATCAACACTCCCGGCATCACCGGGAATCTTGGAAAGTGATCGTTAAGATACTCCTCCGAGAGCGAAAGGCATTTGACCGCTTTGATCGACACTCCCTTGTCGAGTTCGAGGATCCGGTCGAGTTGGGAGAACCGCATGTTGTGTCCGGGTGCCTTTGAGGTCTTCGTTGGGTGATAGGTTGGGCAAGGTCGCCTTTTCGGCCATTGCAGAATTGCGTAACTATAGCAAAGCAAATCTGGGCCAACAACACGCAAATTGGCGTTCAAAGCCGGATTTTGAGGCCCTTTTTTGGATGAACCAACACAATTCGAAAACGCCCCTCTGGAAACCCGCAGCGGTCGGTCTGTGGTCCGATTCTTCACGGCAGCAGCGGGCTAAACTGGCCAGGTGACTTCCTGATTTAGCGGCTCAATGTTACGATCGTTCCATGCGCAGAGGAATCGCAGTATCACCGGGCGTTGCGATCGGGACGGCTTATGTTATTCACGAAATCTTCGTAAATCCCGACACCAAACGACTCGAAGACACCGAAATCACCGCCGAGCTGGCGAGCTATGAGACGGCTCGGGACAAGGCGACTGCTGACCTGCGCGCTCTTGAGAAGAAGGTCGATGCTCAGGTTGGCCATGATGAAGCCACCATTTTCGCTGTCCATCAGCAAGTGCTCCGCGATCCGGCGTTTACCAACAAGATTCGCAACTGGATCGTCGAAGAGAAGATGAATGCTCCGGCGGCACTGCATCGGTTGCTGGGCGAATACACGCAGATTTTCAGCAAGACAAAAGATGACTATCTGCGGGAAAAGCTGAACGATATTCGGGATGTGATCATTCGCGTCAGCGGGCATCTCTCGCATTCCAAGTCTGCCGAAAAACTCGTTGAAGGCCCGCTGATTGTCGTTGCCGATGAGCTGCTCCCTTCCCAGGCCGTTGCGCTGGGGGACTTCGACGTTCATGGAATCGTGACACAGGCTGGTAGTCAGACCAGCCACGCCGCGATTATCGCCCGTTCACGCGGTATTCCAGCTGTCTCGGGCGTCAAGAATATGCTTCGCCGAGTCAAAACGGGTGACACGATTGTTGTCGATGGCCGAGCGGGCTGCGTTGAAGTTAACCCTAACGCAGAATCACTGGCCGCGTTTCGAAAGCTCGAACGGGAGTTTTTTGATCTGCGTGATCAGTTGGCAACCAACCGCGACGACAAAGCTCAATCGTCTTGTGGCGTGGAACTGCGACTCGAAGCCAATATTAATGGCGTTGCCGATGCCGAAGCTGCCGTTGCGATGGGGGCGTCGGGAATCGGGCTGTATCGAACTGAATACCTGTACCTGACCCATAGTGATCTTCCTGATGAAGATCAGCAGTACGAAGTCTACCGCGAGATCGTCGCCAAAAGTCCAAACCACAACGTCACGATTCGTACGCTGGATATTGGCGGTGACAAGACGGTGGCATATCTGGGGCACGATCACAAGGAAGCCAATCCGTTCATGGGCTGGCGCAGCATTCGTTTATCTTTCGAGCATCCCGAGTTTTTCAATACGCAGATCCGCGCGATTATTCGCGCTGCCAGCGAGTTTCCCGAAGGCACGGCCCGGATCATGTTTCCAATGGTCACCACCGTCGAAGAATTGCGAAAGCTGCGCAGCATGATTCGCAAGGCGTACAAGACGTTGACGGCCCGCGATATCAAAGTCCGGGAGTTGTTGGTCGGAATGATGTTGGAAGTTCCGGCGGCTGCGATCTCGATTGATTCGATGTTGGACCTTGTTGATTTTGTTTCGATTGGCTCCAACGATCTGGTTCAATACCTGATGGCGGCGGATCGTGACAATCCAAAAGTCAGCCACCTCTGTCAGCCGCTTGCACCTCCAGTTTTGCGCGTTCTCAAGCACGTGATTGCGGCCTGCAACGAGAGTCGTACGCCGGTGACGGTTTGTGGTGAGATGGCGGGCAAGCCGAAAGCGTTTCTGTTGCTGCTGGGGATGGGATTGCGGCGTTTCAGCATGAGTCCGGCTTTCGTGCCGTCGATCAAACAACTGGCTAGCCAGATTTCGATTGAAGAAGCCGAAGCCATTGTCAAAACGGTGATGAAGTTCAAGACAACTGCACAGGTCAAGAAATACATGACGCGGCAGATCGAGCAGGTCGCTCCGAATCTTGCGATTCTCGATTCGAACTAGACAGCCATTGCCCGTTTGGCTTCAAGGCGTGCCAATTTAGACTGCTTACATGATTAAGCTGGTCTGGCTCTCGGTTCTCACTGGCATTTGAACGCCAGGTTCTGGCCGCTGTTTACTCAGCTTTTTCCAGCGTTCCTTCTTTCATCACATCAATCGCATTCCAGCCGCCAGCGATCACGATCAGCCAGGTGAAAAGAATCAGTGTCGAAATCTGAAAGCCGAATTTTAGCGCGATCAATCCGTACATGCTGGCTCCGAAGAGGACGGAGATGCAAATCCAGTACATGACCCGGCGATTGATGCGATGGGTGATGTCTGCACTTAGTCCGCAAATCGCAAGTGGTAACAGCAGGATAGAAAGGTCGTAAGTGTAGAAGTGTGGGCTGACGAGAACCGTTGCAATGACGCAAGCCGCAAACTGAAATGCAAACCGCGATGACGAAAGTTCAATCGGTCCCGACATGATCCGACCCAAAAGTGTCAGTACCCCAATCGCGGCGACGATTGCAAGTGGTTTGACCAAAACCGGGAATTGCTTGCCCAGCAACAATTCAATGGCCCCCCAGAGGCAATGCGACTGTTCGAGTTGATAGCCGCTGGTTGAAATGTATTCCGTCATCCCGAAACACATCTGGATGTATTGGCCCCACGAAGTTGGTGCTGCGATCCATGAAACTGCGATCAAAGCTGTGAGGGTAACGAAAGATCCGGCGACGAAGCGATATTGCTTCTTGCATAGCATGACCACGCCAATCAATACAGCCAGGTAGGGCTTGAAGGCGATCAAGCCAAACACAAGTCCAGCGGTCAGTGGACGCTGGCGATGCAGCAGCACAAAAGTGATGGTGAGAATCGCCAGGAGTATCGCTGACTTCTGGCCTGTGTTGATGCTGACCAACAGCGGTGTAAAAAGCAGTGCGAAGAAAAACCATCCGCCCGAGTTGGCTCGCAAGTCACGAAATCCGGACAGGAAAAAGAAGGACGCCACCGATAGCGCGATCGCTCCGGAAAACATCCACGTCACAATGAATTTACCGTACGCCATTGACGAACTCAGGCTCGCAAACTGGTAGTGGAACGGTGGATAGACCATTGGAAAATATCCGGATTCCTGCCAGGTGAAGCCAACGACAGACGGGTCGTGTTGAAGCGATTTGGAGTGTTTCCAGTCGTAGAGCTGCTCGCGGTTGGCGTTCCAGATATGTCCGCCGACGTATTCCTGAATCAGGTCGCCACCGATGGGGTGTTCACGCGTTTGTAGCTCGAAAGCGTTCGTGTTTCCGGCAGAGAAGTTTGGAGACAGCGTCAGGACGCAACTGACCAGTGCCGCAGGAACAAGCAGGCAGACAGCGAAGAGTTTCAACAGACTGATCTGGGCGCGCGACGGGACCGGTAGCGTTGCAATTGGTTGATTGGATTCGCAGGAGGCCATGACAGGTCAGTTGGAAATGGAGTCAGTCCGGGATGTGGATTTTGGAATGCGCCGTTTATTCGTATTTTCGACGCCAGCATTGCCGTGACGCCACGAAAAAAGCCGCAGCGATCATGACCGCTGCGGCTTGTAAATTGTCAGTCTAAATCGACTATTCTTCGGACGAATCATCGTCAGAATCGGTACCTTCGCCCGCTCCGACGCCGACTGTCTCTTCTTCCTTCGGATCTTCTTCGACGGGCGGAACGAACTCACTGTCAAACTTTAGCTGTTTGATCTTCTTATCGTCGTCACGCAATGGTTCGCCGTCATCGCCACGCATGGCATCAACAATCAACTTGTTTTTACCCGTGAACGAACCCTGAAGAAGCTCTTCAGAAAGCGGATCCTCAATGTAATTCTCCAATGCACGACGAAGTGGACGAGCACCGTAGTCGAGGTCGGTTCCTTTTTCGATCAGGAACTCTTTCGCCGTTTCGGTCAGATTCAAATCGAAGCCACGTTCTGCAAGTCGCTCGCGAATCTTTGCCAATTCGAAGTCGATAACGACTTTGAGGTCCTTCTTCTCCAGGTGACGGAAGATGATCGGCAACTCGGAAAGACGGTTCAGGAACTCAGGACGGAACGCTTTGTTGACTTCGTCGTAAACGCGAAGCTTCATGGCATCGTAGCTCTGGTCATCGCCAGCACCCGGCAGACCGAACGCAGATTCGTTCTTGATCGCATGAGCACCAACATTTGTGGTCATGATCAGGATGACGTTACGGAAGTCAACGTTACGACCGAAGCTGTCGGTCAAACGGCCTTCTTCCATCACCTGCAACAACATGTTGAAGATGTCCGGATGAGCTTTCTCGATTTCATCGAGCAGCACAACCGAATAGGGGCGACGACGAATCTTTTCGGTCAACTGACCGCCTTCTTCGTAGCCAACGTATCCCGGAGGGGCACCGATGAGACGGCTCAGGTTATGCTTCTCCATGTATTCGGACATGTCGATCGTTACGAGCGCCTCAGAGTCACCGAACATGAACTCGGCAACTGCCTTGGCAAGCAACGTTTTACCAACACCCGTTGGGCCAGCAAACATGAAGCAACCGATCGGACGCTTTGGGTCTTTCAGGCCACTGCGACTTCGGCGAACCGCTTTGGCAATGGACTTGACCGCGTTTTCCTGGCTGACGACGGTGCGATGAAGTTCTTCTTCCATCTTGATCAGACGGAGTGAATCTTCGGTCGACAGTCGAGTCAATGGAACGCCGGTCATCTTGGAGATAACTTCAGCGACGACTTCTTCGTCAACGACACCTTCGTTTTGCTGTGACTTTTCGCGCCAGTCTTTCTTGATCTGTTCCTTCTTCTTGCGGAACTTGTCAGCCTGATCACGGAGCGACGCGGCTTTTTCGAAATCCTGATTGGCGACAGCGTCTTCTTTCTCTTTGTTGAGACGCTCGATGTCTTCGTCGATCTCCTTGAGATCTGGCGGACGCTTCATTGTGCGAAGTCGAATGCGAGCACCGGCTTCGTCGATCACGTCGATCGCTTTGTCCGGAAGGCAGCGACCAGTGATGTAGCGGCTACTGTACTCAACGGCCGCTTCAACAGCGTCGTCGGTGATTTGTACGCGATGGTGCTCTTCGTATCGTGAACGCAAACCCTTGAGGATTTCGATCGTGTCTTCGTTGGAAGTTGGATCGACCAGGATTTCCTGGAAACGACGAGCCAGAGCAGAATCTTTCTCGATGTACTTGCGGTACTCATCGAGCGTGGTGGCTCCGATGCACTGAATCTCGCCACGAGCCAGGGCTGGTTTGAGGACGTTGGCCGCGTCGATCGCACCTTCAGCACCACCAGCACCGACGAGCGTATGAAGCTCATCGATGAACAGGATCGTGTTTTGAGCACGGCGAACTTCGTTCATGACCGCTTTGATACGCTCTTCGAACTGACCGCGATACTTTGTACCGGCAACCATCATCGCGAGGTCGAGAACAACGATTCGCTTCTCGGCAAGGATCTCGGGAATATCTCCAGAGATAACTCGCTGGGCAAATCCTTCGACGATCGCAGTTTTACCAACACCCGCCTCACCGAGGAGGACAGGATTGTTTTTGGTGCGACGACACAGAACCTGAATCGCCCGTTCGATTTCTTTGGCGCGTCCGATAACCGGATCGAGCTTGCCTTGCTTGGCCAGTTCCGTCAGGTCCCGTCCAAAGCTGTCCAGGGCGGGTGTTTTTGATTTGCTGCCACGGCTTGAACCGCCTTCTGCTTCGGCGCCTTCGCCTTCGCGTCCGCCGCGTTCTGAACCTTCGCCAGATTCAAGGCCGCTGCCAAGAAGATTGAGAACTTCCTCGCGAACGTCTTCCAGCTTCAGGCCAAGGTTGATCAGAACCTGTGCTGCAACGCCTTCCTGTTCGCGGAGCAAACCGAGAAGGATATGTTCGGTACCGACGAAATTGTGCTGCAGGTTGCGAGCTTCTTCCATCGAGTACTCCAGCACCTTTTTGGCGCGAGGCGTCTGGGGAAGCTTGCCCATGGTGATCATTTCCGGGCCGCTCTGCACAAGCTTTTCGACTTCGAGCCGAATCTTGCGCAGCTCAACGTCCAGGTTTTTCAAAACATTGGCAGCAACGCCAGTGCCTTCTTTAACCAGACCAAGCAACATGTGCTCGGTGCCGATGTACTCATGGTTGAACCGCTGAGCTTCCTGGTTGGCCAATTGCATGACCTTGCGAGCTCGATCTGTGAAGCGTTCGTACATGGTTGATCCTCTTTAAAATTCAGGTCAAGGTGACCTGCGAAATGGTGTTTGATTCGTCGTGTTTTTTAAGGACTCAGTTTGTTGACTTCACGAATGAAGCCATCATTGTTGTTTGCAAGATGAGCCGCTGGGTCGTACTGCGTTAGTTCATACTCATGAACCAGTCGCAACAGTTCGCGTTCTCTTGCAATTTCATTTTTCCAACTAATCGCCGGATCGTATTTCTCAATCTGGTCCAGTTGTGCCGCTGCATCGTCAAACTTGCGTGTGTGACGAAGCAGGGTTGCCAGCATCAGGCGTGATTCAATGTCTCTCGCATGATGCTTCAGTTGCCTTTGAAGCAAACTTTGTGCCTCATTCCAATGGCCCCTTAAGTATTCCCGCCTGGCCTCAATAAACAAGGTGTCGATAGCATCGTCGGTCTCTTCTTCAGTTACCGGGAAGCGATCGTCTTTTGTCAGTGACATCACGTCAGGCAAATTTCGTTTGGCGATCACGGTTGATGTGAACCAAATCAGCAACAGAACAGGCCAGGCGATCGCCGGGAAGGCATCGTCGTGGAAAATTCCGGTCCAAACAAAAGTAGCAACGATTGTCAGATTCAACAGAATTGTGAAGGCGATCGCTAAAGCAAGTGAAGACCATCGGCCCCGGTACCAAAGTCCCGGCAGTCCCGGCCAACAACACAAAAGCGCAGTGCCCCAATTCATGGTGTGCTCCGACATCCGTTTCAAAAAAATAACACCTGATTCAGCCCAAGCCCGGGGAATTCCAATTCCATTTTGGAACCCGACGAATCCTTTTCGATTTCTCAGAAGCAGCTGAACAACCCCGAGTATCCGGGTGATCCGAAAATACGTCAATCTCAAACCTCCCGTCTCGTCAAATCCTGTACTGTGGTCTGCTAAAATCAGTGTTTCCCGGTATCGTTGGGACCGAACCAACACAAATTACCCGAATTGGCATGCCAAAGTGACACAATGAGCGACGCCGAAAAACTCAAAAAAAACGTCGTGCGACAGTCCGCTGAATCGTTCGACAATCCACTCCTGGGGAACACCCTTCGTATTCTTGACGCGTCAATCAACCGTGCGTCCGAAGGTCTGCGTGTCGTCGAAGCCTGGGCTCGCATGGCATTGGACGACGCATTTTTGTCCAGACAGCTGAAGCAGCTACGACATGACCTCACCGAAAGTTGTGCCGCGATCGAGGCTGCCTGGCGATTGCGGTCACGGGACAGTGAAGCCGACGTTGGTCGGAATGTTCAAACTGAAGCCGAGTACCAACGTGATGATTTCGAGAGTCTGCTGCGCTCCAACATGTCTCGTGTTCAGCAAGCCGCTCGGACGATCGAGGAGTTTTCCAAGTCCGATTTTCCGGACGTGGCCAAAGCAGTTGAGCAGGTGCGCTATCGAGCTTACACACTTGAGAAAGCCGTTTTCGGGACGGCCTTTAATCGGGAACGTTTCCAGAAAGCGCATCTCTACGTGCTGGTCGATGCTTGTGAAGAACGAACTGGTTTTGCGAAATTGAAGTCGTTGGTTACCAGTTTGGTTGACGCGGGCGTTGATTTGATTCAACTTCGCGACAAGTCACTTTCTGACAGTGAGTTGATTGCTGCCGGAAAAGTCATTGGCTCAGTTACGCATGGAACTGAAGCGGCCTGGGTGATGAACGACCGAGTCGATCTTTGTGTTGCGGCAGGTGCCGACGGTGTGCATCTTGGGCAGGAAGATCTTTCCGTTCATGAAGCTCGGATGATGTTGCGTTCCAACCAGTTCATTGGCGTCTCGACTCATTCCGCAGAACAGGCTCGCAGAGCAGTTATCGACGGAGCGGACTACATCGGTGTTGGCCCGGTGTTTCCATCGCTGACCAAGGACTTCGATTCGCATGTGGGCGTCAAGGTTGTGAAAGAAGTACTGAACGAGGTTTCTTTGCCAGCTTTCGCGATCGGCGGAATCAGCGACAGCAACATCGCCACCCTGGTTGCCGTCGGTTGTCGTCGCGTGGCAGTAAGTTCTGCTATTTGTAAAAGCGAAGATCCCTCTGAATCCGTTCGAACGCTGCGAGCCAGGCTTGGCACACCGACCTGGTAAGGCTCCATGGGCTCGTCATGGACGCCGAAGCTGTAAAGCAAACCGCGCTGCAATATAACGTGGACCCACACCTGGAAACGTGCGGAGTCTGAGGTGAATGCTGTTGGCCATTACGAAATCGTTCGGTTCGAATGATGCTTGCGACGTTACTGTTGTCCATGTTTTGTTTCTTTGCCACCGCTGTTGCGACGCACAGACATGGCAAGGCTACGACGAAACATCCTGCAACATCGCCTGTTTGGAATCCAGGGCGAACTTTTTTTGGAATCGACGAATGGCGGGATTGAATGTCCACGTCAGCCAGTTTGCGGGACGCGAAAAAGCCAGAATGTCGTACCAGACTGAGCCGTCCTCTGAATTCCACTCAATGGTAAAACGTTCTTCGCCCTGTTCGGCGTGATGCGGCAAAGTCCCGTAGCCGAAACCATATCGACTGCCAGTTGGTGTTGGCTCATTGAGCAGGTACACAATCCGGCAGACGTTGAGCGACCATAGCCCAAACAGATTCACCCGGACGCAGGCCAGGCTTCCTGGTTCGATCGGTGTGCTGGTGTCCGTGATCTGAACCCAGCCCAGGTTGAACATTTCCCACTTCTGAATGGCTTGTTTCGCTCGTTGGAAGCAGGCTTGGCCCTGTCCCAGTTGAATCCGGTTGTGATCGCGGGTGAAGCCAGAGTGGCAGTTCTGGTGGGCAGTGATTTCCTGAGTGCAACCAACCATGGCGTAGCTCAGGTCGCGATCGCCTTGCTTGAGCAGCAGTGCATCGATGGCAGATTGGTCGGGTTTGGAAAAGCGTAAGTTCATGCAGTGAACACTTGAGGCTGGTACAAAAACAAAAGCCGTTCGCCATGTCGAAACTCAATTGAGCTTTCGAGCCTGGCAAGAACGGCTTTGAATCCTGTTAATCGTTCAGACTCGTCCCGACAATTAAGTTAGTCGAGGCGAGTCCGAAGTCATATTGATTGCAGGGATTACTTCTGGGTATTCAGGTTCCAGTCATAGCTCAGGAAACCGATTGAATATCTTCTGCTGCCGACGAAGGTCTTCGCATTCTCGGGGAAGTAAGGAGCAATCGCCTGGATCTGCTGGGCCTGTGTCGCTCCGAAGTCAGTGCCAAACCAGTTCATGATTTCACTGAGATTCAGTTTGGACCGCTGTGCATCGACTTGCAGATTCTGTGATCGAGAAAAGAAGTCAGTCGTGTTGGTTGTCAGTTGAGTTTCCAGCTTGTCTGCCACATAAGCGTTGTTGTAGAGTCTGGGGCATCCGATTGAAGCACAAACGATGGCGAAGTGAATTCGCGGCTCACTCATTTTTCGCAATACCTCATGCTCGATATCGTTGAGGTTAATCTTTGTGTTTCCAACATAGAGATACAGGTCTTTCCAGATGTTGTACCCGACTACTTTGGCGGTATGGTTGCGAATACTGGTCGTCGGATAGACGCGCAGGATGCCTTCAATGGTGACTGCGTTGTAGGCGTTGATCCAGAATGCCAACTTGGCGTTGCGTTCGGCTTTGGCGTTGGGGTCAACGCAGCTGAGAGTTTCCAGATAGGTTGTGAGTGTAGCTCTATCTTCCTGGCTTGCATGCCATGCCTTATAGTTGACCAGACCATCTTTATCGACGTACTTTTGCAAAAGCGTGTCGAATGGCTTGTGATCGATTTTGTCGATCGAAGTTTGTTTGTTGGCTGGCCACTGTTTACCTGCCACTTCCTCAGCATTGGCTGAAGAAAAGAGGAATAGGGAAAAAAGGGTGGCTGAAAGGAGATGGGAGATTTTAAGGTTCATTTTTTTCACTCACGAGAGAACTGATGTTCCGATATGACGCACCTGTTACGCGTGTCTTACATCTTCAGTTCACCAGAAACAAGCCAAAACATCCAATTAATCGATGACCACTATTTTTGCAGGCAATCGAGAGGAATGTCATGATCGAGATCGAGAAAAAGTTCCAGATTGAAAGTTTTGACGCAATACGCAAGCAGTTGGAGTCGGGTGATCTGAATGTCATAAGCAAAGCAAATTCTGCTTCGCAATCGGATGAGTATTTCAATCATCGGCAATTGAGATTCGATCTGATGGACATTGCCCTGCGGATTCGTCAAGTCAACGATGTTCATGTTCTGACTTTCAAAGGCCCAAACCAGGACGCGACGACAAAGATTCGCAAAGAAGTCGAAGTGTCTCTCGGTGAAGAGGACTCAGCAAAGATGGTGGAGATGTTTTTGGGGATGGGAATGCACTCCGTCGCAAAAGTCTGCAAGACTCGGGATACCGTTTCGCTCCAGTGGCAGGACGCACATGTCGAAGTCTGCCTCGATGCGGTGGAAGAAGTCGGTTGCTTTGTTGAACTGGAAATCGTCGCCGAAAACGACGAAGATATTCCAGCGGCGAAACAGAAACTGGAATCCCTCGCGGATCAATTGGGACTCGAAGGTTCAATCACAACCAGTTACCTCGAACTGCTGCTGGACGCCCGAGGTGAATTGTAGGCGAGGCTCCAACTCGTGCGGTTACCACCCCAGGGCCAACAAGAAATTATCAAACAGGAATCAAGCGTGACAAGCATTCAATCAGTTTGCGAATACCTCGACAAGTTCGCGCCTACTGAACTGGCCGAAGAATGGGACAACGTGGGGCTGATTCTGGGCGATCCGGCTCGCGAGGCGAAACGTGTGATGACCTGTTTGACGGTGACTCCCGAAAGCGCCGCTGAAGCTATCGAGAAACAGGTGGACCTGATCGTATCCCATCACCCCCTGCCCTTCTCGCCAACGAAACGCCTCACGACCGAGAAAACTCCGACACGATTGATTTGGAATCTCGCGCAAGCTGGCGTTTCGATTTATAGCCCGCACACTGGATTCGATTCAGCGGTTGGTGGAATCAATCAGATGCTCTGCAATCGAATCGGAGTCGAAGCCACTGCTCCGGTGATTCCAAATCGCAAAAATCCTGAACAGCCAGGTGCTGGACGTATCGGAAAGTTGAAGGTGCCGACGACTTTGCGAGCTTTCGCAGAAGGGATCAAATCCGATTTTGCCTTGCCAAGGATTCAGGTGGTCGGTGAACTTGACGGAAATGTGCAGCGAATTGCAACGGCTTGTGGTAGCGGCGGAACGTTTCTCTCCAAAGCTGCGGCGCGAGGAGCAGACTGTTTGGTGACCGGCGAAGCAACTTTTCATACTGTCCTCGAGGCCCGAGCCAGCAATGTGGGGCTGATTTTAATGGGGCACTATTTCAGCGAACGATTCGCCATCGAAGTCCTTGCGGACAAAATTGCAGCCGAGTTTTCTGAAGCCGAAGTTTGGCCCAGCCAAAATGAAGACGATCCGATTCAGTCGGTTTAATACAAGTGAAGCTGAGTCAGAGAGTGTGTTGCTGGCAATATCCTGTGCGATTTTTCTCACGGCATCACGTGTTCGGGCCTTTAAACTCCATGATTCACCAATCTTTCTCGTTGCGTGCGAAGCATTGGTTTTTTTTTCTCGGTTGAGCGTATAATCGGACTCACAAGAACGTCTGAACGTAATCTGGCGTCTCACAGGAATAGGCAACGAGTCAATGTCACAATCTCCCAGGTTTCTAACTGTACTGCCAGTCTTCAATGAAGAATTGACGGTCAATGGTGTACTTGATTTGGTCGCTCAGTATGCTGACGACGTTTTGGTTGTCGATGACGGTTCTACAGATGGAACGTCCGCGCTACTGGCAAACCGCGACGATATCATTCTGCATTCGCATGAAGTCAATCAGGGCTATGGGGCAGCGTTGATCTCCGGATTCAGATACGCCGAAGAGAATGGCTACCAGTATGTGGTCACCATCGATTGCGATGGACAGCACGAACCGCAACGGATTCAGGATTTCGTGGCGCGGATCGAAAGCTCTGGAGCTGACATTGTTTCTGGCAGTCGCTATCTGGAAGAGTTTGACGAAGACACTTCGGCGCCTGCCGAACGTCGCAAGATCAATCAGGTTATTACCCAAACCATTGGTGAGTCGATGGGCATTGAGCTCACCGATGCTTTTTGTGGATTCAAAGCCTATCGCGTTGAGGCGATGAAAAAGTTGAGGCTGACCGAAACGGGTTATGCGATGCCACTTGAGCTTTGGGTTCAGGCTGCGTGTCGAAAGCTGACCGTTGTTGAAGTCGCAGTGCCGCGAATTTACCTGGACGAGAATCGATCCTTCGGTGAAACTCTTGACGACGCCAACACGCGGCTGCAGTATTACAACGATGTCATCAATGCGGCGCTGAAACGACTTCCTGTCGGTTCGGATTGTGAAAAGCTCAGGGAACAACGTGTTGGCTGAGTACGTTCGATTGCGTGCCCCCCAAAATCACGGGCAAACGCTGCAGTCACCGCCGCTATCTGACGGCTCGAGTGTGGTCAGACGGAATCAGAAAGTCCTTGCGCAGCATTGGGGCGCTCTGGAATCGATTCGGGACATTGCCAGAGCCGAACTTTCTGAAATGGCATATCAATACAGTCGGCAATACTCGAATGTTTCCGAAACGGGCAATGTCAGCTCAATCGTAATGGCGGGACATCAACCGACTCTCTTTCACCCCGGAGTTTGGTTCAAGAACTTTGCCCTGGATGCTCTCGGGAAAGCTGCCAATGCGACGGCAATCAATCTTGTCGTGGACAACGATCTGTGCGGCGACACGAATGTTCTTTGCCCGCAATACGTAAGCGGAACGGCACAGGTGATTCGGGTTCCCTACGATTCTGCTGCCGTTGCTGTCCCGCACGAGATGCGACCAACGATCGATCGAGCCACGTTTTTGAGTTTTGGACAGCGACTTGCAACTTCGATTGGCAGCACTGTGGATGCGCCGCTGATCGATTCGCTCTGGCCCGAGGTTACTTCTGCGTCAGGAGACCTCGGCTTATCGGCCAGCATCGCAGCAGGACGGCATCGCCTCGAACAAAAACATGGAATCGGGAATCTTGAACTTCCTGTCAGTCATCTTTCGGCGAGCAAGTCGTTCGCAATGTTTGTTGACTTGATCGCGACCGAGCCGCTGCGTTTTTTGGAAATCTATAACCAGTCACTTGACGAGTATCGTAACACGCATCGCATTCGCAGTCGTTCCCATCCGGTGCCTGAACTGGAATCCGATGGACGATGGCACGAGATTCCGTTTTGGGTCTGGGGCAAAGCATCTCCGCAGCGGCGGCGGGTGTTTGCAAGTTGCCGCGATGACACGGTGGAACTTTCGGATCGCGATCAGTGGACGGTGTCGCTCAAGAGAAATTGTTTCGTGAGTTCGTTTGTGGAGCTCAATCAACCCGGTTCCGGAATGTTCATCCGTCCTCGAGCGCTCGCCACGACGATGTTCAGCAGACTTTTCGCCAGTGATCTTTTTATCCACGGCATCGGAGGTGCGAAGTACGATCAGCTTGGCGATGTGATCATGAAACGTTTCTTTGAGGTGGAGCCGCCGAAGTTCATGACGATGACTGCGACAATGAAGTTACCATTGGAGTTCGAAAATGTGACTCGGCAAACCGTCACGGAACTGGAAGTTCAGATGCGAAAGCTTCGCTATCGTCCTGAAGGCCAGTCGACCTGTGAAGAGTTGAAAGGTCGCAAAAGTTATCTGATTGAGAATCCTCCTGAATCCGGAAGTCGAAAATTATGGCACGATGAGATTGCTGCAATCAACGACCAGCTCTTCGAATCACTTTCGGAAAAAAGAATCAAACTTGAAAAGGAAATCGCGCGTGCCAAAGCGGCATTGCCTGAAAGCAAAATCCTCGGCTCTCGCGAATACAGTTTTGCTCTGTTTTCAGGTGCCCTGGTCGAACAGTTGCGAAAGCTGAGCGTCACGTTTTGAGCGTTCCGGGCTGTAAGAAAACGCTGGCGTCGGTGGCGTAAAATTCCAGCCTGTGTTTTGTATTCTGCTCACGGGCTGGAATCGCTGGAAGCCTGTGCGACCGATGTTATCTCGCCGGCGCCGTAACGGTGCCTTGCTGCACATTGGTTCTCAACGTGTTGGCGCGTTGTAAAAGATAGGCCTCATTGACTCGCGTCTTGGGCTCCAACTGAAATTCGAGCTGTGGCTGATGTCGAATTTCCACTGGCCAAAAATTCTCGGTTACAAAACTGAACGGAGGGCGGAGGTACCATGGGTCGGAAAGGTCCTGAAGTACCTTCACTGTTTTGTAACCATCCTTTTCGATCTGGATTTCGCGACTTCCTCCATGTGTGTATCGCGTGGCCACCGGCGAGTGTCCAATCGGGTACCCATCGACGGTTACAAAGGCTCCTTCGGGCTCAGTGCGAACGACCAAGCGGCGGTTGACACATCCCAGAGTGCAAATTAGCGACAACAGCAGCAATGCAACTGTTGCTCCGGGGAGGGTGTTTGAAGGATGACGATTGGGGAAATTCACGTAGTACTTGCAGCGTGGAATCGGAGCAAACAAAGCTTGTGAGGATCAGCGGCAAATTCCGCAAAGAACCGTTTAGCGAAACCTGGCAATGCACAAAAGTCCAATTTTCTACGTTGAAAGGACAGTACGTTAACTTTCCCGTCGTTTCAGGCTAAGATAGTGGTACTGTTTGCCAGCATATCGAGGATTTGGCGTTCAGCCTGTTTTCATTTCTTATTTGACCGCGCATGAATAGTGGTAATCCAACCTGGGACTCATCGATCGAAGTCGCCTCACTAAGCGACGTCGGTATGCGACGGACCAACAACCAGGACAATCTGGCGATATCGTTGTCTGCTTCTCCCGAATCCTGGCAGAAAAAAGGACACCTTTTTGTTGTCGCTGACGGCATGGGAGCCCACGCTGCGGGAGAGCTTGCCAGCAAGATCGCTGTCGATCAAATTCCTCATCTTTACGCTCGTTCATCTGAAGCTTCCGCGCCTGAGGCGTTAAAGAAAGCGGTCGTTGACGCCAACTCGGAAATCAACCGCCGTGGCCAGGCGAACGAAGACTTTCACAATATGGGCACGACGCTCAGCTCATTGGTACTGTTGCCACAGGGAGCCGTCGCGGCTCATGTCGGTGATAGCCGCGTCTATCGATTGCGTCAGAATCGGCTTGAGCAACTTACATTCGATCACAGTCTCGTTTGGGAAATGAAAGCTGCGGGACAGTTGACGGCTCAGGAAGAGGCTCAGGGCAAGATTCCCAAAAACGTAATCACGCGATCGCTCGGGCCGTATCCCGAATGCAAAGTCGATCTCGAAGGTCCGTTTCCAGCTGCTGTTGGCGATTCGTTTTTGCTTTGCAGTGATGGGCTGACCGGCGTTATTACTGATGGCGAAATTGCTGCCCTGTTGTCCAATATGCCGCCTGCCGAAGCGGTCAAAGTTCTGGTTGACCTTGCGAACTTGCGTGGTGGCCCGGACAACATCACCGTGATCATTGCCAAAATCGCCGGGCCTGAAATTGCGACTGCGGGCAATGCCAAAGCCATTCGAGTCAATTCAAAGAAATCGGAGTACTCTGTCCATCCGCTGGTTTGGGCTTTCTTTGGCGTCTCGCTGTTGTTGGTATTCTTCTTCCTGATGATGAAGCAGTGGATTCCAGCGACTGTTCCTGGTTTGATTGCATTGGGGACTGGCGGTTATGCCTTGATTCGAATGTTGATGGGGGCAACCAGCGGGCAAGCGGTCGCCCAGGGCAAAGCTTTGGGCAAAGGACCTTATACACGGACGACTTGTGGTTCGGGTGCTGAAGTTGCAAAGCAGTTAGCTGCGATTCTGAAACAGTTACAAATGGGCGCTGTCGAACAGGACTGGAAAGTCGACTGGAAGAAACTCAAAGCGATGGTTGCCGATGCCGAATCGGCGCTCAAGCAAGGCAACCCTTCTCACGCGGTTCGGGTTTACGGCAGAAGCATCAGCTTCCTGATGGATCAGCTTCGCAATCAGCACGGCGAAAGCAGCTCTTCGATTGATCTTTAATGTTCATCAATGCTGTTGGTCTTGGCACTGCCGCGGACGTGTAAGCGCTTACGCGTCGGATTGTGATTAGAAAGTCACCCACTTTCAACAGTGGAAAAGCAACTGCTTATATGCTTCCGTGACGGTAACCTTTCGGATGCCAAGCGTTGCTTAACGATCACCCTGGCAGATGCTGGAACATTGAGCGACGCAGGAAAAAATTGCCTGTTCACTGTTTGTCAAGTTCAACGGAAATCAGACTGTCGAGTAATGTCGATACCAGTCGCTTTGGAAAAGCTCGTTGGGATCGAACTTCTTTTTTAACTTGAAGAATTCTCCAATGTTGGGATAGGCAGCGCAAAGGTGATGAGCAAGAGCCCAGCGGTGGTACGTCAAATAAAACGAACCGTCGAACTCGATCGTGTGGTCGAGAATAGTTTGAAAGTCTCGCTTGGTTTTCCTGATTCCGGCCTGGGATCGTGGGCAGTGTAAATTAACAACGATGCATACCGAACGTCTGCGAGCCCAGGGTAAAAAAGATTCATGATCGGCTTCGATCAGTCGGATGGTTCCGTAAGTGATGTCGGCTTGTCGAGCTGCCAACGCCAAGCGGACTCGGGTCAGAAAAGGAAGTGCCTTGTCGGGATCGAGATAGACTTCCGTGATCATCTCAGTTCCCTCTGATGGATCCACGGCGCTTCGATAACCACAGAACGCGTTGGAAAGCTGATGCGTATCGGACCAGTAGACTTGCCCATCGGTCTGAAGATAGTGTTGACTGAACAGGTCAAAGGCTTGACGCTTGTCCGTTCGCGAAAGCCGATAAAGCTGAGCCCAGTTTTCAGCAGAAAAAGAGGTTTTGGATTCCGTAATGGGCGTCGAATCATTAACAGGCAGATAGCAAGGCACAATGGCCGGGTGGGATTCTGCCGGTCCAGTCAAATCGATCCCGAACTGACAATCTCCAAACGCAAACCCCGATTCGCGACGCTGTTGCAGCAACGGTAACGCATCACCCATGACAGCGATTTCGACTTTGCGGCGGACTTTGAATCTTCGAACTAATCGTAACGTGACATGCGCAATGATGCCGAACAATCCATAGCCACCGATCGCCAGCGAAAAAAGTAACGGGTTTGATTCGCGACTGCAATGAAGCGTTTGCCCGCGATGGTCAACCATTAGAAACGACTCAATTGAGTCGATGAACGGTCGTGAGCGCAAACCGCGCCCGTGAATGTTAGCCGAGAGAGAGCCGCCGATGGAAACTGAGTCCACACCGGATTGTTTTTCTCTAATGGTCCACGGCTGGGTGGTCTTGTTGTGTCGTTGAATCCGGTGCAATTCTTGAATGAGCTGCGGCCATTGAATTCCGGATTCGACGGTGACCACGCCGCGTTCCTGATCCAGATTCAATACGCGATTGAATTGAGTCATGTCCAGCTGAACATTGTCCGTGCCAAATTGCTGTCCGCCCATCGCATGCTTGCCGCCGCTAACACTGATCGCATGTCCGGCAGCTTTCGTTTGTTGGACGATTTGCGCAATTTCGTCAATCGAACCTGGACAGCAAATTTGGCGAACTCGCGTTTGATTCAGCTTGGACTGGGCATCATTGACCTGCTGGCTTTGATTTGCGTCTGCAAGTCGAAATCGAATTTTCGACTCTCGCTGTACGGTCGCAACGACTGGTTCTCCGTTCTGTCGAATCATCGTAATTCTCGCATTCCGGTGATTTGTAAGTAATTGCTTACATTATGTAAGTGTATACTTACAGTCCGGCAGGTCGGTGTCAAGAAGGAAAGAAATGGTTAAATTCTATCGCCGCTTACTTTGTGCAGGGTTCCTACAAAATTCAGGGGAATAGATTGAGTTCAGGTCAAAAACGGGAGATGTTTCTTCCTAAAATCTCGCAGTGTTTTGCGACCAACGGGTTTCGTGGCACGACGACGGCGAAGATAGCCAAGGCTTGTGACGTGAGGGAGAACGTGCTTTATCGTATCTGGCCCAGCAAAAAAGAAATGTTTCTTGATTGCATTGAGCATATTTACGAGCTCACGATGACGTTGTGGCAAGAATTACCTGAACCGACTGAGGGTCGAACACGAGCCGAAATGATTTTGGTCTACCAAGCCGAAGATCATGGTCTGCTTCGTTACTATCGTTTGGTTTTTGCTGGTTTGTTGGAAGACGATCCTGATATTCGAAAAGCCCTTCGCGACTTGTATCGTCGCTTTCATGTGTTTTTGAAACAAACGACTGACGATCATCGCACCCGAAAAGGTATCTCGGATTCGCTCGAACTTGATAACTCGGCTTGGGCGCTAATGGGACTGGCGGCAATGGTTGACATTCAACGCGAGCTTCGGCTTCTCCCAGCGGCTGACCGTGAAAAATTCATGATCGAGTCGGGAACTGAGATACTCGAGTCGGAAAAGCATTAGGCGCGACATCAACAGTAGTCAGTGAAATTGATCGTGACCTGCGCGCCATCCGGTCGTAACCATCTCGCGCGACGTTGCGAACTCGACACGTCTTGATTCCGGAACACCGGATCGAGTCCCTGCCAAAG